>JALEVV010000074.1 GCA_022788185.1 Spirochaetales bacterium | reverse complement strand
TCAGGGATTTTCCGATTTGTCTTTATTATAGTGTATGGGCATTCACATGCAACCCTTCCAATAATATGGGTACTCCAGTAAAGCTAGTCTCTGAAAGATTAGGGCATGAAAAATATAGAAACGAATCTAAGAACGTATTCTCACCTTTATAAAGAAAAAGAAGAAGATGTTACAGAAAAACTTGATTCGATATGTCAATAAGTATCCATTTGACACCACTAATTCCTTTTCTAGGTACAGAAATGGTACAATAACAGTATAAAATAAAAGCCTAACTTCTTATATTATCATGAGTTAGGCTTTATTTATATACTATTCCCACTCGATTGTTCCTGGTGGTTTAGAGGTGATGTCGTAAAGTACCCTGTTTACCCCTTTGACCTCATTGCATATTCGCGATGCGCATCTCTGCATGACATCATAGGGCATGCGGTACCAGTCTGCGGTCATTGCATCCTGACTTGTTACGGCACGGAGGGTGCATACTTCCCTGTATGTTCTCTCATCCCCCTGAACACCGACGCTCTTTACGGGAAGGAGGTCTGCAAGGGCCTGCCAGATCTCACCGTAGAGACCTGCCTTTCTTATCTCCTCGATGAAAATGGCATCCACGTCACGGAGAGTGTCGAGACGCTCTTTGGTCACTTCACCGATACACCTTACACCAAGTCCGGGACCGGGGAAGGGATGACGGTCGACAAGCTCCTCGGGAAGTCCGAGCTCACGTCCAAGTTCACGTACCTCATCCTTGAAGAGCTCCTTAAGGGGCTCGAGCAGCTTCCACTTGAGATCCTCAGGAAGTCCGCCCACGTTGTGGTGCGACTTGATCGTCGATGTGGGGCCTCCGAAGGGGGACTTGGACTCAACGATATCCGGATAGAGCGTACCCTGAGCAAGGTGGGTTATGTCACCGCACTTTCTTGCTTCATTATAGAAGGTATCGACGAAAAGCTTTCCGATGGTCTTTCTCTTGTCCTCGGGATCGGTTTTGCCCTTGAGGGCGGTAAGGAAGGCTTCCTCTGCATCGGCGTACTGCAGTCTCATGTTGAAGTGTTTTCCGAAAAGCTCGAGTACATTTTCCGCCTCATGCTTTCTCAGCATGCCGTTGTTGACGAAGACACATACAAGTCTGTCCCCGATCGCCCTGTGTATCAGGACAGCGGCAACTGAGGAATCGACACCACCGGAAAGGCCGCAGAGAACCTGTCCGTCGCCGACTTCTTCCCTGATGCGCTCCACCTGTTCATTGATGAAGTTGCCCATGTTCCAGTCGGCAGTGGCCTTACAGATGCCGAGAACGAAGTTCGAAAGCATCTTCTGACCATCCACGGAGTGCACGACTTCGGGATGGAACTGAACGCCGTAGAACTTCCTTTCACTGTTTTCAATGACGGTGTATGGGCAGTTCGGCGTATCGGCTGTGGTTACGAAGCCCTCGGGAATGGCTGAAACGCTGTCTCCATGGCTCATCCACACCTGACTGTGGTCAGGAATGTCCTTTAAAAGTTCACCCTTTCCCCTGATCGAGATGTTGGCAATTCCGTACTCCTTCTTCTCCGGGCAGGTGACACTTCCTCCCAGCAGGAGGGACATGACCTGAAGACCGTAGCAGATACCGAGGACGGGAATTCCAAGAGAGAAGACTTCCTTATCGGGCCTTGGGGAGCCTTCCTGGCTGACCGAAGCCGGTCCACCGGAGAAGATGATTCCCTTGGGCGCCATCTTTCTGATCTCCTCCGCACTTGTGTTGAAAGGGACGATCTGGCTGTAGACTCCGAGCTCACGCACGCGCCTTGCGATAAGCTGGCTGTACTGGGCACCGAAGTCGAGCACTATTACGAGATCGTGAGAAGTATTCATTGTTCCTCCCTACCAGGAAATTGATCTTACGGGCGGATAGGCCTTTCTGACAGCCTCGCTTAATGCAAGACCTGCGACCACGCCCACTCCGCTCTGAATGAGGTTGCCGGGGATCTCGGCAACTGCGGTCGGGAAACCGGTGAGGAAGGCACCTGCCAGGAGGCAGTAGCCGCCTGCCACTATAATCATGCAGAGGGCACCGGCAATGAGCTTCTTTGCCCAGCTCACGCTGTCACCCTTCATGATGAGAGCCATTACGAGGCCTTCAAGGCCATGGACCAGGAAGCTGATGAGGGCCCACTGGGGATAGCCGCCGAGCACGTCGGCAAGAGCAGTTCCGATTCCGGCGGAAAGACCTGCGGTAACGGGTCCGAGAGTGTAAGCGATGAAGCAGATTGCCACATCACAGGGATTGAGGTACCCTCTTGCAGTGGGTATCTTGATTATCATGGTGAATACGGCGACCACCGCGATTGCTATTGCAAGGGTTGCGATCTTGACCGTATCACTCTTTTCCTTAGCCATAAATGACCTCCAGTGTGACCATAAATATTAACGGAAGAATAACGCTAACTGCCAAATGTGTAAACTGTTTCAGGCCCATGGGAAGACGATGAAAATCACTTCTTTTCACATTTCTTCCGTACCCTCTCAGGTCCAGGAATGCGGCTGTGGTTCCGATACTTTTAAGTGCCACGACGAGGGCTGAAGTGAAGGTCGGCATCAGGCTTATGTATCCGCCCTTCCCCTTTTCGTTCTCATCGGGATTGGGAAGTCTCAGCCTCTGGGAATCCCTGATGCGGGAGAATGTGGAGGCAAATGAGGGAATGAATCTCAGGGCGAGTGAGAGTACCAGCGAGGCATTATATGGCAGGCGGAAGAATCTCAGGGCCAGCAGGATGTCCCGGGAGGAGGCCGTCTGGATCAAAAGCGTGCACAGTACCGATATCGTTATGAAACGGTTCAGAAGTACCTGCACGGTCATGAGTCCCTCATGGGTGATGAGTGTGAAGCCCCTTATGGTGACAAGCGGCAGGCCCGACCTTTCCTGAAGCGGCATGAAGAGGATCATGAAGATGACGACCGGCAGCGTCAGGCTGAGGGTCTTCAGAGTCGTCTTCACTCCGACTGATGAAAGGGACAGGATGAGTGCAAGGACTGTAAGGGTATACTGAAGGCAGAGCGGCATTGCAAAAAACACGGAGACGCACATAAGGACCGTGAATATGATCTTTGCCCGCACATCGAAGCGATGGTAAGGCGAGTTGCCCGCAATGAAGGAATCATAACGCATTGACGACACCGTCCTTTACACTGTAGCCCCTGTCCGAAACGGCCCGGGCAAAGGCCTCATCGTGGGTGATGAGGATTATCCCCGCCCCCTGAGCGGCCAGCAGGGTGATGAGCGACGCACTCTCATCATAGCTGAGTGCGCTGTCCAGCTCATCGAGGATGCAGAAGGGTCTCTTCAGGCTGTAGTAAACTGCCGCCTGGAGTCTTTTCCTCTCCCCGTAGCTCATCATGGTTGCGATACTGCCGGGATCAAGATTGAAGAGGCGGGTGAGTTCATCAACCTTAGCATCTGTTTCAGATCTTTTCATCCTTTCCCGCTCATAGGCAAAGGAAAGCTCATCCCTTACTGTCGGGAGGAAGATCTGCCAGTCCGGATTCTGGAACATATATCCCACGGTCCTGGCAAGCTCCTTTCGATCCAGTGATCTGCCCCTGCAGGCTATGACACCCGACTCGGGTGCATAGAGCCCGCATAGAAGAGATGAAAACGTGGACTTACCGGAGCCGTTGGGGCCTGTCAGAGTTATGACTTCCCCGCGGCGGAGCGAGAACTCGGGAACCGTGAGGCGGAAGGGCACCTCCTCACTGATGCTGCGGTGGGGATGGGTGAACTTAAGATCGCGCACGGAAAGAACATCATCTGAAGTTACGGGCGGAAATGTCATCCGGGGTATTTCGGAAAAGGCTGCGACCATATGGGAATCGGCTCTTTTCAGGGTGCCGTCCAGAATGTATACCTCATCGAAGAGTCCCGTGAAGCAGGAGAGGAAGTGGCTTGCGGTGACGATGGAAGCTCTTTCCCTTTTCTGCAGTATCTTTGCAAGTTTTTCCCTGTAGGAGACATCAAGATCATCAAAGGCCTCATCATAGATCATGTAATCAGGATCGGTGACTTCAGCGCATGCAAGCATGAGACGCCGCTTCTCACCGCCGCTGAGCTCCTGGGTTCCCACATATCTGAGACGCTCCAGTCCCCATCCGGAGCATACTTCGGTGATGCGGCGCTCCATCTCTTCCACGTCCATTCCGAGGGACTCCAGCGGGAATGCCAGCTCCTCCTCGACTGTGGAGGTTATCATGGAATCGGCAGTGTTCTGGGGAACCAGGGAGAAGACCGTAAGCTCCTCAAGTTCTTCATCCACGCCCTTTCCGTCATAGAGTACCGTGCCGGTGAGTTCTCCGTCATTGTACTTTGGGGTAAGGCCCGAAAGGATGAAGGACAGGGTCGTCTTTCCCGCACCGGGACGCCCCAGGATCAGGATGTTCTCATTTTTCCTGAGGGTGAAGGAAACATTATTTAAAAGCACCCTGGAAGAGGTGCTTTCATAGCTTTCATAGCGGAATGTGAGATTCTTTACTTCGAGCATTACTTCTTCTTTCCGACAGCAGGAAGGGCCTCATACTCTGCCCTTATGCTCTCTTCCACAAGTGCATGGATGTCCTTCTTCTCATCCTCGCTCATGCCTTCGGTGACAACGGGCGGGAGGAAGGAAATGTAAACATCCTTTCTGAAAAGGGAATACGGTGTTTCGAAGAGATATCTCGTTCCCTTGATGGCAACGGGACAGATGACGGCATCGACACGGGTGGCCATCTTGAAGGATCCGGCCTTGAACTCATGGATGGTACCGTCCTTGCTTCTCGTTCCCTCTGGAAAGATAGTCATGGCCTTGCCGTTTCTGATGTTTTCAGAGCCCTGAAGAATTGCCTTGATGGAGTCCCTGGGGCTCTTCCTGTCGATGTATACCGAGTTGAGTAAGGAGAACCAGGTGTTTACCAGCGGAATCTTCTTAATCTCGACCTTGCCGATGAATCCGGTAAAGACCTTTCTGGGATACATGACGGCGATACAGTCCAGAAGGGAGGTATGGTTACCGATGAAGCAGATTCTTCCTTCCGTCGGGATGTTCTCAAGGCCCTTTACCTTCACCCTTCCTCCGAGCATGAGGAAGATCAGCTTTATCAGGAAATGAGCAGATACGTTCAGTATGGCTTCGGAAGCATTCTTCTTCCCGCACTTTTTAAGGACGAAGGCGAGAAACAGGGGAACATAGCTTAAAATGAAGAACGGCACGACGATGATGACGGCTATCAGCAGTTTCAGGAATTTAATCATAACTCATCCCTTTTGATGTTATACAGTCTGGTATAAAGGCCGTTTCGTGCCAGGAGCTCCTTATGGGTTCCCACCTCCTTAACGGTACCTTCATCTATGACGAAGATTTTATCACTATCGACGATAGTGGACAATCTGTGTGCGATTACAATGGAAGTCCTTCCCTTTGAAATGTTGTTGAAGGCATCCTGGATGAGGGCCTCACTCTCCGTGTCGAGACTGCTTGTTGCCTCATCGAATATAAGAATCGGAGGATTCTTGAGAAATACCCGGGCAATGGAAAGTCTCTGCTTCTGTCCGCCGGAAAGTCTCGTACCCCTCTCCCCGACCTCCGTATCCAGTCCGTCAGGAAGTCCTGCAACGAAATCGTGGAGGTTGGCAACCCTGAGGGCCTGCCAGAGCTCCTCATCGGTGGCATCGCTCTTGCCGTACTTCAGGTTCTCCCTGATCGAGGCATCGAAGAGGAAGACGCTCTGCTGCACGAAGCCTATGGCCCTGTGCAGGGATTCCTGAGTGACGTCCTTTATGTCGGTTCCGTCAATGGTTATCGAACCGGAGTCCCTCTCGTAGAAACGGGCCAGGAGGGAGACGATCGTGGTCTTTCCCGCACCGCTTTCACCCACGAGGGCAACTCTCTCGCCGCCCTTTATCTCCAGATCCAGATGGGAAGTGACCAGTTCACCTCCGCGCGTCTCGTAGGAGAAGGACACATCCCTGAAATCGATGTTTCCGTCCTTTACCACAAGCTCAGTGGCATTTTCACTGTCCTTTATCTCGGGGCTTATGTCCATGACCTCGGTAAAGCGCTCGAAGGATGCGATTCCCTGCTGGAGCTGCTCGGTGAAGTTTATGAGCCTGTCGATGGGAGGAACGACCACGGAAACATAGAGGACGAAGGTCAGAAGGTCGGTCAGTCCGGCGTGTCCGAGTGCGATGAGAATGGCACCTCCGGCAACGGTCACAAGATAGTAGGCATCCCTCATGAACCCGATTCCCGCATGGTATGAGGCCATCTGGGCATACATGGCTTCCCTGGTGGCACGGAGCTTCCTGTTTGACTTGTCAAACTTGTCCTTCTGGAAGTTCTCCTGCGCGAAGGACTTCACTTCCCTGATCCCCTGAATGGAGTTTTCCGCATCCACGTTGATGTCGGCAACGGAACGTCTCACTGCCCTGTTCTTCTCCTTCATCCGGTGTCCGAAGACTATTCCGTAGAAGAGCATGAACGGGAGCGGGATTATGGAAACCAGTGCCAGCGGCACGCTGATCATGAACATCAGCACGTAAGCCCCGACAATGGTGGCAACGCTGATCAGAAGATCCTCGGGACCATGGTGGGCCACCTCCGCGATCTGGAAGAGATCGTTGGTGATCCTGCTCATGATCGTACCGGTCTTGGTCCTGTCGAAGTATGAGAAGGAGAGCGTCTGGATGTGGGCAAAGAGATCCTCCCTCATCTTATTCTCCATTCTGACACCCAGGTTGTGACCCCAGCGGATGCGGATGTAGTTGCTGACCGCCTGAATGACGTAAACGGCGAGCATCACCGCAAAGATGATGCACATGCCCCTGTAATCCCCTGCGGGGATGGGAACACTGAGCAGGTACCTGGTAAGCAGGGGAAAGAGAATTGAAAGAAGGGATGAAAATGCCGCTATCACTATGTCCAGCATGAAAAGGCCCATGAAGGGCCTGTAATAGGCGGTGAATCTTTTCAGAAGACTCATTTATCTCTCCTGAAGAGGGAGAGCACCTTTGAGATGAAGCCTTTCTTCCTGGGCTCGACGGTCTTCTGGACGGGTGCACTCTGAACCTTGGGCATGGGAGTGACTTCCTTTCTGGGCTTCTGAGGCTCTTTGGGAGTCTTTTTCACATTGTCCTGAGGAGCGGGCTTTGTCGGCCTGGTCTTCTGCGGGACAGCAGCTTCCTTCTTTGCACTCTTATCACCATATGCCTTCTTGTAGTAGGACATTCTTTCCTCGGGAGACATCTTGGCAAGTCTGTCGTAGTCGACTTCCTTCTTCTTCCTTTCACCGCCCTTCTTTCCGGAAGCAGCTGCCTCACCTGTCCTGGCAGGCCTTCTCCTCTCGGAATGGCTTCTATCTGAAGAGCCCCTTCCCGAAGAGCCTTTTCTCTGGCCCCTGGGTCTGTCGGCAAGTCTGAAGCCCTCGCTCTTGTCCTCCACATGCTCAAGTCCGATCTCATCGGCCCAGAGCACGGGAATCTTCATCTGGATGTAGTTCTCAATTGCTTCAAGGCCGTAGATGTACTCCTCACACGCCAGCGTGATTGCCTTTCCGCTCTTTCCGGCACGGGCAGTCCTGCCTATGCGGTGGACATATGCCTCGAAGTCCTCGGGAATGTCGTAGTTGACGACGAGCTCCAGATCATCGATCTGAAGGCCGCGGGCGGCTATGTCGGTCGCAACCAGGATGTCCAGTTTGCCGTCCTTCATCTTAGAAAGTGCCTGAAGGCGGTCCTTCTGGGCCATGTCTCCCATGAGATATGCGGTTCTGTAACCGTTCATCGTGAGACGCTTTGAGACCTCGACGGCCTTACCCTTTGTGTTTGTGAAGATGAGGCAGCTTCTGGGAGCCTCCTTCTTCAGCAGGTCAAGCAGGAGCTGGAACTTCTCATCCTTGGTAACATGGAAGAGTTCCTGAGTGATGTTCTTTACGGTTATTTCCTCCGGCTGGCTCTCAATCTCGACGGGAGAGTTCATATACTCCCAGGCCAGGTTCCTGACCCTGGTGGAAAGGGTGGCTGATAAGAGGAGCGTCTGACGCTCCTCCCTTTTCACCATCAGGGAGAACATTCTCTGGACATCGGGATAGAAGCCCATGTCGAACATTCTGTCGGCCTCATCGATGACGACGATCGAGAACTGCCTGAAATCAATTTTCCGGGACTGGGCGAAATCGATCAGACGTCCGGGGGTACCCACGTACAGGGCGAGTCCGGAGCTGATCTCCTCATTCTGACGGCCATAGCCGACGCCGCCGTAGAAGCAGCCTACCCTGAAACCGTCCAGGTGCTTTGAAAGCAGCTTCGCATCCTCCTCGATCTGGAGGGCAAGCTCCCTGGTGGGAGCGATGACGAGGCTTACCGGAAGGGGAAGCCCCGCATTCTGACGTTTTGCATACTGCTCCATTATGGTGAGCAGATAGACGGCGGTCTTTCCGGACCCGGTCTTCGACTGGACCATGACGTCACGGCCTCCGAGGGAAACAGGCAGGACCATCTCCTGCACGTTGGTACAGGTCTCAAAACCGGCATCCTTAATGCCCTCGAGAACCCTGTCCGTTAATCCTAACTGATTGAAATTCATATAATAATCCTAATGAGTGGTAAAATTCCTGATCAGTTCTAATTATTATGTTATTGACAGGGTTTTGTCCATCAGCTGATGGGGGTAATCAGTCCAGTTCGTGCTCCCTTACGTATCTCATTATCTTTTTTACGAATTCATTGTCGGTGGAAACGGGTTTTCCGTCCAGTACGGACACCGGCATGGCGGCCATGCTGGTGGAGGAGATGAAGAGCGCATCGGCACTCTTTATTTCCTCTGCACCCGGAGCCCTGAGCACCACGGGAACACCCATGAGTTCAAGGGCCTTAAGCACCGAGAGTCTGGTGACACCGGAGAGTACCTTATCGGTGTCCGCTGTGTATACAACGCCGTCCTTCAGGGCATAGAAGTTGCTCCTCGTCCCCTCAAGCACCTCCCCGTTCCGGTCCACGAGCAGGGCCTCGAAGGCACCCTTACTCCGGGCGTCATTGAGGGCGAGGTAGCTTAACAGCAGGTTGCTGGTCTTGCATGTGGGCATGAAGCGCTCCCCCTGATAGGTCGTCACGGCAACACCCTCATCATAGTAGCTGTCAGGATAGGTAAGAAGCTCGGTATAGGTGATGAAAACCTGGACGTTGCTGCCTCCGACCACGAGAATCCTCATCGTCACGTCCTCAAGGCCGTCATGGGCGACCAGGGTGTCGATCCACTTTTCCAGAGGGAGCTCCGGGATCTCCATCTTCAGCATTGCCGCACTCTCCCTGAGGCGCTTTTCATGGTCCTTAAGGTGAACCGCCTTACCTCCGAGCACCCTCAGGGCCTCATAGACCGAGTAGTTGCACTGCACCTCCCTCGATGTTATGGGGAGGACTGCATCCTCCTCCCTTATTATTTCGCCGTTTTTTATCGCACTTTTACTCATATTTCAGAATCTCCCTTGGCTTGGAACCGTTGGCAGGTCCCACTATGCCATCCTCTTCCATCTGCTCAACGAGCTTGGCTGCCCTGTTGTAGCCGATACCCAGCCTTCTCTGAAGGTAGGATGCGGAGGCACCCTTGCGCTCGAAGACGATCTGCTTTGCCTTCTCGTACATGTCCTCATCCCCTGATCCGAAGTCCCCCTCATCGATGGGCTCATCATCCTCAGGCTCATCCTCGAAGATCGATTCATCGAGGTAATCGGGTTCGCCCTGACTCTTGACGAACTGGACGACCTTGTCGACCTCCTCGTCGGAGAGGAACGCTCCCTGGATACGGCTCAGGCTGTTGGAGCCGTTGGCAAGGTAGAGCATGTCACCGCGACCGAGCAGGTTCTCGGCACCTGACTCATCGAGGATGATGCGGCTGTTCATTGCCGAAGAGACGGCAAAGGAGATACGGGACGGGATGTTGTTCTTGATCGTACCCGTGATGACCTCGCTGGACGGTCTCTGGGTAGCCATCACGACATGGATGCCCGCTGCCCTGGCCTTGGCCATGAGGCGGGAAACATATCCCTCAATGTCCTTTCCGATGACGGTCATGAGATCGGCGAACTCATCCATGATGAGCACGATGTAGGGCATCTTCTCCGTTGCATACCCCAGGGTATGGACGTTGGCATTGAAGCCCTCGATGTTTCTCGTTCCTATCTGACTGAACACCCTGTAACGGCGCTCCATCTCCTCAACAAGCCAGGCGAGCATCTTGAGCACCCGCTTCGGCTCCGTGATTACGGGAGTCAGCAGGTGGGGAATCCTGTTGTATACCTGAAGCTCGACCACCTTGGGGTCAACCATGATGAGTCTGACCTCCTTGGGGCTCTTGGTGTAGAGAATCGAGACAATGAGGCCGTTTATGCACACACTCTTACCGGAACCGGTGGTACCGGCGATAAGCAGGTGAGGGGTCTTGGAGACATCGAGCATCATCGGCTGACCGAGGATGTTGCGTCCCAGGATCATGGGAACCCTGAAGCCGCTCTGGCGCAGGGGATCAAGGAGCTCCCTGAAGCCTACAGTCATCCGCTTTTCATTGGGCACCTCAATTCCGATGGCACTCTTTCCGGGAACGGGCGCCAGGATTCTGATCTGCTTTCCGCCGATACGCATGCTGATGTTGTCCTGGAGGCTGGTAACCTTGGATACCATGATTCCGGGGGCAAGATCATATTCGTACATGGTGACGGTGGGTCCCTTGATGATGTTGATGAGGGTCACCTCCACCCGGAAATCGTGCATGACGGAGCGCATGATCTCACCGAGGTCCCGTGTCGCGTCATCGATCTCATAGCTTCCGGCAGGGTAGCTTTTCAGCAGATCGGCAGTCGGGGGTGTGTATCCCCTGTTCTGTCTCTGCAGTATCGCGCTCTCACCGGCATTGTTGCTGGCAAGCCCGCCGATTCCCACCTTGAACTCGATCTGGGAGGCTGAGTTTTCCTCCTTTTCGGGCACGGGATCGGTAAGCTCGGCACCGTTGACGGGTTTCGCAGTTGAGGCAGCGTTGTAATAGCCTTCGCTTCTGGGAAGCTCATGGACATCATCATCGGCCTTTTCCTTCAGCAGTCCCTGCTCGGCAAGCTCCTTTCTGACCCGCTCCTCAGCTTCCTTCCTGTACTGTTCGCGGAGCATCTGCTCCCTGCGGGCCCGCTCCTCCTCTATGAGGCGGAGCTTCATGCGTTCGGCAGCCTCTTCCTCCTCGCGCTTTATCTGGGCTTCCCTCTCCTTCTCTTCCTTTGCCTTGAGGAGGGCCTCCTGATCCTCCGCACGCTTTCTCATCCTTATGGCATCGGAAAGCGATGCGGCAACCTCAGGTCCCGGTGCGCTCTGCACGGCATCCCCTCCTTCCTTTCCGGTAAACGGACGGGAAGGTATGCTGGAAGTGTCCCGGGGACGGGAAAGGGCTTCGAACATGCCATAGCGGGGATGATCCTTCGGAAGGCCAGAGGGTGCTATTGAGGATTTTGGCTCATCATTCTGCTCAGGAGCAGGCGCACTTTCTTCCTCCTTCTTTTCCGCTTCAGGGACATTCTTCTTCCTCAGAGCCTCGAACATCCCGTAGCGGGGATGACTCTTCGGAAGTCCTGAAGGGGCGATGGACGAGGGAACCCTGTCCTCATTCTTTTTGTCCCGCCTGTCCTCAAAGCCAATAATCGGGCCCTGGGCGGGAGTAGCATTCTCACCGCTTGCCCTGGCGCGTTCGAGGGAGTTGGACAGCATGGTTGTCCGAGGCTTCTTTTCTGCTGAAGAAGCTCCTGAAATCCGTTCCTTTGCACTCTGGAACGCCGAAATCGATGCCGTGGGGGCATCGTAAATATGATCTGCTTCCTTTTCAGGCTCACTCTTTTCCGGAAGGTCCTCCGGCCTGATGTCAGCTGAAGAGAACGTGGTGAAGGTGGGAAGCTTCTCCACGGTGGGGAATGATATCGGGGAGAGCCTGTCGCTCTTTTCTTCCTCCTTCTCAGCATCCTCCGTGGCTTTCGCCTGCGGAGCCTCAGCTGCCTTCTCCTCCCGGATCTTCCTGCGCTCCATCCTCTTCCTGGCTCCGGCATTGAGTGATGATGTGATCACAATGAGGAGCATGAAGAGAATGACTTCCAGGATCAGAATCAGGAAGACAAAGGCGGGACGACCGGAAAGGCGGTCTATTATGAAGGCTGGTTCCTTATCACCCCTCATGAACCTTGCGGCGACTGCAACCGATGCATAGATGAACGCCATGTAAGGAACGAGCAGGAGGGAGAAGGGTCTCCTTCTCCTTACCGCCAGGATGAAGATGCCCAGAAATGCCAGGAATGCGCCCGGAACCACGGGGGCATAGAGTCCGTCAGCGATTACAGTGTATCCGTATAGCGGCTCCGTGAGGGAGCTGACCGCAGGGAAAAAGGGCCCTGCCGCAAGAACGGCTCCCGAAAGGAACAGGACAAGGCCCAGAAACAGTGAAATCAGCTTCTTTTTCTTCTTTATTTCCTTACTCTTCTTATCTTTCATACTTCTTCTCTTCTGATCAGCGCCAGGCACCTCTCCTCATCGAGAAACGGTACCTTAAGCGGTACTGAAGTGCAGGTGTACTTCCCAAGATTCTCCGTCTCCGCCTGAAGATAGCTCTGTCTTCCCTTGTAGGCGCAGAACACTCCGTCCGTCTCAAGAATCCGGTCCACATCAGAGATGATGTCATAGACGGGATGGAATGCGCGGCAGGTAATTACCGGAAACTTCTCATCCACTTCGCTTACATCCTTACATACCACCCGGACATTCTTAAGGTTACAGCGGAGGATTACATTCCTGAGGAAATCCACACGGCGCTTCATACGCTCCACCAGCACCACCGGTCCGTCGTAAAAGATCGCGATTATGATGCCCGGAAACCCCGCACCGGAGCCCAGGTCCGCTATCGGACGACCCTTTGCGAGCGTGATCAGCTCGGGAACTCCCGCCATTGAGTCCAGGACGTGGCGTATTATGAGCTCATCCCTTTCCCTGTAGGACACGAGTCTGTACACCGGGTTGAAAAGCTCTATTTCGCTGATGAACCTTTCGATCTTTGCGATCTTTTCATCATCCGCTGCAAGGCCGAGCTTCATGGCTCCTTCTCTTATAAGATCACTCACTTCGCACCTCCTCGCAGATGCATCATCAGCAGCGCTATGTCAGATACCCTGACACCCGATATCCTCATGGCCTGTCCCACGGAGGCAGGTCTTATCTGCTTAAGCTTCTCCCTGGATTCGGCTGAAAGTCCGTCCAGTGAGTCGTAGTCGAACTCAGCCGGGATCGCGATGCGCTCGCTCTTTTCAAACTTCGCGGCCTCGCTGTCCTGTCTCTTCAGATAGCCCTCATACTTGATGTCCAGCTCCACCTCCCGTCTGACAGAGAGGGGATAGGAGTTTATCTCAGGCACCCTGGAAGCGATGTAAGCCATGTCGGTCTCAGGCTCCTTAAGAAGGTCAAGGCCGTTCTTGCCCCGCTCCTTATGGCTCTTTATGAGATTCCTGAGGTCATCCATCCTTTCAAGCTTCCTCTCAAGGCGCTCAAGCTTCTCCTCTGATACTGAGTGCTTCTCATATCCCAGTCTGGTAAGGCGCAGGTCGGCATTGTCATGCCTCAGCGAGAGCCGGTACTCGGCACGGGACGTGAACATCCTGTAGGGTTCCTTTGTGCCCTTGGTTACGAGATCATCGATGAGAACACCGATGTAAGCCTCGGTGCGCTTCAGAATAAGAGGTTCCTCTCCCTTCAGCTTCAGTGCGGCATTGATGCCCGCGATGAGGCCCTGGGCGGCAGCTTCCTCATAACCGCTGGTACCGTTGGTCTGACCTGCCACGAAGAGGTTCTGAAGCCTCTTCGTCTCCAGGGATGGATAAAGCTGGATGGGATCGAGATAGTCATACTCCACCGCGTAGGCAGGTCTCATGATCTCAACGTGCCTCAGTCCCGGAAGTGTCCTGATGAACTGATGCTGCACTTCCTCCGGCAATGAGGAGGAAAGACCGTTGAGATACATCTCCTCAGTCCCGATTCCCTCAGGCTCGACGAAGATCTGATGGCGCTCGCGCTCGGGAAACCTCACCACCTTATCCTCGATGGAGGGGCAGTAGCGGGGCCCCTTTCCCACGATCTTTCCCCCGTAGAGCGGGGAGCGGTGCATGTTTTCCCTGATGATCGAGTGGGTTTCCTCATTGGTCCAGGTCACGTAACAGGGAAGCTGATCCCTTATTATCTCATCATTGTCAAAGGAAAACGGGATGATCTCCTCATCACCCTCCTGGACTTCAAGCTCATCAAAGTCCAGTGATGATTTTCTCACCCTTGCAGGTGTTCCCGTCTTCATCCTGCCCACAGTGAAGCCGAGACGCCTCAGCGCGTCCCCGAGTCCCACAGCGGCGCTTTCTCCCAGACGTCCGCACGGTGCATCGTACTCACCTATGAAGATCCTGCCGTTCATGAATGTTCCGGTGGTCATGACCACGGCCCTGGCACTGATCTTCCAGCCCCGCTCCGTCACGACTCCGATGACCCGGCCGTCCTCAGTCATGAGGTCCGTGACCGTATCCATAAAGAGGGAAAGGCCCTTTATCGATTCCAGCCGCTCCTTGGCACGGCGGGAGTAGGAGAACTTGTCAGCCTGGGCACGGGGTGCCTGCACTGCAGGTCCCCTCCTCCTGTTGAGGATCCTGAACTGGATGAAGGTCTCATCTATGAGATGGCCCATCTCACCGCCCAGGGCATCTATTTCACGCACCAGGTTACCCTTGGCCAGTCCTCCGATGGCAGGGTTGCACGAAAGACGCCCGATGGCATCGAGCGACTGGGTTATCATAAGGGTGGAAAACCCTTCACGGGCTGCCGCAGAGGCGGCTTCGATACCGGCGTGCCCACCGCCGATGACGATTATATCGTAATCACGCATATCACTTACCAAGACAGAAATTCGAGAAGAGCGTGTCAAGAAGCTCTTCGGACGTAACCTCACCCGTTATCTCACCGAGCACCGAGAGGGCGCTCTGGAAGAAGAGGGCGATGATATCATAACTTTCATCACCATGGGACACCAGGAACTCAAGCTGGGAAAGGAGCCGGTCCAGGGCATCCTTCTGCCTCTCGCTGTCAATGATGACCGAGGAGGAGAAATCTCCCCTTCCCTCCGTAAGACGGCGCTTTATCTCATCAAGCAGCTCATCAAGCCCCTCACCGCTTTTTACCGAGACGGAAAGCCCCTCCCCGCGGGAGAGATCGCTCTTGGTCCTGACGGTGATGGTGGGAGTATCCCATAAGACCTCCTCACTGTCTCCCGGAGCCACGAGATAGAGGACGAGGTCCGCTTCCCTGATGAGTCTTTCACTCCTTCTGATGCCTTCCATCTCGATCTCATCATCGCTTTCCCTCAGCCCCGCTGTGTCGTAAAGCCTCACGGGAATGCCGTGAATCATCGTATCGGCCTCAAGATAGTCGCGGGTGGTACCGCGCACAGGGGAGACTATCGCCCTCTCCTCCTTGGTGAGGAGGTTGAACAGGGAGCTCTTTCCGGCATTGGTCTCTCCGGCAAGAACTACCTTCGCACCCTCCCTCCAGAGGGCGGAGGCATCGTACGTTGCCCTGATCCGGGAAAGCTCACTGATGATGGCATCCAGTTCCGCTGTCGGCATGACCCAGTCCTCCAGGATCTCATCCTCGGCGTAGTCGAGCTGTACCTCCAGGGAGGCACTCATCATCAGAAGTCTCCTTCTGATATCCTGCAGCTTTTTCTTCAGGGAACCCTCAAGCCGGTCCAGGGCGGCAGCCTGAACGCTCTCGCTTTTGGCGCTGATGAGTTCCTCGACGGCTTCGGCCTGAGTCAGGTCCAGGCGGCCGTGCATGAAGGCCCTGTAGGTGAACTCACCCTTTTTGGCCTTCCTGAAGCCCAGCTCCTCCAGCAGGCGGAAGATGCGGTCCAGTCCCCTGAGGGAGCCGTGTGCATTGATCTCGACGGCTTCCTCACCGGTGTAACCGTGTCCCTTACGGTATACGGCCAGCACGACCTCATCCACATCCGATCCGGAAGCATCCCGGAGACGGCCATGCACAAGAGTGGCATTCTGAGCCGAAAGGAGGCGTTTTGCCCCTGAAAAGGCCCTGCTTATCATTTCTATGGCATTATCCCCGCTCGTTCTCACCACTGCAATCGCAGAGGGTGCGTAAGGGGTTGCAAGTGCATAAATCGGTTCGTCGGTCGTATAGGCATCCATATTACAGGAGTATAGCCTGTTGCTAAAATCCTTACAAGAAAGCTAGAATGGATGCCATGTTCGATTACGCATGCCAGAAGGCCAGGTCCCTGATGTACAGGGAGATAAGAAATTTTTTCGACGCAAGGGATTATCTCGAAGTTTTCACTCCGACCCTGTCCCCTTCACTCATACCTGAACCGACGATTCAGAATTTCAGCACCCGCTTCGTGAACGAGTTCACCGGCAACCTCGATCTCTACATGATTCCCTCGCCGGAAATCTTCATGAAGCAGCTGCTTGCCGCAGGCTCACCCTCCATCTACCAGATAAGCAGCTGCTTCAGGAACAGCGAGCAGCTGGGCCATATCCATAATCCGGAGTTCTCGATGCTGGAGTACTACACACTGGGTTACACCGAAATGGACTCGATTTCCCTGACCGAGGATCTCGTCAGGGCCGTAAGCCGTCCTGACACCCCTGATTACGCAAAGCCCCCGTTTCGTGTCATGAGCGTGAAGGAGGCCGTCAGGGAGTACTCGGGAATAGACCTGAATGCCGTTCAGGAATACGGGAGCCTCAGGGCTGAAGCTGAGGCGAGGGGACTCTATGTCCCCGACGGTGAAAGCTGGGATGACACCTTCAACAGGATCTTCATCACTTACGTGGAAACCTCCCTTCCCAAGGACTGTCCCGTCGTCCTCACCGACTATCCTTACCAGATCGACTGTCTGGCCGCGAAGTATCCCGATGCGCCCTACCGCCACCGCTGGGAGATGTACATGAACGGCACAGAGGTGGCAAACTGCTATATGGAGGAGACATCTCCTGAAGTCACAAGGATTTATTATGAAAAGGAGTATGAAAGGCTCGTGCATGAAAGAAAAGGTACTGAGCTCCCCATCCCCAGGGCGGATCTCTCCTTTACCGACCTCGCAATACCCCCTTCCAGCGGGGTTGCCATCGGGCTTGACAGGCTGCTTATGTGCATACTGGGAAAAGAAGAGATAACACCTTTACTTTTGTTTCCCCTTTCTGATATTATACATGTCGGACCTTAAGTCCCAAGGCAATAAGAAATTAATTTATTGAGGTATAGAAAATGATTAAAGCAGGTCAGATTGATAAGGGTACTGCACTTCTGATCAAGGGTCAGCCTTTCGTTTGCATCGATCGCGAATTCGTAAACCCCGGTAAGGGTTCCGCTTTCGTACGTCTCAAGCTCAAGAGCCCCAGCACAGGTCAGGTTCTCGCAGAGACAATGAAGTCCCAGGATAACGCTGAGGACATCACAGTTGAGGATAAGGACCTTCAGTATCTCTACAACGACGGCACCAACTTCGCATTCATGAACGTTGAGACCTTCGAGCAGATCGAGGTTCCCATGGCTTCCTTCCCCGACTACCAGTATTTCATGAAGGAAGGCGAAACCTATCGCGCAACCTTCTGGGAAGAGCAGGTTCTCGACGTCCTCATCCCCGCAAAGATCGTCTTCACCGTTGCTGAAGCTGAGGAAGCTGTCAAGGGTGATACGGTTCAGGGTGCAACAAAGTACGTCACCACCGAGACAGGTCTCAGGGTAAGAGTACCTATCTTCATCAAGCAGGGTGAGAAAATCCGCGTCAACACGGAGACTAAGGAATACCTTGAAAGGGTAAATAAGTAAGTAACGACGGCGGCTTAACGGCCGCCTCTTTTTTACCATGACAGACAAAGAGATCCTAGTAACATACAGCAAAGACATAAGAAAGGGCACGAGGGAGCTGCTTGAGAAAATAGACATCACGAAGGAACTTCCCGACAGGAATGCGAAGATCGGACTTAAACCCAATCTCGTCATCGCGGCAAAGCCCGAGATCGGTGCTACCACCCACAATGAGATAATAAGCGAGCTCATAGCATACCTTAAGGAGAAGGGGTACCATGACATCATCATAATCGAGTCGGCCTGGGTGGGTGACTCGACCGAGAGGGCATTCAGGCTCAATGGATATGAAGCCTTCGGTGTTCCCCTTGTGGATGTAAAGAAGGACAGCTACAGAAAGGTAACTGTCGAGGGCATTACCATGGAAATATCGGAAACGGCCCTCAGCCTTGACTACCTCATCACCCTTCCCGTCCTCAAGGGACACTGCCAGACGCTGATGACGTGTGCCCTCAAAAACCAGAAGGGACTTCTTTCCGACAGGAGCAAGAGGCAGTTCCACTCCCTGGGACTCATGAAGCCCATTGCCGCCCTTAATAAGGCGATCACGCCCGATCTCATCCTGGTTGACTCCATATGCGGCGATCTGGACTTCGAGGAAGGCGGAAATCCGGTTCAGACCGACAGGCTCATGGCGGCAAAGGATCCCGTGCTGCTCGATTCATATGCAGCCTCCCTGCTCGGCTTCGACAGGGATGACGTGGAGTACATCGGTCTTGCGGAGAGGTACAATGTCGGCTCTGCCGATATCACGAAGGCACAGGTAACCGTCCTTTCAAAGCCCGAGAACGTGCCCATGGCCCTCCCCACCGGAGAGTGCCGGAGACTTGCGAAGCATGCCGATGCCAGGGACGCCTGTTCAGCGTGCTACGCCTCATTGATGCACGCCCTCAAGAGGCTCAAGGATGACGGACTTCTGTCCCGTCTGGACGGTAAAATCGCAATCGGTCAGGGGTGGAAGGGACAGTGCCCGAAGCTTGGAGTGGGTGCATGCACATCAAGGGCAGAACACACTGTAAAAGGGTGTCCCCCTACCGCCAGGGATATTTACGATTCGCTTTCAGAACTTCTGATATGACCAACAGGTACGGCAGCTGCCGTACCTCTTTTTTTCACTTACGCTCACTGAGGAAAAGTCCCGCGATTACAAGCACTGTTCCGATGGCCACGGCAGGTGTTATCTCCTCTGAGAGAAAGAAGTATGAGAAAACTACCGTGATGGCCGGAACGAGATAGATGTACACACCGCTGGTAAGTGCTCCCAGGGCCTTTATCGCATGGTTCCAGACGGCAAAGCATACCGCAGAGGCCCCAAGCCCCAGGTAGAGCACGTTGAAGGTGACACCTGCTGAGGCGAAGTCACTGAGACTGATATCAAAACCGGTTATGAATGAGACAGGGATGAGCACAAGCAGGCCGTAGAAGAACGTCCTTCGCGTGAGCACTATCGTGTCGTAGCCGCACGCTGAGGCACGCCTGATGAACACGGAATAAATTCCCCAGAGGAAGGCACCGAGGAGTGCCAGCAGGTCCCCTGCCGGATTGAAGGAAAAGCCGCTTCCGCTGAAATTCATCATTGCTATTCCCGATATGGCCATCACGAAGCCCAGGAAAAACCAGGGCGTAAGCTTCTCATCACTTTCCTTCATGAGGCGGAACATCAGAACGATGAAAAACGGTGCCGTCGAGACAATCAGGGACACGTTACCCGCAGAGGAATACTCCAGGGCATAGTTTTCGGCAAGATAGTATAGAGAGATTCCGAACACCCCTGCCAGCGCAAGATCCTTCTCCCTTTCAAAGCCCTGCCACTCAAGCTTCTCCGGCCTGATGAGCCAGAGCAGGAGGTATCCCAGCACGAACCTTATCACAAGGATCTCAAGGGGTGTAAAGAAGACAAGCACGACCTTCGTGGAGATGAAGGTCGTGCCCCAGATTACGGCACAGAGCAGTGCTGCCGCGTGCCCGGAAAGCCTGGTCTTATTCACCGTCTTCAGGTTCGCCGCGGTCCACCTTACTCATGGTGAAGAAAGCTATCGTCATGAAGATGGCGGCATAGATGAAGAGGCTGGGATAACCGAAGATGTCGATGCATGCACCTGAAAGCGGAGGTGAGATGATCGAGGCGGCCTGTGAGAAGAAGTAGTAAAGGCCGGTGTATATACCCACTGTCTGGAAGGTGGACATCTGCCAGAGCATCGGGAAGGAGTTGGTAACGATCGTGACCCAGAAGATGCCGAAGCAGAAGAGGAGGATCCAGAAGGTGATGAGCTTTACCATGCCCTGAAGGCCGGAAAGCAGGAAGCCGTGGAGGAAGATGAGGATCAGGACCGCGATGAGACAGACCAGGGCACCCCTGATGGTCTTCTTTCTTCCGTGCTTATGGGCAAACTTGCCTGAGGGAATTGCGAAGATGGCATATGCGATTCCCACCATGCCTGCGGCAAGGGAAGCCGTTCCGGAGGAGGTTCCGAGCACCTCCACTGAATACTTTCCCACAAAGGGAAGCACACCCTGGTATGCGATAAACCAGCAAAGCAGGCTGATGAGGATGAAGAGTGCTGATTTATTCTTCTCTCCGAGGACGACCTTCAGGCTCTTCAGGATCGGTTCCTTCTTTTCCTCTTCCTCCTTATCGTCAGGGCGGACAGTGCTGTTCTTCTCCTTGACGAAGATGAAGAGCAGGATGACGGCAGCTATGACGAATACGGAAGCAACCGGGAAGGCAAGCACGTTATCCACACTTCCGAAGCCGGGAAGCGTGATCTTCACATCCATGAGTCTTGCAAGCAGGATAGTGCCCAGAATCGTTGCGATTCCGCCCATGGTGTTTATGACGCCGTTGGCCTCACTTCTTAAGTCGCCCGGAACCATGTCGGGCATAAGGGCAACGACGGGGCCCCTCACCGCCTGCTTGGCAAGGTTGAGGACAAAGATGAGCGCGATGAGCATCAGAAGTGATGAGAGGGCCGCAATGGGGATGAGGCCGAAGGCAACTGCGGCTATCGGGAGCAGCGTGATGATGAAGGGCATTCTGCGTCCGATCCGGGAATCGGCCCTGTCACTGATTGCTGAAAAGACCGGGATCAGGAAGATCGCGAGCAGGTTGTCCAGCGTCATGATCGTACCGATTAAGGAGTTCGATCTGATGTACTTACCCAGGAAAATTGGTACATATGTGTCGTAGAGGGGATCCATCAGGCCCATCGTGAAGAATCCGAGCCCGATCAGGAACGTTGTGAGATAGTAGCCCTTGAGGCTTTTAGTCTTACCCATGGTAACCGCCTGATTCAATGATATAGAACCATCTTAACGCAATGAGGGTGACTTATAAAAGCAAAATCGGTTTTACAATGGTTCTTCACTGCTTTTTTCACCCCTTGAACAGAATAATCAAAACAAGTACAACATGGTCATGATCACGTCAAAGGAATCCCTTGAGGAGAAGCTTACGCTCCGACCGGACGAGAAGCAGTGGTTTGAAAACCCCTCCTCGCTTCCGCTTCTCATCAGCGATTACTACTTTTCACTTATCGGTGACACTCCCGACGACCCAATCAGGAGGGAGGTCGTTCCCTCTGTGCTCGAGAATGTCACGGATGCCTCGATTGATCCCCTGAAGGAAGTGAGCCACAGCGTTACGGCGCGCCTCATACACCGCTACCGCAACAGGGCAGCCCTCCTTACAACGGACAGGTGCTTCACCTATTGCAGACACTGCTTCCGCCGCCGCTTCACCGGTCTGGACACAGGTCCCATCAGCGAGAAGGAAATAGATGAGGCAGCAGGATATCTTAAAGCACACAGGGAAATCAAAGAGCTCCTTCTGACCGGAGGAGATCTTTTCACCCTCTCTGATGAGAGGCTTGAATACCTTTTCAGGACTCTTAAGGAGGTGCGTGACGACATCATACTCAGATTATGCACCAGGGCTCCCGTCACCTTTCCCGACCGCTTTGACGAAAAGGTAATGAAAATAATTGAAAAGTATTCCTACGGTGCCCCCTTCATGCTCCTCACCCACTACAACCACCCGACGGAGCTGACTGAAAAATCACTGGAGGCAGTGAAAAAGTTCCTCGCCCTTGGCATTCCGGCCTTCAACCAGACAGTGTTGCTTCACGGCGTGAATGATGATGCGGATGTGCTTGAGGAGCTTTGCAATAAGCTTCTTTACAACAGGATAAAGCCCTACTACCTCTTCCAGGGGGATCTGGTTACGGGCACTGCCCACTTAAGGTGCGACATAAAGGCAGGAATCGCCCTTGAGCAGGAGCTCAGGCGAAGGCTTTCAGGCCTGGCCATGCCCCAGTACACACTGGACCTTCCCGACGGCGGCGGAAAGATCATCCTTACCCGGGATCACTTCACGGGAGAGGATGATGATTACTACTACTTCACCACTCCTGAAGGAGAAGAAAGAAAATATCCGAAGAAAAAGGGTTGAAAAGAAAGAGGCTGGAAAACCAGCCTCTCTTATTTTACTTCTTAAGGTTGTCCAGGATGGACCTGATCGCATTCTCCCTGACCTGGGTTCTCGTAGTGATGTACTCCGGCTCAGGGACCTCCATGCCTGAAAGCTTCGGGGCACTCACCATTGCGGGTGCACTTTCCTGATACTTCGGCATCTCATCCTGAATGCGCTTGGTGATGATGTCATCCACCTCTGAAAGCACGTCGTATGTAATCTTATCGGTCAGACCTGCTGCCACGCGCTCTTCCATCTGGGAAACTTCGCTCTTCACGATCGAGCGGATCTCGGATTCATCGATGGAAGGTGTGAACTCATCCATCATTCTCCTTACTTCATTCGTGAGCTCGCGGCCCCTTTCATCAAACTCGGCAAGGGCGGCATCGGTCTCCCTGGAGGCTTCGGTGATGATCTTCTCAATTGCCGCATCCCGCTCCTTCTCTGTCTCGGCAAGCACCTTTGCGGTAACTGCCTCGGTATCGATGTCAGCACGCTCGGCAATATCAATGTAAACTGCTTCAGTTACCTCAGGGGCAAGCACTTCTACAAGGGAGTCAGTATCGAGGGCAGCTTCAAGCCTGTTCGTGGTCTCATTCCAGATCTCGCTTCTAAGCGCCTCATTCTCAGCTGTGATTTTCGCTTCATGGCTTTCAATATGCTCACTGACGATTTCAGTGGCTGTTTCCCTGGCTCCATCAACAACCCTGTCCCCGATTCCGGATACGAAATCCTCATCCGTAATCAGTGATGTTCTGGTGCTCTCAGTCAGTTTCTCAAGGAAATATGGATCCTCAGCAAGCAGTTCTCTGACCTTCTGCTCAAACTCTTCCTCTTCGGAAAGGACCTTAAGGTCTGTCTCAAGAGGTTCCTGTACGTTAACGAGAGGAGTACTCTGTCTTTGCCTTGCACTTTCAAGCACACTGCTCTCTGCCTCTGGGCGGAAAACCCACATGCCGCAGAAGACAAACACTGTTAAGACAATCGTTATGGTCAGTATTACAATACGAGACGCCTTACCCATTTATATAACCTCTGCTTTTTAGTCTATCACAATACATTGAGAGTTGTCGATAAAGATATTCTTCATCTTTATCATTAATTATCGTGATGACCCTTCTGCCGCTCTCCAGCAGCGTGAGGCCAATGTTTTTCTGATTCGCATCGCGCTTCAGAAAGCCTTCCCGGGTTATTCCGTCCCTCAGGAGGGCCCTCTCGGTCCTCATTTCCAATGGAGCGAAGACGTACAGGACCTCATCGCAGAGCGGCACCAGCCCCATCGATTCCAGCAGGGCGGCATTGATGCACGTGTTCTCATGCTCCCCGATGAGACGCTTTACTTCCTCAGTCATCCACGGATGGGTTATCCCGTTCAGCGTCTCAAGCTTTGCCGCATCGGAGAAGACGATCGGACCGAGGATCTTACGGTTGACGTGACCGTCCGTGAAGATGCCGTCCCCGAAGGCGGCCCTGAGCTCCTCCTTTTTCACCTCCAGGGCCTCATGGCCCAGGTGATCCACATTGATCTCATGAAACCCGTTCCGAACCAGATACCTTACGGCAGAATCCTTTCCGCTGCAGCTCTTTCCAACGACTCCGGTAACCATATCAGTGCATGTCCCCCCATCTTTTTCCACTCTCTATTCCTGCCCTCAGGGGCACGCTGAGCTGAGCCGCATTTTCCATCCTGTCCCTGACAAGGGCGGTAACCTCATCGAGTTCCCCGTCGGGTACCTCCAGGATGAGTTCATCGTGTACCTGCAGGAGGATGCGGCTTTTCAGTCCCCGGTCCTTCAGGTCACCGTGAATTGCCGTCATCGCCTTCTTCATGAGCTCGGCGGCACTTCCCTGGATTACGGTGTTGACGGCCACGCGCTCGGCGGCACTCTTTTCGTTTTTGTTCCTGCTGTTGATGGCGGCCACACTGCGCCTGTGTCCTCCCATCGTGGTGACATAGCCCTTCTCCTCACACGACCTGACGGTCTCATCGACGAACGCCCTGATACCGCTGTAGCGCTCGAAGTAGCGTTCAATGAAGGACTTTGCGTCGCTTCTTGAGATCCCGAGCTCATTTGAAAGACGGAAGGGAGACATGCCGTACATGATGCCGAAGTTTATCGTCTTCGCAATCCTTCTGTCCGCGGGAGTGACCTCATCGGCACTCTTTGAGAAGATGAGGCCTGCGGTGTACCTGTGGATGTCGGCACCCTCGCGGAAGGCCTTCGTCAGCTCCTCATCACCGCTGATGTGGGCAAGCATCACGAGCTCGATCTGGGAGTAGTCGGCGGAAAGGAAGTGCATCCCCTCCCCGGCCACGAAGGCACTTCTTATCATCCTGCCGTCATCGGTGCGGATCGGGATGTTCTGCAGGTTCGGGTTCCGGCTGGAAAGACGTCCCGTAGCCGTTCCGGTCTGAAGGTATGAAGTGTGAATCCTGCCGCTTTCGTCACAAAGTCTCGGAAGCGCATCGACGTAGGTGGACAGCAGCTTCGAAACTCCCCTGTACTCCAGCAGGTCCTCTATCATCGGGTCCTTTCCCCGCAGAGCCTCCAGAGTGGCTGTATCGGTGGAAAATCCCCGCTGGGTCTTCTTAACCGCTTCCAGGCCCTTCTCCTCAAATAGGACCTTTGCCAGCTGGACAGAGGAATTGATGTTGAATTCATGTCCCGCCTCTTCATGGATGCGCTTTGTCAGCGCATCTAGTCGGTCTGAGAGCTTTATGTCCAGCTCGGCCATGAATGCCTTATCAAGCAGGACTCCGTTTCCCTCCATCTCCACGAGGACACTGATGAGGGGAAGCTCATACTCCTCCATAACCTTATCCAGGCCGTCACGCTTAAGCGCCTCGGAGAAGAAGAGGTAGAGGCGGTATGTGAGATCCGAGTCCTCACCGGAGTAAGCAAGGGCATCGTCCAGTGAAACGGATGAGAAATCCTGTCCCTTGGGCACTATGTCATCAAAGTGGATCGTGTCATAGGAAAGGTATCTGGAGGCCAGATCATCGAGGGAGTATCTTCCGTCCCCTGAATCGAGGAGCCATGCCGCGATCATGGTATCGAATACGACGTTCTTTATGGTGACGCCGTATTTGCCAAGGAGCTCGATGTCATACTTTATGTTCTGTCCAACGACCTTCAGGGCACCTGTCTCAAAGTAGTCCCTGAAGAGTGCGATGACATCGTCGGTCTCAAGGTACCTCTCCCCCTTTGCGATAAGGGGGCAGTAGAAGGCCTTCTTCATCTCATAGGAGAAGCTGAATCCGACGAACTCGGCACCGGATATTTCCACGTCGGTCGTTTCCGTGTCGAAGGCGATGACGCCGGTGGAGCGTTTTGCGCTCTCGAAGTAGGCCCTTATCACCTTTATGTCGGTAAGCAGCGTGTATGATCCGACACCCAGGTATTCCTGGGGTGCCGTCACGGAGCGGGAAGCCTCCTCGCTCTTTTTCACCGCATCCTTCATCAGCTGCTTCCTGTCACCCTGAGTCATGGAAAGGGCAGTCCTTGCCAGATTGGAGCAGTTGCGGGCAACGAAATCCTCCACTCCGGCACCGAAGTCTATCGTGGCAACGCTGAATTCAGGAGTATCGAAGGATTCCAGGGTAAAGATGTCATCCTTGAGGGTCACGAGCCTCTTCGAAAGCTCCGCATCCTCACGTCCCGCCTCAAGCTTGCCCCTCAGTCCCTTTGCCAGGGAATCGAGGTGGCGGTAGATCCCGTCCACCGACACATATTCCTGAAGGAGGGTGACCGCGGTCTTCTCACCTATTCCCTTCACTCCTGGAACGTTGTCTGAAGCATCGCCGAGAAGTGTCAGATAGTCCCTTATCTGGGACGGCTGGATGCTGAAGGCCTGCTTAACCTCATCGACTCCGAAGAGCTCGTACTTCGGCTGGTTCTTTTTGGGAGGCCTGAGGGCCCTGACGTGGGAGTTAACGATCTGGAGCAGGTCCTTGTCTGCAGTCACCATCACGGTGTCGACCCCGAGACGGGTCGCATTGGCCGCCAGGGTGGCAATAAGGTCATCGGCCTCATATCCTTCCCGGCCGATTGTCGGGATGTTCATCTTCCTGAGGGTTTCCATGATGACGGGAACCTGGGTGTGAAGCTCATCGGGAGCCTTGTCCCTCGTGCCCTTATAGGCGGGATACATCTCATGACGGAAGGTCTTTCCCGGACTGTCCAGAGCGATTACGAAGTAGTCGAAGGAATACTCCCTGAGCAGCATGAAGACGGTGTTGAAAAAACCGAAGAATGCGGAGACGTTGTTTCCCTCCTTATCGGTCAGGGGACGGGTGAGGAAGGCAAAATACGAACGGTAAATCAGGGAGTAGCCGTCCACGATGAAGAGGGTCTTGTCGAATTTTTCCTCTTTCTTCTCCTCCACGGGGACGCTCTTTTCTTCCTTCTTCTTAGCTTTTTCCAGTGCCAGCAGTTCCTGATCGAGATCGACCGTTGAAAACAGTGAATCCATCGTTCCTCCTAGATCGTGATCGTCAGCGTGTCATACGCGCTCAGGCAGCCATCGTAGAGGCTGCATATCTCATTATAAGACGTCTCATGGTTGATATGGGTGAAATAAGTCCTTTCCGCCCCGATTTCAAGGGCCGCCTCATGGGCCTGTTCAAATGTGAAGTGGGCCCCATGGGGCTTCTTTCTCAGTGCACCGATGACGAGAACCTTCACTCCCCGGAGCGCTTCCAGGCTCTCGGGCGGGATGAAGGAAGTGTCCGTAACATAGGCAAAATCCTTCTCAATGCGGTAGGCATAAATCGGCATGTGGGTCCTCAGTCCATGCTCGACAGTCAGGGGCACGACGTCAAAGCCGCTGATGTCATGGTGAACGTAAGGCTCCAGAACCTCTGGGATTATGTGGGGAACGCCCGGAAACGACCGCTCTGAGACCGCATAGGCATAGTGGGTCTTTATGAAGCCGATCGTGCTCTCATTACCGTAAACCTTCAGGTCCCGGTCATAGGTGAATACCCTCAGGTCATCGAGTCCCGACATGTGATCCGAGTGGGAGTGGGTGTAGAGCACCGCATCGACCATATCGCAGCGTGCCCTCAGGAGCTGAAGCCTCAGCTCATACCCGGTATCGATCAGAAGGTTCTTCCCATCCTTTTCAAGCAGCACGGAGGAGCGGTATCTCATGTCCCTGGGATCGCTGCTGCTGCATACGGGACAGTGGCACCCGATCACTGGGATTCCGTGACTTGTGCCCGTTCCGAGGAATGTTACTTTCACAGGGATTCCTTCAGCACGCTGAGAAGCTCTGATGCGCCTTCAGCCGTTACCTTTCCGATCCTGACGAGGGTATTTCTGGCCTTGCCGCTTCTGAGATACTCCTCAAGATCCTCAAGCTGTTCCTCAGTGTATGCGCCCGAATCCTCAGCCGCATCCATTATCATGGTTATGCTCTCATTGACCTTTCCGTCCCGCACCGAGGTGCCGAAGAACTGGTCAGATGCCTCTGGGGCAAAGAAATATATCACAAAGAAAACGACTGCGGAGGTACAGATCACGGAGATGATCGAACCAAGCAATGAACGTTTTGCCATAAAACCTCCAAAAAACAAAAAAATGAGAGAGTCCGGAGACTCCCCCATTTTATCCCAAAATCTTCCTATGGAAAAGACTAGAGGAAGTTGAAGAAAACGGCGAGTGAAAGCCTGCCCTTTGAAAGGTCCGGTGAGATTTTCTGAATCTCGCTGACGACCTTGTTCACGGGAAGACCTGTCGGTATGTAGTAGGATGCCCCGACTCCGATGAATGCGAAGTTGAAGTTGAGACCTGCTTTGAGGTAAAGCGGCTGCTCAAGGAAGGAACCCAGGTCGATGGAAGAAGCACCGGGTCCGAGAAGGAAGGTGTAGGGAATTGCGGCACCGACGGAGACGTTTACAAGTTTGGGTCCTGCAACGAGATTTGCGGAAAGCATAGTGTCGATCTTCCAGTTGCCTTCGGAATTGGGAAGGGAGAATGATGCATTTGCACCTGCCTGCAGGAAGAGAAGGTTGACTCTTGCCTCTGCTCCGAACTGGTACTTGCCCACATCCTTGTAGCTCTCCAAGTTAAACTGATTGGGATTGAAATCCACTGTTGCGGCGGGTCCGATCTGCAGAATCGATGCGAACGCACCTGCCGTTACGAATAGTGCGAGAATAAGCACTGCGATGGTTCTTTTCATAAAGTAATCCTCCGTAATATTTTTACTGACCTGGAGTCAGAATAACTCAGATATCCTGCCAGAGTGATGAGACCGCATCACTGGGCATTCTCCAGTCTGAACGCGGTGAGAGCGTTATCGTACCCACCTTCGGCCCGTCGGGAAGACATGACCGCTTGAACTGCTGGGAGAAGAAGCGACGGATGAAAGTCATGAGCCACTTATCTATCGTTTCTTCATCATAAACACCGGCAAACGCTGAAAGTGACAGTCGCTTTATCTTTTTTGCCGAGAAGGAGTGTCTGACGAAGTAGTAAAGGAAGAAGTCGTGGAGCTCATAGGGTCCCACCAGATCCTCCGTGATCTGGCTTATCGTACCGTCACTGGTTGCCGGAAGCAGCTCAGGGGAGACCGGGGTGTCGAGAATGTCGTAAAGCACCCTGCCGCTTCCCGAGAGGTTCTCATCGGCAAAGTACCTGACCAGGTACCTGACCAGGGTCTTGGGCACGGAAGCGTTTACCGCATACATGCTCATGTGGTCGCCGTTGTAGGTGGCCCATCCCAGTGCAAGCTCGGAAAGGTCCCCCGTTCCGATCACCATGCCGGACGTCTTGTTGGCAATGTCCATCAGAACCTGGGTGCGTTCCCTGGCCTGACCGTTCTCGAAGGTGACATCATAGCAGAATCTGTCCTGTCCGATGTCCCTGAAGTGCTGTTCGACACTTTTTGTAATGTTCACTTCCCTGAAGGAGACTCCAAGGGCAGTTGCAAGCAGTTCGGCATTTGACCTGGTGCGCTTCGTCGTTCCGAAGCAAGGCATGGTAACGGCTATGATACCGCTTCTCGGCCTTGAGAGCATGTCGAACGCTCTGACGGTAACGAGCAGTGCCAGTGTGGAATCGAGGCCGCCTGAAAGACCGATGACTGCACTTTTGGCATTGGTGTGCTCCAGTCTCTTCTTAAGGCCCAGGGCCTGCAGGAGTATGATCTTCTCAGCCCTCTTCTTTATCTCGGCATCCCCGTCTGGGACGAAGGGATGGGCTGAGAAGGTCCTGACCAGCTCCACATTCACATCATCAAAGCTTACATCAACGAATTCATAGGAGGGATCGTTAACGCTTTTAAAGGTATTCTTCCTCACCCTCTCATGGTTTATCTTCTGGAGGTCCAGGTCGGTGACGAGGACTTCATCCTCCCTCATGTAGGACTCAGCAAGTACGGAGCCGTCCTCTGCAATGAGGTTATGGGCCGTGAAGACCATGTCGGTGGAGCTTTCACCGGAGGAGGTGTCCGCATAGATGTAACCTGCCGTGATCTTTCCGCTGTGGATCCTTACGAGATCCCTCCGGTACTCCTCCTTGCCGATGAGCTCATCGCTGGCCGAGAGGTTTGCGATGACGGTCGCCCCGTTGAGGGCATGGGAAAGGGACGGGGAATCGGGAGCCCAGAGATCCTCACAGATCTCGACTCCAAGCCTGAAGAGCGGATGGCTCTTGCTTCTTATTATTATATGGCTTCCGAAGGGCACGTCCTCACCCAGAAGGGTGATGTGCCTCACATGTGCGGGTGCGGGCGTGAACCATCTGGTCTCATAGAACTCGGAATAGGAGGGAAGATGGGTCTTGGGAATGAGGGCAAGTACCCGGCCGTCCTGAATCACGGCGGCTGTGTTGTATAGCGTATCGCAGTCCCTGTAGGGAAGTCCCACGACCGTTATCAGGTCAGAGCCCCGGCTGGAATCCCTCAGGTATCTCAGGGCATCTAGGGATGCCTCCAGAAGGACATCGTGGAAAAACAGATCAGAGGCCGTGTAGCAGGTGAGAGTGAGCTCGGGAAGCACCAGGAGCTTCGCTTTTCTTTCCTTAGCCTCATGCATCAGTTCAAGCACTCTGTCCCTGTTATGGACCACGTCAGCGACTTTAAGGTGCGGCGTTGACACCGCCACAGTGAAAAATCCGTCTTTCATGGGGTAAATATATCAGATTTGGTGTGACTCTTCCATAAAGCTCTTCCCTTTTTTCCTTTCCTCACGGATAGGGTATGCTATAATGACTGAAAGGAGGCTACATGAAGATAAAGACACTTGACGGCAAATGGTCCCTGAGACCAGCTGACAATGCCGCAATTTCCAGAAACACCGCCTTTTTCAGTGAAAACGAAAAACTCGAAATGAACCTTCCGGGAGATGTACATTCCGCACTCCTTGAGAGGGGGATAATCAAAGATCCATATTACGCAAAAAACGAGCTTGAGATGCTCTGGGTCGGACAGAACGGCTGGAACCTCTCCAGGGACTTCAGTTATGAAAAGGAAGACGGCAGGGTAATCCTTTCCCTGACCCGGGTAGACACGGTCTGCTCCGTATTCCTGAACGGACAGGAAGTCGGCAGGACCGACAATTTCTTTGCCCGCTGGGACTTTGACGTGACGGACACGGTAAAGGACGGGGAAAACCACATTGAATTCCGTTTTGAAAGTGCCGAGAAACTTGCTTTGAAACGCAACGCGGAACTCGCCTATCCCATCCCCTGCTCCCTCTACCCCAACGGCTCACCCCACAGGAACCTGGTCAGGAAGACCCAGTGCCACGCGGGCTGGGACTGGGGCCCGTGCATCATGGCAGTCGGTGTATACGATCCCATAAAACTCATATCGGTGAAGGAACTCAGCGTAACGTCCTGGAACTGCATCCCGACGCTTAAGGATCACAGCTGGATCTGCCGCGTCGAGGTCACTGCCCGCGTCTTCGAGGAGTGTGACGTCGACTTCAACATCGCCGTTGCAGGAAGGAAGGAACACACCATAACCCACGTGAGACCGGGAGAGGAGAATTACTCCTTCACCTTCGTCATTCCCGAGGAGGACGTGGAACTCTGGTGGCCTGCGGGACAGGGCGGACAGCACCTCTATCCGCTGGACATCTCCTTCGGCGACTTCTCTGACAGGAGGATGATCGCCTTCAGGACCCTGACGATTAAAAACACCGTGACCATGGGCGGCAAGGAACTTACCGTCTCGGTAAACGGTAAGGACATATTCATGAAGGGCATGAACTGGATCCCCATGGATGCCCTTCCTTCCCGCATCACCACCTCCAGGTACATCAGGCTGCTTCAGAGCGTCAGCGATGCCAACATGAACATGGTTCGCATCTGGGGAGGCGGTTTCTATGAGAACGAGGCCTTCTATGACACCTGTGACAGGCTCGGTATCCTGATCTGGCACGACCTTATGTTCGCATGCTCCACCTACCCCTCCGACGAGTGGTTCCTCAGGAGCGTCGAAAAGGAGCTGGAGTACCAGATCCTCCGTCTCAAGAGCCATCCGTCCATCGCCCTCTGGTGCGGAAACAACGAGGACCTGGGTGCCCTGACCTGGTATGAGGAATCGGTTAAGAACCGTGACAGGTATGTCATGGACTACGACAGACTCAACGAGGGAGTGTGCGGCCGCCTGGTCAGAAAGCTCGATCCCAGCCGCATCTTCTGGCCCTCAAGCCCCTGTGCCGGTCCCGGTGACTTCTCGGACAACTGGCACACCGACGGAGCCGGGGACATGCACTTCTGGTCCGTATGGCATGAGGGAGCACCCTTTGAGAAGTACAGGACAGTGAAACCGCGATTCTGCTCGGAATTCGGTTATCAGAGCTTCCCGTCCCTTTCAACCGTGAAGGGTTACTGCCCTGAAGAGGATCTGAACCTGACATCTCCCGTCATGGAGCACCATCAGAAGAACCCCAGGGGCAACTCGATAATCCTTGAGAACTTCTCCCGCTACTTCCGCTTCCCGGACACGCTTGAAAAGATGCTCTATCTCTCCCAGGCCCAGCAGGCATGGGCGATGCAGACTGCATGCGAGTACTGGAGATCCCTGAGGCCGTACTGCATGGGAACTCTCATCTGGCAGCTGAATGACAACTGGCCGGTAGCCTCCTGGTCCGCGGTGGAGTACAGCGGCAAATGGAAGCTTATGATGTACCATGCCAGAAACTTCTTTGCCCCCATTGCCCCGATCGGATATGTGGAAGACGGCAAACTCCGGGTCTTCGTCACCAACGACACGGACAGGGAGGAGGAAGTCAAGGTCAGCGTGAAGTTCTCAACCTATCGCGGTGAGAAGGTCCGTCAGCACGTCTTCAGGGTAATTGTTCCGCCCCAGAGCGTATACCCGGTCACGGAATCGGATCTTACCGGAATAAAGCCGGAGACGACGTTCGCATACATCAAGGTATCTACACCCACAATCTACAGGGAGGCGCAGATCTTCCTCACGGAGCCGAAGAACTCGGAGCTGCAGGATCCCGGTCTCAGGACCTCGGTCAGGGCCGTCGGAAAGACCTTCCAGGTTGAAGTGAGCTGCACCCGCCCCGCCTTCTGGGTAAGCCTCGACGCAGGAGATATAAAGGGTGTCTTCTCAGACAACATGTTCTCCATAAGACCGACTGCACAGCACGTCGTTTCGTTCACACCGGAAGAGGATGTCACCCTTGAGGAATTCACGAAAACCCTCAGGATATACGACCTTTACTGGGCAGGACACTGAGATATGGCGCTCTCTTCGGAGAGCGTCTTAATTTTGTCACAGTTATCATAAATATTTACCTCTTCATCCCCTCCATACCCCCTTCTATAATGATTGAAGGGGAAAGGGAGGACGCATGCCGGATCAGTTTGCACTAAGACTGTTCCACAAGTCGGACATCAGGGCTGATGTCTCTTTTTTCACGACTGAGACAGTCACCGGTCTTACCCATGCCGAGGCGCTTTTCCTGAAGGATTCATCCATCTCACAGCTGGTGCTTGCCCGCGATGCCAGACTCTCGGGAGCCGCCATACTCTCCCTCAAGACAGAGATATTCACATCCCTCGGATTTGATGTTTACGTGATACCCGCACCGGCCTCAACACCGTATTTCTACCACACCGTGAGGCAGCTGAAGGGTGCGGCGGGAATCATGGTGACCGCATCCCACAATCCCGGCAATTACAACGGAGAGAAGCTGGTTCTTCCGGGCCCCTTCCCCATTGCTGACAATAGCGGCCTTGAGATCATAAAAAAGTACTTTGAAAAAGGACGGAGGGCAGAATCCGCCACATCGGGAAGGGTATACTTTCCTTCCTTCCATGAGCACTTCATATCATCGTCATTCGCTTTTCTCTCCCTTGACAGGGACTTTCAGCCCTCATTCCGTTTTGCCGCAGACTTTCTCTCAGGAAGCGGAGCCGACGCCACAGCACCCGTCCTGTCCCGGATGGAAAATGCCCGTATTTCCCACTTCATTCCCGACGGCAATTTTCCCCTCGGAGATCCCAACCCGGCAAAGGTGAAGCTGCTTCCCGAAAAGGATGAGGAGTTCATCCTCCTCTACGACGGGGACGGGGACAGGGTCGATGTCATCCTCGCTGACGGCAGCGAGATTCCGCCATCAGTCATCTTCACCTTCATACTTCCATACATCGCCCCCGCCGCCTCGCGTGTCGGCCTTGATCCCAAGGCAAGTCCCGTAATCAGGGAATACCTGAAATCGGAAGGTCATGAACCCGTTCTTGTACCGAACGGACACTCCAGGATAAAGGGGATCATGAAGACCGACGGTACAATCGGAGCTGCGGCGGAAGAGTCCGGTCACTACTACCTGAATGAGGGCGGAATCCCGATCGAGAACACCCTTATAATCACGCTCTCATTCCTCATGGCCTATGAGAGGGACAGGAAGCGCCTGGACGATCTCATCGCCCTTTATTCATCATTTCGCAGGATCAGGGAGTGGACCGAAAGCTTTGACTCGGACGAAAAGAGGAAAAAAGTGCTGAAAAACCTGACCGACAGGTTTGTCAGCATGGGATATGAACTCACCGACACTCTGGAAAACGGGGAGGCGCTCGGCACGTCCCTGCTGCTGAAAAGGGAGACTGACGGCTGGACTCAGGTGTCCCTGAGGGCCTCCGACACCGAGCAGTGGCTCGCCCGCTACGAGGTGCTGGCCTCTGACATGGAAAGGGCCGAAGCGGCCCGTAAAGTTATTACGGAAAGATCATCCTGACGGATGACGAAATAAAAAAGGAGATTATGGATAAATGAAAAAAGCAGCTCTATTGGCTCTCATGTTCCTCATGGTCTTTGCACCCCTCTTTGCAGGCGGAGCAAAGGAAGAAGCAGCACCTCAGGCAGCAGCACCCGCAGTCGAGGAAAAGGAAATGACTCATGACGAACTCGTTGCCGCAGCTCAGGCAGAGGGAAAGGTAGTTGTCTACGCCACATCCTCAAGAATTGCAAAGGCAGCAGAGGCCTTCACGGCTAAGTACGGAATCGAGTGCGAGACCTCAAACCTCAAGGACTACGAACTCATCGAGAAGGTTTCCAAGGAAGGTGAGGCAGGCATCACGGGTGCTGACTTCGTCCTTGCACAGGATGCAGGCCGTCTCTTCGGTGAACTCATGGAGCCCGGTTACCTCTACAACTACGTTCCTCCCACACTGAAGGACGTCATTCCCGAATCAATGCAGAATCCCCTGCAGGCTTTCCAGATCAACAAGGTCTTCATCTACAACGATGAGAACACGACCGAAAGCCCTTACTGGAACATCTGGCAGTTCGCTGATCCCAAATACAAGAGCACGCTCAACTTCAAGAACCCGTTCCAGGAAGGCGTAAACTCCAACTTCCTGACGATGGTCACAAGCCCTGAGGTTTCGGCAGAGATCGCAAAGGCATATAAGGACTACTTCGGAAAGGACATCGTCCTTACGACCGAGAACGCAGGCTACGAGTGGATCAAGGCAATCTACGAGAACGACCTCATCAGCGGCACAAGTGACACCACGATCGCAGAGAACGTAGGTATCAAGGGACAGAACAAGGAAAACACTCCCGTCGGTCTCTTCGTATACTCCAAGGCACGCTATGCAACCACCAAGAACCTGGCCCTCAAGCCCGCAATGGACATGCAGCCGTTCTGCGGTTTCTACTACAGCCTCTATCCGCTGATGTGCACAAATGCGGCTCATCCCAATGCAGCAAAACTCTTCATCGAGTTCCTCTTCAGCGAGGAAGGCTTCGCACCCTGGGGTAAGGACTGCGGAACATACAGCGCAAACCCGAACATCGGCGTCCAGGAAGACATCGACTTCCCGTTTGCAGTATGGGAACCCCTCCTCGTAAAGGAAGATGCAGAGTTCTGCTTCGAGAACCGCGCCGCCGTCGAGGAATTCCTCAACCTCTACATTTACTGATAACTCACAGGCTGCGGGTTTGTCCCGCAGCCATTTCGGGCATTTTATGAAACAGAAAATAAACGCAGTACTGAAATATCTCAGAAAGCCGCAGAACATAATCCTTCTGGTGATGCTCATAGTTCTGGGATATCTGACCATAGTTCCGCTTATTACCATCATAGCGGATACCTTCACGGTTCACTCCAGTGAGGTCAGGGCCATAAAGGGCTCCAAGGCAGGGGAATTCACCCTGTACCACTGGAAAAAGATGTTTGCCTCCGGTCAGACCAGCATGAAAGTGTTCTACGAACCGTTCTGGAACACGCTCAAGATCGCATTCTTAAGCTGCATGGTCGCCATCATTCTCGGAGGAACCTTCGCCTGGATGATCACACGCACCAACATCAGGGCCAAGAGCTTCCTGTCAACGGTGTTCGTGTTTCCATATATCATGCCGGCCTGGACCCTTGCCATGGCATGGCTCAACTTCTTCAGAAACTCAAGAATAGGCGGAGCTCCCGGACTCTTTACAGTCCTCACGGGAATCCAGACGGCTGACTGGTTCGCCTACGGTCTCTTTCCCATAGTCATAGTCCAGGGCCTCCACTACGCCCCCTTCGCCTACATCCTCATCGGAGGAATCCTGAGGAACATGGATGCGAACCTGGAGGAAGCGGCTTCGCTCCTGCATGCCGCCCGCTTCACCATCATGCGCAAGGTCACGATACCCATCGTCCGCCCTGCACTCCTGTCCACGTTCCTGCTGGTCTTTTCCTCCACGATGTCAGCCTTTGCCGTCCCCGCATTCCTGGGCACTCCGGTGAGATACAACGTCCTCACCACCCAGATGTACAGGACCCTGAACGGCATGAATCCCGGATACGGCTACATCATGGCCCTCGTCATGATCGTAATCGGTGTCGGAATCCTGATGGTTAACCAGTGGATAACGGGAAGGAGGAAGGCTTACACAACCGTGACGGGAAAGAGCAGCAACATAGCCCTCGTTAACCTCAAAAAGGCCCGCACCCCGGTAACAGTCCTCTTCATCTTCATCCTGCTCGTGATCGCGATCGTGCCGCTTATTTCCTTTGCGGTCGAATCGTTCATCATGGCACCCGGCGACTACTCATTCAGCAACTTCACCACCGAGTTCTGGGTCGGTGAAGGAAGGGCCGACATTGCCAACAGCGAACCGGGAATTCTCAGAAACAAGTCGATCTACACAGGATTGATGAACTCGCTCAAGCTCTCAGTCGTCGTATCGCTTGTAGCCGGAACCGTCGGTATCCTTGCAGGTTATGCGATCGCAAAGAAGAGGGGCTCACATCTGGCAACGGTCGTGAACAACATCACCTTCTTCCCTTACCTCATGCCTGCCATGGCCTTCGGTGCAATCTATCTCTCCATGTTCGCGGTAAGGAGGGGATTCATACCGCCTCTCTACGGCTCCTTTGCACTGCTTGCCCTCTGCGGCTCGGTCAAGTACCTGCCCTTTGCCTCGAGAAGCGGCATCAACGCGATGCTCCAGCTCTCAGGCGAGATTGAGGAAGCAGCTGAGATTCAGGGCATCTCCTGGTTCAAACGCATGACCAGGATCATCATCCCGATTCAGAAGTCCAGCTTCCTTTCCGGCTACCTGCTTCCCTTCATCTCATGCATGAGGGAACTCTCCCTTTTCATCCTCCTCGTCTCCCCATCGACGAGGATCCTCACCACACTGCTCTTCCAGTACAACGAGAAGGGCTGGAACCAGTATGCCAACGCGATCAACCTGATCATCATCGTGATCGTCGTCAGCTTCAACCTCATCGTCAACAAACTGACGGGAGCCTCCATCGATAAAGGTATCGGCGGAAACAGTTAACAGGAGAAGACACAATGCCAAAGATTGTATTGAAAAACGTTACAAAGAGATTCGGAAAGTTCGTTGCCGTCGACAACCTATCCCTTGAAATCGAGGACAGGTCATTCATCACCCTGCTCGGTCCCTCAGGCTGCGGCAAGACCACAACCCTCAGGATGATAGCAGGACTTGAGACCCCGACTGAGGGTGAGATCACGATCAATGACAGGGTCGTTTTCTCCTCAGAGAAGGGCATCGACATCGCGGCAAGCAAGCGCGATGTGGGCTTCCTCTTCCAGAACTATGCGCTCTGGCCCCACATGACCGTCACGAAGAACATCTCCTTCGGTCTTGAGAACCTCAAGTGGCCCAAGGATAAAATCGCCGACAGGGTTGAGGAACTGCTGAAAATGCTCCGCATCGAGGAGTTCAGGGACCGCTATCCCTCAGAGCTCTCAGGCGGACAGCAGCAGAGGGTTGCCATCGCCAGAACCCTGGCTACGGGTCCCAAGGTACTCTTCATGGACGAGCCGCTATCAAACCTGGATGCGAAACTCAGAATGGAAATGCGCACCGAGCTGAAACGTCTTCACCACGACACCGACTCCACCTTCGTCTACGTCACCCACGACCAGCTGGAGGCCATGACCCTCTCCACGAAGATCTGTCTCATGAAGAACGGCCTTCTCCAGCAGTATGCAAACCCGCTTGAGGTCTACCGCAACCCGGCAAACACCTTCACGGCGGACTTCGTCGGATCCCCGAACATCAACCTCGTTCCCTTCACCCTTCGTGGCATGAAGCTTGAAAACAGTGACGGACTCAGGTTCACGATCGAGATGACTGACGGCTCCACAGTTCCCGATCAGGAAGTGATACTCGGTCTCAGGCCCGAGTACATCCAGATTGCGGAAAACGGAAGCGTGAACGGAGAAATCTACTCCTCCCTGCCCTCTGGAATGGAAACCATAGTTAAGGTTAAAATAGGCTCACTGCAGCTGAACTCCGTAATCTTCGGGGATGGGGACTTCAATGTGGGGGACACCCATGCGATCGCATTCCCGGGCTTCTACAATCTCTTCACCAAAGCCGGAGAGCGGATCGGCAGGTGCAGGATAAGAGAAGCGGCTTTATGAAAAAAAGAATTGTATTCGTCCGCCACGGAAGGCAGAACAGCTCAAAATGCAACGTGGACGTACCCCTCTCGCCTGAAGGAGTCCTTCAGGCAGAGCTCCTCTCGGAGAGGCTTAAGGGTTCCTGCTTCGACATCATGTTCACCAGCACCCTGATAAGGGCCAGGGAAACGGGAGACATCATAAACAGGAATCTGCGTCTTGATGTGATAAGAAGGGAGCGCCTCAATGAAATAGACTGGGGAGACCTCATCGGACTCACCCATGCAGAGCGCGATGAGAAGTACGGCTCCTTCCTTGCTGAAAGGCAGCTGCGTACCTCTGATCTGGCGTTTCCCGGCGGGGAAAGCGGCGAGGATGCCTACAGCCGTGCCCGTCCGGTCATCGATGAGATGATCAACGGGCCCTGGAAGAGCATCATAACGGTAACCCACGGTGGGATGATCAGATCCCTCATCGCAGGCCTCCTTGGCCTCCCCTTCAGCTCGAAGCTGGCCTTCGGTGACTCCCTTGAGAACACATCGATGTCGGAGTTTCTCTACGACACCGACACAGGTCTCTTCTCGATGGAAACCTTCAATGACCATGCCCATCTCTTCAGCCACCCGGAGCTGATGAGAAGTGCCTGGAAGCAGGAGTGACTCAGAGAAGACGGAGGATGTTTTCCTTCCACATCTTCTCAAGCACCCTGTGAGTGATCCCTGCCCTGTGAAGCGCTTCATAGAGGCGGGGAAATTTATCAGGGCCGTCCACTTCCAGTTTTCCCCCGATTCCGTCAAAGTCCGAACCGAGGGCCAGTACATCTTCACCTCCCACATTCAGAAGGTGCCTGACATGCAGCACCATGTCACTGATCCTTGACTCATGACTCTTATCATCGGTGAGGAAGGCAGAACAGAAATTGAGTCCTGCAACCCCGCCCTTATCGGCAAGGGCCCTTATCATCTCATCGGTCAGGTTCCTGTTATCAGGAGTGACGGCCCTGCAGTTACTGTGAGTGGCCACAACCTTATCTGATAATCCGATAACATCCCAGAAACCTCCGTCACTGAGGTGGGAAACATCGACGATGACATTGTTTTCGTTGAATAATTCAATGACCTCATGGCCGAAGGGCTTGAGTCCCGCCCCCATCACGGTGGGATCACTGCTCTGGGGTGAGGCCAGTTCATTTTCCCAGTTCCAGGTCAGAGAGGCAATGCGTGCACCCCAGGATACTATCTTCCGGGCATTCTCAATCTTTCCTTCCAGACAGTCCAGGCCTTCGATGGTGAGCATTGCCGATATCACACCGTTTCTTTCGTTTTCGAGGATATCGGAGGCGGAAAACGCCTGTCTGAGCCTTCCTCCGGACCCATTCACCTCCCTCTGGAATATGTCATGGAGTGCCGAAACCCTTTCAAAGGGTGTAAGGTCATCATCCGCAATCTCATGCATCTTCGTGAAAAGCGCGAAGCACTGGCATGTCACATCACCCCTGACAAGCTTCTCAAAGCTTATGTGTCCCGTTGAAGTGAAGAGATTCTCATCTGTTTTTTCCCTTAACCGGAGTATCGTATCTGAGTGGAGGTCTATTGCTTTCATGGCATAATAATATGCATTTCAACCTGTCGTGCAAATACCTTTGAACCCATTATTTTCAGCAGATTGTCCAGCGGGGAACCGGTAAAGACATTCACGAACCTGAGTCTTCCGTAAAGCTTCAGCACATGGTCGATGAGCACGCGGTCAGCCGATGAGAAGCATACGCTTCCGCTCTTTCTGAGGATCATGCGTCCCTCTCCATGGCTGAATGCCATTTCACCACCGCGGAGCGATTCAGGTGCATTCTGCCATGAGGGCTCAAAATCCTGACATGAGGGGGAGAAATCATCTGAGGGCGTCACTTCAGGAGAGAAAGTTCCCATTCCTTCGAGCATGTGGCACGTGAACCTGCGCTTCTCAGTAAAGCCAAGGCCCTCGTAAAGCTTCAGGGCCCTGTCATTGTCAGCCATGCACTCGAGCACGAATTCCGTGATACCCTTTTCCTTCATCATGACAAGAACGTGCCTCAGCATTTCAGAGGCGACGTGCTGTCCCCTGTACTCCCTGACAACTGCGGTCCCCGCATCGTATATGATGTTTCCACGCCTTCCCACGAAGACGAAACCGACAAGGCAGTTATCCGCAAAAGCACCGCATGAGATAGCGGGATCAAAGCTGTTTGCAGAGAGGTGGGCCCTGAGATCAGCCTCACTCATGTGCATCGGAACATTGTAGTCCGCAAACCCCTTGTTGAAAGTGTTTGTAAGTACTGAAAAAGCTATTCCTTCAAGATTTCCGTATGTAATCATAGTATTAAGTATAATGCTCAGATCCCAATCGGCAAACCGATGGTCACTCCCCCTGAAGCTCTTTCCTGAAGTAGATCACGTCACTCATCGGATTGTGGTAGTACGCTTCACATTCCTTAAATCCAAGGCTCACGTACAGTAAGATCGCGGCTCTGAGGGGCTCTATCGTATCAAGGACCATAAACCTGTACCCGGCATTTTCTGCGTGAGCGATGATCTCAGCGGCCAGCCTTCTGCCAAGTCCAATCCCCCGTGCCTCCGGCCTGACATATAGTCGTTTCATCTCACATGTTTCCGCACTCAGCCGGTGGTAGGCCACCATGCCCAGAACCTTTTCACCATCTGATGCAACCAGAAGCTCTCCTTCGGGAGGTGCATACTTCACTGAAGGATTTCGAAGCTCCGAATCAATATCCTGAAATGAAAGGTCCCTTCCAAGCCAGAGGGAGTACTCCCTGATCAGGTCCTTTACTTCACTTATATGTTTCCTTCCATCAGATATCAATATCATATTCAGAAGAATATCATGAGAAGCACCTTGGAGACAAAGTGTATTCCCATATGGGCCACCATCGCGTACTGTATTCCGTATCTGATGTAGCAGTATCCGAAGAAATACCCGAATGCACCGTTTAAGAGGAAGCACCTTGCGATTATCAGGGCATCGAGGCGGCCGAAAAGGGACAGAGTGGTCGGAAGGTGCCCTGCGGCAAAGACCAGGGCGGCCACGATGTTTGCGATCACAAGTACCCTGTCACTCACCCTTTTCTTTCGCTGGATGAGGCTTATCACGAAGGCAATGGCAGTCATGAAGAAGAGTCTCAGCAGCACTTCCTCACAAATGCCTCCATAGGTAAGGGAAGCAAGGAAGTAAGGAAGTGAAATGCCCTTCTCATACTCGGCGGCGACCTCCGGAATTAGACGCCCGAACACCGGTGCATCGAGAAAGAAGAGAAGGCCTGCAATAAGGGTCATTATAAGGACCTTCCCAAGTTGATCCTTCTCAAATCTGAATGGCCTCATCAGGCCAAGTCCTGCTGACATCAGGTACCCGAGAAATGCCGTAATGAGCACATAGACTGCACTCTGCGCCATTGTCATCAGGTAAAAGGTCTCCCTGCTTCCCACCTGGGAAAGGATCAGGGATCTCATTTCCTCAGTGTAATAGGCAAAGGTGTACATGCCGACGAGATATCCACCGACGGCACCGATGAGTGTCATGATGAGTGAGAACGTAAGTGCTTTTTTCATTTGTTATCCTCCACGACCGGAGCAGATAGGATGTAGAGCTGTCTTTCCCTGCGGCCATCCCGCTTTTCCTTATTGAGGGAGGCTTCGATGAGCTTCCCGATTTCAGAAAGCAGCGTCGCATACTCCCCGTCATCCAGCATGAGAGTTGCCCCTGAAAAGGTGAGCATGTCCCTTATGGGATCGGGGTTGTCAAGCTCGAAATACCGTCTGAAGGACTCCCGAACACAGAGCATTGCGGATGCAAAGACGTCGAAGCCCCCATCGGGTGCGGGTGCGATTTTCAGCGTCCTTTCCACTCCCCCGCGTTTTCTTTCCTCTCCGGCAACTTCCAGAGCACCCGTTTCCAGCAGGTCCCGCACATAGCGGTAGACTGTGGGCTGAGGGATGTCGGAAAGAGTCTGAATGAGTTCTGCGGTGGTCATCGTCCCCGCGGCATACACCGCCGCGATAATCCGCTGGCTCACACTCTTCATGCTTATTCTGATCCGATCTTTTGTCATGGAGTCATATTATTATCATTTTTGATAACAATCAATCATGTCCGTAAAAAATCATGCCGGGAAGACAAAAAAGTAAGAGGCCGCCTTTCCTGACCGCCTCTCATCACCCGGCTTTCACCGGTTCTTTCGTTCAGTGCTGGAAGAGTTCCTTCCGCATATGCCTAAACACTTTATCTGATTTATTTTTCGCACGGCTTTGGTGATCTGTCAAGTTTTTTTTCATTTCCCTTAAGGAAAAGGACGCTACCACCGCCGTGACGGGAGTCACGAGAATGAGGCCCGTGCACCCTATTGCCGTCTGCACCAGCTCCGCCGCTATCGCCTTCGAGGTCAGGATATTCGATATACATGTAGACCATCATGACGGACATGTAGTTTCCCATGTAGGCCAGGAGCAGGGTCGTGGCCTGTGTTCCCACCCCTGCCCTGCCCACTGCCATTCCTGACCTGAAGAGGGATAAGGCAGTCGCTGAGGGATCATGGACCTTCTTCATCGCAGCTGCCGCATCGATCGAGAGATCCATTACGGCGCCTCCCGAGGAAAGGGTCATGACACCGATGAAGAGTCAGGTGAGATTCAGACCGGGGAAAACCCGCATAGAGCAGGGATTCACTCATGGGAAGCACCGCACCGTCCAGATGGAACCACGTGGTTACCGCATAGCCGAAGATGCATATGAAGAGATCTGAGATGATACTCCCGGTTATGGCTGCATAACTCCTTTTCCCCCACCCCGCTGACAAGAAGTATCGTGGAGCAGTTCAGAAAGAGCAGTACCGCAATTGACAGGAACAGAGGATCCAGTCTGGGAAGACACCCGGGGACAAGGACCTTCCAGATCATAAAAAATGCCAGCATGAAGGGAAGACCGTCCTCAGTCCGGTGCTTCCGGCAAGAGCCCAGAGTGATAAAATTCTGACAGAAAAGCAGCCTTAGTCACCTGATTCTTAAAATTCTGCTGATGATAATGAGTATCTTTTGTGTTTTTTTTACAATAATTATGCACTGCGACTGACCGCGGAAGGCAGATTTATGATATAATCAGATATTAGTTATCCGGAGGTAAATTCTATGGACAGATTAAAAGATAAGGTAGTAATCGTAACCGGTTCCACCAGTGGAATCGGTATCGGTATCGCAAAGCTCTGCGCTAAGGAAGCAGCTCATGTGGTCGTGACAGGCAGGAACGTGGAGCGCGGACAGAAGGTCGTTGATGACATCAAGGCAGATGGAGGAGATGCATGGTTCCATGCCTTCGACCTGACAAGCGGGGAAGCAATGCATGCCCTGATCGCTGATGTGGCTGAGAAGTACGGACGCATCGATGTCCTCATCAACAATGCCGCAGGCATGGGCATGAAGGACGGACGCGTTGATGAGATCTCCCTCGAGCAGTTCAATGCAGTCGTTGCCACCGACCTCGGCGGTACCTTCAACATGATCAAGGAAGTCCTCCCCCACATGCTCAAAAATGAGAAGGGCGGTTCCATCATCAACATCGGATCAATGGCAAGCTGCGGCGGTGACCTCGGTACCATCGCATATGCAAGTGCAAAGGCCGGCGTCGACAAGCTCACCGAGTATGTGGCATGTATGTACGGTCCCAGCGGCATCCGCTGTAACTGCGTACGCCCGGGTCTCATCGTCACACCCCAGAACGAAGCCCGCATCCCCGATGTGCTGAAGAACATCTTCATGTCCAACATCCTCGGCAAGCGCTATGGTAAACCCGAAGACATCGGACACCTCTGCGTCTATCTCGCAAGCGATGAAGCTGAGTACATGAACGGACAGATCCTGACCTGCGACGGTGGTCTCAATACCCATACACCAACAGTTGCCCAGTTCAGGCAGATGGCTGGACGCACCTGGTAACAGCATAAAATCCGAAACTCAACCCTTCCGGACTATCAGCGGAAGGGTTTTTCTTTAAAGGCTGATGCCATTATGCCTGTGCCTGAGAGGTCCCGTCAGTAATATCGGAGTGATACCAGCTCCTATGGCATTTACGGTACCGGGAAGCAGGAAGAATGACATGATTACGGCAATAACCTTTCCTTCATGCCATAAAGTCCTTCACGGCTTCCAGTCTTCCGTCGTCATATTTATAAACAGGATCCCCGACTGAGAACTTACCTTCGGCAAATGCCTTTTGTTTTAACGTGACCGTAACGCACTCACCGTTCCTGTCTTTAAGCGTGACCTCATAGCCATCACCTTTATCGCTGATGCCGCTTATCGTGTAGCCCTTAGTCCTGAGCTGCTCGTTTATCCTGTCATCCTTTGCCTTCCGATTGCAATGCCGAGCATCATTCCGATGGGAACTCCAAAGCACATTCCTGTCGTGCTTTTGTCAAAAAGCATGCTGCCGAAGGCAAGACCAATACTGACTCCGAAGCACATTCCAAGGCTTATCCCAATGGACTGATACCTGGAAAATCTCTGCTGTTTATCCATATCTTTCACCTGTCAGATGGAATTGTACACTGATTGACGTACTCCCACAGGCAAGCCCATGGGAATCCGGCCATGGTAACGACGGCCGCACCCCAAAGGGCGTCTTACACCGTCTCTGGCCCGCG
>JALEVV010000024.1 GCA_022788185.1 Spirochaetales bacterium | reverse complement strand
TATAATAAAACTTGAAAGGAAATATAAGGGGAGTAAGTAATACAAACATACACAGAAAACAGTAACCATCATAATAGTCAATGAAATACTGATAATTCAGCATGTCATTCAAATCGTGGAGGAAAAAAATAGTAATGGCCCGTCCTAAAAGCAATAACGTACAAATCAATATTTCTGTTCCCTCTGAATGGAAAACCGAACTTGAAAACCTTGCCCGAATCTATTCAGTTGAGGAAGGAAAAACCATCACATTTCTCGACCTTATGCGCAGAGGCATTAAGGAAAAATATCAGTTAGGAGAAAAAGATGATGAGAGAGGAACAATATCATAGTACTTCGCATTGCAAATACTTGATACAATATCACATTATCTGGTGTCCAAAGTTTAGATTTTCAGTATTGAAAGGTAATGCAGAGGAAGCCCTTAAAGAAATACTATATAAAATCTGTGATGATTATAACTATCATATTAAGGCCCTTGAAGTAATGGCTGACCATATACATATATTTATTGATGTTCCGCAGACAGTCGCTCCATGCGATGTTGTAAGAACACTTAAGAGTATCAGTGCTATAGAATTATTCAGAGTCTTTCCTCAATTAAAAGATTTCTATGCAAGGTGTGGAGTATTATGGTCAAGAGGGTATTTCATATCAACTGTGGGACATATAAGCGAAGCTGCAGTAATCAAGTACATCGAGGAACAGAAAAACCATGATTGATGAAGAGTATAATAAGATACTGAAACAATATCATAAGGTTTCTGATAGGCACATTTTAGCCGTTGAATGTGATATGCCTTATTCTGACATACTTCAGGTTGTGACCCTTTCAGATAAAATCCGAAAAGCAGGAAACGAACTTGTAGCTCTTATGAGAAAGAATTATGAGCAGCTTATACGCACAAAAAGATACCGCAAGCTGCTTGTTCTGTATGGTAACACCGAAGATAAAAACAAACGTAAGAATTTAGCCAATCAGCTTGGTGAAATGCAGAAAGACTATAATGTCACATGGGATTATTGCAGAAGATCCATGATTCCAATAGGTAAAAAATATGGAATAGATGCTGTTTTTGCCTTAACTAAAGCTGAGGATATTTGGGGAGGTATGGAGAAATGCCTGTATGGGAGAGGAGCAGCAATTCACTTCTCCAAATACGGAGAACTGCCCTGTATCAGATCAAAACAGATAAATCGCGGTATACCAATGTCCGTAAAGGATGAGCAGTTACGATTCAGACTTGGTAAGATTAATTTTGGGATAAAGGCAGTTGACAGATTTCAGCGGGATGAGGTTAATGCAATCGTGTCCTACCTTGCCGAATCTGAAAACATGGATAGGAAAGCGGTTAATGCTTTCAGGGAAGATGCCCGATGCATAGACACATACAGGCCGTGCTATGCAACGCTTGTACCTAAAGTAATAAGGCACAGATACAGGGTATATTTACACCTGACCATTGAAGGTAAGGCAAAACCAAAATACAACAGGTATGGCAGTCTCCGACATAAGTATGGTAAAGGTATCATAGGTGCTGATATCGGTACACAGACTGTTGCGTATACATCCAATACAGAGGTGGGCCTGAAAAATCTTTCAGAGCGTGGCAATAGCATTCAGACTTCAGAGAGAAAAGAACGACTGCTCCATCGTGCGATGGATAGGTCAAGACGAGCTGCCAATCCTCAAAACTATAACGATGATGGCAGTGTTAAAAAAGGTCGTAAGGATTGGAAATATTCAAATCATTATAAAAAGCTGAAAAACAAATATTATGAATTATGCCGGATCAATGCAGTAAACAGACAACTTGCAATAAACGAGGATGCAAATCATTTACGCAGTCTGGGAAATACATTTGTAACTGAAGAGAAAAATGCAAGTAAGCTCATGAAGCGTGCCAAAGAAACCAAAAAAAATGAGAAAGGTAAATTCAAAAAGAAAAAGCGATTTGGCAAAACAATAAAGAACAGGTGCCCTTCTAAATTTCAGACCACCATACAAAAGAAATTCGAAGTGACAGGCGGTACATATATCGAGGTTCCGAATAATTACAGGGCATCACAATATGACCATACTGCGGATGATTATATCAGGAAGAAGCTATCTGACAGATTGTATAAACTTCGTAATGGTACTGAGGTGCAGAGAGATTGGTATTCATCATTCTTACTCTATTGTTACAATGACAGAACAAACAGCATAGACAAAAACAAATGCAATATGGAATTTGGAAGATTCCACAATATGGAGAAAAAACTGATAGAAAGGATTAAGGTTAATAAGATTAAAGTATTAAACAGTGGAATTAAAGTAGGTTAAAATCTTAATAGAGGGTGTACGATATTTTGTGTAAATGGTAAAAGAGAAACTTAATCTCCATATTCGGAAATCAGTGACCTAGGCAGTCCTGTAGATCAGGTCGGCCGGAGCGTATAACCTGTAGTCCCTGATTTCATCTCCGGTGAGTGAGATGCCATCCTTCCTGACAGTGCTGAGAGCATGCTCATACCTTTCACCTTCCTTCACAACTTTGTTCACATTCCAGACATAGGCAAACATAGATGCATACCTGTTGATGTACTTGCTGGCTACTCCCCTGTAATTTCTGTAATAGCTCTTTATTACGGAGTGGAAGCTGTTGATTCTGTTAAGATTGACTTCTGCCTTTGAATCCTTTCTGTCTTCAGTCTTCCGGTGAAATGAACCGGTTGCTGATGCCAGCTGGTCATAAACGGATGTTCCATCTGTGGTCATGCTGCAGGAACCTGCCATATGGGAGGCAAGATTAAGAGCTTCCTTTGATGTAAGCTGTCCTGCATTGTATGATCTTGCAAAAGCATTGCCATTATCATCGGCCATGGTTGCAAGACATACTTTCTCTTTTGAAACGCCACGTTTTTTGAGTGTCTTTCCGTCATCTTTGAGTGCCTTTCCTTCAATATGTCTGGATTTATGGGATCCTGAGACAAAGGTTTCATCAAGCTGGACGTTTCCGCTTACCTTCATGTTATCGGCATGCTTCTCAAGGGAACACAGGAAACGGTGTCTCATGCTGAATACCGTTCCAATGCTGAGGCTGAGTTTTGCCGAAGTCTTCTTCAGTGATACTCCGTTGATGGTATCCATCATGAGGACCTTCCATGCATCATCTCCCTGATGGGAGTAATGCATGATGGTACCATGATCTTCAGTGAACCTTCTGCCGCAGTGCGTGCATCTGTACATCTGTTTCCCGCTTCCGGCCTTTCCGCCTTTCACGATCACTGGATGAACCATGCCGCACTTGGGACAGACTTCAAAAACACCGTCCTTTTTTGCAATGCTGTTGTCTGCCAGATAAGATTCAAAGAGTTTCAGTATGGTTGATATCTGAAGTTCTGTAAGTCCGTATTCCCCGAGGAAACTCTCAATTGCCGCTGTCCTATCCATATGTCCTGCTCCTGTGCTTTCATTGTCACACAGTTACCAGGACATATAGTGTCGTTGTAAATCGAAAAAACACCGATTTTCAAATAAGGGGTAAAAAACAGGCTTTCATCTCGGATACAAGTAACCGAGAATTCCCGCCTTATTTCTTAAAACAGGAAAGTGCTCAATTAAGTAGTCGATTAAGTAGACAATTAAGTAGACAATTAAGTAGACAATTATCAATCTGACTGCTATAATTTTATCAGGGAGTATGCCATGTTACCTATCAGCATAGAATTAATTATTTTAGGACAGGAAGTGGAATCCAGCAGAATTGAATATAAGAAAAACTGGAATCCTGCAGAGTGCATCAGAACCATATGTGCGTTTGCCAATGATATTGAGAATCAGGATGGTGGATATATAATCATTGGAGTGGAGGAAAGAAAGGGCAGACCTGTTCTTCCTGTTGCAGGAATAAATCCTGATGAAATAGATGATATTGAGAAGGATCTTCTGAATAAATGTCACTTCATCGATCCCTTCTATTTCCCGCGGATTGAGGTCTGTGATTATCAGGGAAAGAAACTCCTGGTGCTTTGGGTTACTGCAGGAGAGGAACGACCATACCGTGCCAGCAAGGATGTATTCAGGGAACAGAGTAATAAAGCCTATTATATCCGACATGGGTCGCAGACAATCCAGGCCGATGGAAATATGCTGAAGGAACTGTATGAAAATTCTGCCAGAAAACCGTTTGATGACCGTGAGAATCCATTTGCAGTGGTTGACGACCTTTCGTTAACTCTTATGAGGAAGTATCTTCACAGTGTTGAAAGTACTCTTTATGAGATGAGTGCAAATATGGACCCAGCCGTTGTTGCTGACAATATGAAGTTATTATCCGGTCCCAGGGAATACAGACATCCGAGAAATGTGGCATTGATGATGTTTTCCGACAAAATCAATGATTTCTTCCCTTATGCAAGGATTGAGGTTGTAATCATGGATGACCCCTCTGGGTACAATATGACGGAGAAGGTCTTCACAGGACCTATTCAGTATCAGCTGTCAGATGCCCTTCAGTACATTTCCAATAATATAATTAAGGAGATGGTGATCAAGGATGATTCCCAGATTGAAACCATAAGGGCCTTCAATTATCCTCTTCCTGCCATTAAGGAGCTGCTCGCTAATGCAGTGTATCACAGAAGCTATCAGATAGATGAGCCTGTTACGGTTGTCTTCATGCCTAACTGGATTGAAATCAAGAGTTTCCCGGGGCTGAACAGATCCATTACAAAGGCCATGATTGAAAGGTGTGAAATCAGGTCGATGGGTGAATACAGAAACAGACGAATAGGAAATTTCCTGAAGGAGCTCCATCTCACGGAAGGAAGAAATACCGGTATCCCAAGGGTCCTGAGCTCACTTGAAGCAAATGGGAGTGGAAAGCCTGTTTTCATTACGGATGAGGAGAGACAGTCTCTTACCGTCCGCATTCCAATCCATGAAAGATTCCGCACAATGGTGTGCCGTGTTAACCCGGGACAGAGGAAGAACAGGGATGAACTCAGGAGGGAAGTGCTTTCCATACTGTCTGGTGGCCCCAGGTCAAGAAGGGAAATAGTCAGGGAGATGGGATATTCTTCCATTTCCAGAACTCTCTCTGAGGAAATTGAATCAATGATAAAAGAAGGACTGGTTGTGGCAGCGGGCCAGGGAAGGGCTTCCCGACTGGCATTAAACAGGAAATAATCAGAAAAGCCGGAGTAAGAATTATCGCAAATAATCTGAGGACGGAGACAGAAAATAGGCTGTTTCTCAGGGCTTCCGCTTCAGAAGAGCTTGACCATATCTTTCCATCATCAGGCCAGTCCTTCACTCCTGATCATGAGATGAAGGCCATTCCCTTAAACAGCGTGATGATACTGGAAGATATCTTAATCAGCTATCAGGGTAATCCCTGAGTGATCTTCATCATCCTTTCCTGCATACAAACCATGCGATTCCCTTAACATGGCCAATGCTGACTTTCTCATACATTCCTTCCAGACGGACCTTCAGGGATGCCTCTGTTTCATAAGGCGGCGTGAAGAATTTCATCGGCTCATACATGTGCCTGATGAACCAGTCGGTCCTGGCGTTCTCACCCTTTATGTAGAAGCAGCCGCAGAAGGTTCCACCCGGCTTCAGGACCCGGAAGGTTTCCCTGTATGCCGCCTCCTTGTCAGGAAAGGCATGAAAACCGTTAAGGGAAAGCACCGTGTCGAATAATCCGTCATAAAAGGGAAGAGCCCCCACATCACCATGCATGAAACGGACATTGCAAAGTCCCAGTCCGTCTGCCTTCCCCCTTGCCTGGGACATCATCTCTTCATAGTAGTCCAGACAGGTGATGTCGGCATCAGGGAGACTCCTGTAAAGAGGCATCGTAAGAACTCCCGTACCCACGGGAACTTCCAGCAGCTTTCCTGAGAAATCTGAGGGGATACCGGAGAGTGCATGATACAGGTAATCATCACACTCAGTCCTGTTCATTGCCCAAACTGCCCTGCATACCGCCTTTCCTGACAGGGTGGAGCAGGTTATCATTCCATCGTAGAAGCTGTTTCCGCCCGTCAGTCTGTATGCATTTCTTATCGTTTCCTTACGGTCTGTCATGTCACTCCTTTCATCCCCGGATTAATATGGAAGCTGCTGATAAAGGGGATGCTCTGAATATAAGTTAGTAAAGACTAACTTATATGGGACTGAAAAGTATCTCATCTATTTTTTTTCATTACCATTTTTTGATTGGCTTTCTTCTGACAGAGAACACCACTCCCTGAAGGAGGAGTGAGGGCAGAGTATCGGAAGACTGGGGCTCATTGCTGAAAACCGGACGTAGGGGTCTGTTTATGTATGATTTTGTGCTGAATCAAGGGTAATCTGTCGTGGAATCTGCTTTATTTTTTTAATGTACGACTTAAAAAACCCATGTTAATATTAACCATCAGTTTTATATAGAGGAGGAGCTTATGGCAGTTAATACTGGTGCTCTCATCATCGTAATAGGATATCTCCTTGGCATGCTCGTCATCGGCGGTATCGTAGGAAAGCTCAAGATCAAGAGCAGCGAGGACTATATGATCGCAGGCCGCAGAATGGGTATATTCATGGTCGCTTTCTCGCTCTCTGCCAACAACATCGGAGGCGGTTCCACAACCGGACTTGCAGGTAAGGCCTTCGGTGCCTGGGGTATGAGTGCCATCTGGTATGTGCTTGCAGCCTCGATCGCAATGATTCCGCTTGCATTCTTCGCTCCTAAAATAAGAAAGGCTCTCGCCGTCACGATCCCTGAGGTCATCGGCAGAAGATTCGGCAAGGCCAGCAGCGTATTCTCCGCCGTACTCAACATCATCGCCCTGTTCTGTCTCACCGCATCCCAGGTAGCCGCTTCCGGAAGTGTGGTAGCCACCCTTACAGGTATTCCGATGAATGTATGTCTCATCATTGCAGGTATCGTAATCATTCTCTACACCACACTCGGCGGTATGATCGCGGACCAGATTTCTGACCTGGTTCAGTTCATCATCATCTTCATCGGCCTTGCAATAGCAACACCCTTCGTCATCAACGGTGTTGGCGGCTGGGCAGCACTCAGCGCAAAGCTTCCCGGCGGACAGCTCAGCCCCACCAAGATCGGCTGGGTCGTAATCATCGGTTACATCTTCAACTACTTCTGTACCTTCCTGTCCGGTCCCGAGATGATCAGCCGCTTTGAGTCCGCAAAGGACGAGAAGACCGCCTTCAGGGCCTCCCTGCTTTCAGGTGTCCTCATGGCAGCTATGGCAATATTCCCGACTCTCCTCGGTCTTGCAGCCCTCGCAGTCAAGGATGCCCTCCCCGGAGTCTCTGGTTCAACCGCAATGATGGCAGTCACGAGCAAGTTCGCTCCCACCTTCATCACAGGTCTGGTTTCCGCAGCAATCATCTCAGCAACGATGTCATCGGCAGACTCCAACCTGCTGTGTATGTCCACCATGGCAATGAATGACATCATCCTGCCCTATGGCGGAAGGAAGCTTACCGATAAGCAGGAGATCACATACACAAGGGCACTCAACGTAATCTTCTGTGCAATTGCAATGTGTATCTCAATGCTCGGCATCAACATCGTCACGATGAATACCTTCGCCTTCGCAATCCGCTGTGCAGGACCGTTTGCAGCCTATGGACTCGGCCTGGTAATGCCGAGGGCCACAAAGCATTCCGGTCAGATCTCAATCATCACCGGTACGATCGGAGTCGTGTTCTGGCAGATCCTCTCCGGCGGTGACTTCTATCTCGGAATCCTGCCTGTCGTATTCGGATGTGCAGTCGGAACGATCACATTCTTGGTCATCAACCTCATTGAGTGGAAGATGGGCGTAGAACCTGCACCTTCCGCATATCTCGAGGAGAAATAAGAAACAAAACTTACAGCTGCAGCCGCATTCATGCGGCTGTAGTTTTTGGAGGCATTAATGAAAAAAACACTGTCAATGATCCTGGTGCTGGCACTGGTTCTCTTTGCATCGGTAAGCTGTGCCACGAAAGCTCCTGAGGCTGTAGCCGTTCAGGAAGTGAAGTTCGTTTCGGGCGTGAGTGAAATACAGAAGTACGGCAATCTCGTGCTGACGCTTTCAGCTGACGAACTTAAGGAAGCGGGCTTTGAATATGGCGATGTCGTCGCATTCTATCTTGACGGGCAGCTCATCACGGCACCTTTCTGCACCAACTATTCAGACGTTGAAGTAGGTAAGCTCGTCTTAAGGGATGCGGGAGGCACATTGGTCCTTGCCATCAACATGGGTGACTTCGCAACCTATTACGGCATTGCGGTCAAGGAGAAGTATGCTGACGGTACATATGCCTGGATCTTCCCGGAAGGAAAGAGCCTTGAGGATGTTTCCATGACACTCCTGATGCATAAGAAAGCCGGATACAGGGATGAGTATCTCATCCATCAGCTTGCCAGGACGAATGAAAGGGCCGACTACGCATCTGATGAGATCTTTGCGAACTTCCGTGAGGTTAAGGGTGGAGAGCTTGGAACAGGTGCTCTCTACAGAAGCTCAAGCCCCGTGAACAATGAGATCGCAAGGGCCGCCTATGCTGATAAGTTTGTATCCGCATGCGGCGTAAAGGCTGTCATGAACCTTGCCGATAACGATGACATGATCAGGAGCTACATTGCGGCAGAAGACTTTGCTTCTCCCTACTACAGATCCCTCTTTGAGAACGGTGGAGTCAAGGCGCTCAACCTCGGTGTCGATTTCAGGGCAGATGAATTCAAGGCAGGCATTGCCGAAGGCTTAAGGTTCCTCGCATCCAACCCGGGGCCATATCTCGTTCACTGTAACGAAGGAAAGGACAGGGCAGGCTTCACATCGGCACTCCTCGGTGCCCTCATGGGTGCTTCCTATGACGAGCTTGTGAAGGACTATATGGAAACGTACATCAACTACTACCATGTGGAGGAAGGAAGTGATCAGTACAATGCGGTAAAGGCAAGCAATATCGATACCATCCTGCAGACCATTGCCGGTGTCGGTAAGGATGCCGATCTTACTGCAATTGACCTGAAGGCAGCTGCCGAAGCATATGTTAAGTCCATCGGATTGTCAGATGCAGAGCTTTCAGCTCTCAGGGCAAATCTTTCAAAGAATTACTGAGATATTGAAAGAGGTGAGCTTTCGCCCACCTCTCTATCAGAGCCATCGCCTTACTGCGGTGGCTTTTCCTTTACAGTGCCTTTATTCTGACTCTTACCGCTTCCAGATCCTCAGAGTAGGTGAAGGGAAGCAGGAAGCCTGCATTCATCAGCATGGAACCGGAGAATACTTTATCGCCGACGCTGTACATGGCCTTCTCATCAAGTCCCCTCAGGCGTACATGGAAGTCCTTCGGGTTTCCATGGGACAGCCTGCGAACCGCTATCAGCACCGCATCCTTCCTGTCCTGGCTTACCGCAAGGCAGCAGCCTGCATCGGGAGTGTGCATCAGGCGGTAGAAGTCACCGTCCTTTATGATCGGACAGAGTTCCTTATAGGCCTTAATCTCATCCCTGATGACACTCTTTTCCCCCTCACTGAGCTTTGTCGGATCAAGCTCGAGGCCATAGGACCCGATCATGGCAACTGAGCTTCTGGTGAAGAGAGGAGAAGTTCTGTGTGTCTGGTGGTTGGGCACGGCCGAGACATGGCTTCCGAAGGATGATACCGGGTAGATGTAGGAGGAACCGAACTCAATGTCGATTCTCTCGATCGCATCGGTGTCATCGCTGAGCCAGGACTGGGGTGTGTAGTAGAGCAGACCGAGATCGAATCTTCCGCCGCCGCCTGAGCAACCTTCGATCAGGAGGTCGGGATGCCTTTCGTTGAGGTACTCGAATACTGAGTACAGTCCCCGGATGTAGTCATATTCTATCCTGCCGGGAAGGGTCACTGAAGAGTGGAAGTCGGTGATGAAGCGGTTGTAGTCCCACTTCATGTAGCTGAGACGTCCTCTGGTGATAAGATCATCCAGCGTCTTCTTCAGATAGTCTGTCACCTCAGGATTGGACATGTCCAGAACCAGCTGATAGCGGCCCCTTACGGGAGCCTTGCCGGGAACGGCAAGCGCCCATTCGGGGTGTGCCCTGTAAAGGTCACTGTCCTCACTGATCATCTCGGGCTCAACCCAGAGACCGAAGGCGATTCCGGCTTCCGTTATCCTGGCTGAGAGCTCATCCAGCGACATGCCAAGCTTTTCCCTGTTCTCATACCAGTCTCCGAGGGAGGAAAGATCATCGTTCCGGTGTCCGAACCATCCGTCATCGAGGACGAAGAGGTCACACCCCAGATTCTTCGCTTCCTTTGCGATCTGAAGCAGCTTTTCCCCGTTGAAATCAAAGTATGTGGCTTCCCAGTTGTTGAGCAGCACTGGATTTGTAAGTCCGCCTCTGAGCTTTCTTCTGATGTGGTCGCTCACGAAACGGCTGTTCTTCACTGACAGGTCGCCAAGGCCTTCGGCTGAGTAGGTCATGAGCAGCTGGGGAAGTACCAGCTCATCATTTTCCAGGTCGTAGCTGAAGAACTCGCTTCCCGCACCGAGGGCGCACCTCATCGTGCCATACTGATCCTTCTCGGCAAAGAATGTGAAGGAGCCTGACCATAGCAGGGAGAGCAGCACTGCTTCCCCGTGGGTTTCAGTCGTGTCGGAAGCACAGATGATGAAGGAGTTGTTCATCTGATGTGAGGTTGCACCCCTGCGGGAGGTGCAGGTGAGGGCAGAGGTGTCGATATGATCCCTCTTCATGTTCCTCTCACTGCAGTGCCTGCCGTCAAACCAGATGACATCGTGGTCCGAGGCAAGTGTGTCCATCGAGTAAAGGGCCTTCCTGACCGTTATCTTCCTGTCTCCTGCCTTTATCCTCATACCCCTTACGAGCGATGAGCCCTTTGCCGCATAAGTAAGTGTCAGCTCTGCCTTCGAAAGCTCCTCAGTGAGCTTAATTTCAAGGCATTCGGCATCGTCGGCCGATGCATGGGGAAGTCCTCTGACGGCTTCCGTTCCGGTGTAAATCCTGTGGGATTCATACCTGAAGGCAGCCGAGAGCGTGCCGTCCTCCTGCTCGATTACGATGCCGGGAGTGCGGAAATCCCCTTCGCCTGCGGTGCTTACCTCAAGGGGGAGGTAGTCATAGGAGTAGGTCCTGTCCGTTCCGGCCTCATAGGGTGAGCCGGAAAAACCCCTGTCCCTGTAGGAGAGCAGGGCTGATGCATCCCCTGCAATCGGGCTTCCATGGTAGAGATGGAGAAGGCGCCCGTAGGCATCCTTCTTCATCTGATATGTGAAGCTGTCGGTTGTAATGGTGAATAAGTCGCTGTCGTATGTGATCATAGAATTCCTGTGTTCTTCAGATAGTTAGTGAGCTCCTCGTCGTAAACGGGAATCGCACCGCGCTGGGTTACGACGTAGTCCGCGATGTGGGAGCCGATGATGAGAGCCTTCTCGAGGTTTCCTGTTTTGATATAGGTTGCAAGGAAGCCGGCGGAGAGGCTGTCTCCGGCACCTACCGTGTCAACCACGGGAACGGGTGCGCAGGGAACGCGGTACCATCTGTCCTTATAGCACATCGTGCCTTCCTTACCCTTGGTGAGGAGGATGAGATCGAGGGAGTAGGTCCTGTAAAGCTCCTCAAGACCCCTGTAGCCCCTGGTTTTGATTCCGAGTGCATCGAGCACGATGTCCTCTTCCTCATCGTTGAGCTTGAGGATGGTCGCATTCTCAATGCCTTCCCTGATGATTTCATCTGTGTAGAAGTGCTTTCTGATGTTGACATCGAAGAAGCGGTGATCGGATGATACCCTCTTCAGGACTTCCCTGAGGGTGGCTGCTGAAGTTCCGTTTCTCTGGGCAAGCGTGCCGTAGTAGATAAGGCTGACCTTCTCGGGAAGGTTCACGAGCGGGATGTTGTCCCATGCACAGGGATCGTTGAACTCATAGTCGGCGTTCTTTCCTTTGAGGGTGATGAGGGCCTTTCCCGTTTCATATCCCAGCTTTGAGATGTACTCAGTGGTCAGACCGAGTTCGCTTATCTCCTTAAGAGCCCTCTCTCCGAGCTCATCACTTCCCACTGCGGAGAGGATGGCGCCGTTGAGTCCGAGCCTTGTCATGTGTCCTGCAACGTTGAGCGGGGCACCGCCGAGCGTAGCCTTGTCAGGGAACACGTCAAAAAGAATCTCACCGAATGTCAGAAAATCCATATTATCCTCCTTTAACACCTTTGCCTCCCAGCTTCTGAGGGATGTGGCTGAGTCGTCATCATAGTTCGAAAGCACCGTCCTTCCTGCGTGTGAGAACTCCCTCTCATTTTCACTCATATTCACCGCAACAGTGTACTTTTCACCGTCCAGTGTCCTTTCGTAAACGAAGAGATCCTCATCCTCCTCCATGAGAAGACGGAAGCTTCCATAGATGAGTGTATCACTCGAACGCCTCAGAGCGATAAGCTTTTTGTAGAAGTTCAGGATTGAATCGGGATCATTCTTCTCAGCTTCCACATTGATCCTTTCATAATCCTGATTCATCCTGATCCAGGGCTCCGCTTCCGAGAAGCCTCCGTTCTTACCTCCGTTCCAGCAGAACGGTGTTCTGGAGTTGTCCCTGCTGGTGGCATGGAGGAGCCTCAGGGCATCTTCACGACTCTTTCCCCTTGAAAGCATGACGTTCCAGTCATTTCTGGCGGCGATGTCGCGGTACTCTGAGATGTCGGCAAAGAGCGTGTTGGTCATGCCCAGCTCCTGTCCCATGTAGATGTAGGGTGTTCCCTGCATGAGGAAGTACATCACGGCAAGTGCCTTGGCGCTTTTCTTCCAGAGCTCTTCGGTAGAGGTGTTGCCGTAGCGGGAGACGCTTCTCACCTGATCATGGTTTTCAAGGTAGAGGGTGTTCCATCCCCTGCCGTCCAGACCTTCCTGCCACTTCTTATATATCTGCTTGTAGCCGGGCAGCGTGAACGGGGTCTCATCCCAGTTGTTCTCGCATGCGGGCTTTGCGTAATTCATGTGCTCGAAGGAGAAGATCATGTTGAGTTCCCTGTTTTCAGGGGCGGTGTAGCTCAGTGTGTCCTCGACGCGGGCACCGGCGCCTTCACCAACCGTAAGCCAGTCATAGCGGGAGATGGCTTCCCTGTTCATCTCCTTAAGGAATTCATGGATGCGGGGGCCGTTGTTGGTGTAGGGCGATGCATCGCCGTACTCACCGTTCATGACACCGTCAGGGAAACGCTGGTCCTTGCTGATCATGGTAATGACGTCCATCCTGAAACCGTCGATTCCCTTGTCGCCCCAGTACCTCATGAGGTCGTAGACGGCCTCCCTGACCCGGACATTCTCCCAGTTGAGGTCGGGCTGCTTTTTTGAGAAGGAGTGAAGGTAATACTGGCCTCTCTTCTCATTCCACTCCCAGGCAGAGCCGCCGAAGCAGGCACCCCAGTTGTTCTTCTCATCGCGCCAGATATACCAGTCGGCCCTGTCATTGTCCCTGGAGGATGAGGATTCGATGAACCACTCATGCTCGTCGGATGTGTGGTTCACTACCAGATCCATGATTATTCTTATACCAAGGCCATGGGCCTTCTCAAGAAGTCTGTCGAAGTCCTCCATCGTACCGAAGTCATCCATTATCGCCCGGTAATCGGAGATGTCGTAGCCGTTGTCGTCGTTGGGGCTTTTGTAGCAGGGATTCAGCCAGATAATGTCACATCCCAGTTCCTTCACATATTCCAGATGCTCCGTGATACCCCTGAGATCCCCGATTCCGTCACCGTTGGAGTCGAAGAACGAACGGGGGTATATCTGATAGACACATCCCTCTTTCCACCATTGTCTTTCCTGCATGGTATTTCTCCTGTTGTTTTTTTAAGTTGTTCCTCTTTTCACAAGGCTGACGTTCATTATCGTGCACCCTGTGGCAGATCGTTCATCCTTTAAGTTTATGAGAGTGTCCACTGCCAGCTGTGCCATCTCCTTAATGGGCTGATGGATAGTGGTGAGGGGCGGGGTGGTGTATGATGCGATGAGAGAATCATCGAATCCGACGACCCTGAGCTCCTCCGGAACCCTTATCCCCCTTGAGAAAGCAACCTGTAGAACCTGACTGGCAATAATGTCGGAGGAGGCGAAGATACCGTCCGTCTCCGGTCTTTCCGTCAGGATCCTGTCGATCAATGCGGTGTAGTCGAGTCTGTCATAAAGCTCAGGCGGGTATGAAAGACAGATGAAGTTCACCTTCTTCTCCCTGCACACTTCCTCAAACCCGATGGACCTTTCATCGGCGGGCATCTTCCTGCCCTGAATGCCTGCCAGGCTCACAAGGTTCCTGCACCCTTTGTCGATGAGTTCCTCCGCTGCGAGCCTGCCTCCCTGGCGGTTATTGCATTCTATGGCAAATGCTGCCCCGTCCGGATTGCGTTCGATGCATACGACAGGAAACTCCAGGTTCTCTATCTTCTGGGTGGAAAAGCGCCCTGAACAGAGGATGAGACCGCATACCCTGTTCTCCCTGCAGCGGTTTATCATCTCCGCTTCCGATTTCTCTTCTCCCTTGGACACGAAGACCATAAGGGCATAGCCCCTTTCCCTGGTCGCATTCTCAATGGATGCGAGCAGGTCGGAGAAGAACGGGTGTGCGATATGGGGGACAATGAGTCCGATGATTCTGGAGGATGACTTGGAAAGGGACCTTGCCAGTGCGTTTGGCTGATAATTCAGCTTCTTGACCGCTGCCTCAACCTTTTCCCTGGTCTCCTGGCTGATATAGCCCCTGTTATTGAAAACCCTGGAAACCGTTCCTATACTAAGACCTGTTTCCTTTGAAACATCCTTAATGGTAGCCAACTTGACATCACCTCCAGACATATTCCTTCAGGACTGTGTCATTCAGCCTGAGCCTTATGGTTTCATCATACTCATTTTTTAAAGCGTTTTCAAATGAAGCCAAATTTTTCCACTCTCCTGATGATATCTCCGTTATCTCATGGTCGATGAAGATGTGCAGCGTTCTGTCCGAGGTTTCCATATACACATCCTCATCGCCATAAGAAAGTAACCCTTTTTCCGAATCGTAACTGAAGGGCTTTGAGAAGAGCGTGCCTTCAAAGCTGCCCTCCGTCACGAGGTATAAGGCCTCATCGGATGAGGAGTACTCACCTTTCGCTTCCCTGCTGAGGACGAAGTGTGAGAACAGCGCATCCACGGGCTTAAGCGTGAGAACACCGTCGCTGTAACCGACTTTTCTCACCATGCTCATGGTTCCTGTGGTCGGAAGATGGGGCGTAAGGGCCCTGAGCCATGAGATCATATATGTGTCATCCGTTCCGGTAAAGCTCTGGCTTGCATAGGGGAGCTTTGTCAGGAACATGCTTTTTCTTTCCGATATGAGATGGAGTCCTTCCTCATCCAGCTTCGCTTCGAAGTAGAAGCCGTCAGCTGACGTGAAGAAGAGCTTTCCTCCGACCTGCAGAAGGTCGGGGCACTCCCATGCATCCTTTGCGTCAAAGGTGTTGACCATTTCATAGCTGCCGTAGCTTTCCCTGTAGAGCGCAAAGGTATTTCCATTCAGCCAGAGGAGGAGGTATTTCCTGCCCTCATATGTGAAGAGCCTCGGGTCCCTTTCATCCGAGACGAAGTTCGGGATTATTACTTCGGGATCTGAGAAGGTGTATCCGTCGTCGGAGTACCTTCTTTCCTGATAGAAGGCGCGCTCGCCCTTAACATTCGCGACAGTGTATGCGAACTCCCCGTTCAGGGCTGAGCCGGAGAAGATGGTCCACTTGTCATCTTTGGGCAGGAATACGGGAGCCTCTTCCCTGAATGTGACCATGTCCTTCGAGACGGCATGTCCCCAGGACATGTTGTTCCACTTTTCTGAAACCGGGTTGTACTGGTAGTAGAGATGATATGTGCCGTCCCTGAAGTGCATTCCGTTGGGATCGTTGATCCAGCCGAAGTCCGGTGTGTAGTGGTATGTGAAGTGAGGAGGAGTGAAGGGCTTTTCATCAGCGGTCCTGACCAGCTTTTCAAGGCCGTCGGGACCGTCGATGATGAGCTCTTTGGAAAAGAGGGAGGAGGGAAGGAACACTTCCCTGTTTCCTTCTTCCCTGAACTCAAGGATGAGGGAGGTGAGGAGCTTCTCCTCTTTGTCATAGAACCTCACATCCCTGTCTTCAGCACCCTTGAAGTAGGGCAGCACGAGATATTGCTTTGAATTGTCAACGGTAAAACGCATTTGCGGAACTCCTTTCAGATTATCAGGGCCAGTGAATCGTAGACTCTTTCATCACTGCACTGGATTGTGACCGGGTCACTCAGGGAGTGGACCGGATAGTAGTAATAACCTTCCTTCTGTTCTGACGAGAGGAAGAAGACATCACTGAGTCTGTCCCCGATATAGATGAAGAGCTGTGCGCACATACCCTCGATTCTCTTTGGAATCCTGATGTATTTTGCTTCGTCTGCAATTTTCATGTGCTGCCTCCTTTGGATATGGTTTTTTACTTTACGGCACCTGCCACGACACCGGAGATGATTGCCTTCTGGAGTACCAGATAGATCACCAGAATCGGGAGAACCGTAAGGATGAGAGCTGCCATGATAAGGCCGTAGTCGGCGCTGAACGTACCATAGAACTCATATGTCGAAAGCGGAAGTGTCTTGATCGCCTTGACACCGAGAACCAGGCTTGGCAGCAGGTAGTCGTTCCAGAACGCAAGAACGTTCAGGATGATGAGTGTTGCGGTTGTCGGTCCGAGCAGGGGGAATACGATCTGGAAGAAGGTTCTGTACCTGCCGCAGCCGTCAATCTTGGCCGCTTCCTCAAGGGCCAGAGGAACATTTGACTTGATGAATCCCTGGAAGATGAACACTGACATCGACATTGCGAAGCCCGTGTGCATGAAGATGAGGGTTGACCTGTGGTTCAGAAGACCGAGCTTTGCACCGTAGATGTATACGAGCGGGATCATGATTGCCTGGAACGGGATGATCATGGACGCTGACATCAGGGATGAGCAGATCTTTGAGAACTTGTTGTCATGACGCACATAGTAGTAAGCGCACATCGCTGAGAGGATCGTGACGAAGAAGGTCGAGAATCCGGTTACGATGAAGCTGTTGAAGAACGCCGTGAAGTAGTTCATCTTCTTTGCGGCTTCCACATAGTTGGAAAGTGAGAAGCCCTTTGACGGTGCGAGTGAGAGCGGATTCCTGAGAATATCCATCTTCACCTTGAAGGAGTTGAGGATGGTCATCAGGAACGGGATCATGAAGGCCACGAAGAGAACCGCTACCAGGATGAAAAGCAGAACGTCGATTACGACTTTCTTTGTTCCGCCGACTTTCTTTGATGCTTCGGTCATGCTGAAACCTCCTTCTTTCTTCCCATCCAGACCTGTACGCCGGAGATGAGGGCTACGACGAGGAAGAGGAAGAGTGCCTCTGCCTGGCCAACGCCGTAGTTTCTTGATGTGAATGCCTTCTCGTAAACGTGCATTGCAACGAGTCTTGTCGATGCATAGGGACCGCCCTTGGTAAGGGTAAGGTTGAGGTCGTAAACCATGAACGTTCTTGAGAGCGTCAGGAAGATACAGATGACAAAGGAGGGAACCATGAGAGGGAGGATGATGGATCGCATTCTTCTCCAGCCTGTGGCACCGTCGATTGAAGCGGCCTCAAGAACATCGTGGCTCAGGCCTGTGAAGCCTGCGATGTAGATGAGCATCATGTATCCGGCCAGCTGCCATACCGTTACGAGGATGAGTGCGAAGTATGCGCTCTTGGGAGCACTCAGCATTGACTTGGAAAGCCATTCAGCCCCGAGCGACTTACCGACTGCGGTGAAGACGTTGGAGAAGATGAACTTCCAGATGAAGCCGAGTACGACACCGCCGATGAGGTTCGGTGTGAAGAAGCCTGCACGGAAGAAGTTCTGTCCCCTGATACCGTTGGAAAGGAGGTATGCCAGGAAAAACGCAACTATGTTAACCAGGAAGACTGAGATCACGACATAGCGGAGTGTGAGCCACATCGATGACCAGAACTCGGTATCCCTGAAGGTGTCGGCATAGTTCCTGAAGCCGACGAATGACTTGAGCTGTGATACGCCGTTCCAGTCGGTGAAGGTAAGATAAAAACCATAGACGAACGGGATTATCACTACCAGGAAGAACACCAGGAGCCCGGGAAGGGCGAACATGGCGCCTGCTTTGATATCGGAAACTGTTGATTTTTTCATTTTCACCTCCCTTCAGGCCTTCCGGCCTGAAGGTGACATTTCATACAGCTCAGTTCTGAGCTTTCCAGTACTGAGAGAGAGTTGAAGCGAGCTCCTTTTTGCTGGACATGCCTGCGATGTACTTCTGCATTGCGGCACCCATGACTGACCAGTGGTCGGAGGGAGCGATGAAGCATGAAGTGTAGAGGCGTCCTTCTGCAGTGCGCTCAGCAATGTCCTGTCCGAGGGGATCGAGAGGAGCATTGGGGTTGTTCTTTGCTGCGGGGATGAGAGCTGTCTCTTCGACGAACATTTTCTGACCTGTGGCATCGTAAACGAGGTAGTTGATGAACTCTTTCGCTGCAGCCTGCTGCTCCGCGGAAGCCTGTACGCGGTCGATCATGATCTGCTTGGAAGCTGAAGCCTGGATGCTGTTGTTTGCGAAGTCTGAAGTGTCATCGCCGAGGACGAAGGAGATGAAGCCGAACTCACCGTCTGCATCCGCACCGCCTTCAACGAGGTTGGGCCATGCCCAGCAGCCGTTGGGCCAGAAAGCGACGTTGCCGCATGCAAGCTCGAGAGCGCCCTGATCGTAGTCAGCTCCGAGGGGGTCAGCCTTTGCGAAGTTGTACTCGAGCATCAGGTCCATCGTGTCGACGAACTGGTTGAAGCGGTCAATTGTAAGGGGATCCTTACCTGCCTTGAGCTCGTTGATGATGACCTCTGAACCGGCTGTCGTACCGTCATATGCATCGTAGATGAAACCGAGCTGGTGGGCACCGAGTGACCAGTCTTCCTTTGCGATGAAGACGGGATTTTCCATGCCCTTGCTTCTGAGTTCAGCCAGGATTGCCTTGAAAGAGGAATATGAGTTGATCGTCCTGGGGTCGAATTCCCTGCCGAGGGTAGCTTCGATGGCTGCCTTGTTGTAGATGATGCCTCTTCCTTCAACACAGAACGGGAAGGAGTAGATCTTGCCGTCGATTACCAGGTTGAGGGAATCGGTCTCTGCAGTCCAGGCCTCGCCTGTGAGCTCAAGCGCATATTCCTTTGTAAGTCCGACGATGTCTGTGGGGTCGAGGATTGCGAGGGTAGGAGCGTTGCCGGAGTTGTACATCGTCGTGACCTTTGTGTAAGGAACTTCACCTGCACCGCATGCGATGACCTCAACATGGATGCCCTTGTCCTTCTCAAACTGGGCTGCGATCTTTTCCAGACCTGTCTGGATCTCACCCTTACTGTTGAGAAGCGTGATGGAAACCTTGCTGACGGAAGCTGCCGTTGCAGTTGTGGAAGCGGACTCCGTGCTGCCCTTAGAGCAGCCTGTGAACATCAGTAACGCCATGAGGACGACTGAGATGACTGTAATGGATCTTTTCATTTTCGAAATCTCCTTTTTTTTCTATTTACGTTTAACAGCATAACCCAGGTTTTTTGATATGTCAAACGTTTGTTATAAAAATTTTTCAGATTTATTTTTCATCCTAAAATTTGCACTAAAACATGAAAAAAACACTTGAATAAGGGAAAAATATGGATTATTTATATGTTAAGCGGTTGTTATAATAATCGATTGACATTTGGAGGTAATGATATGTCTTCTTTCGAGTACAGACTGAACCGTAAGAGGGAAGAGATGAGATCTCTCTTCACACGCCTTTACGGCAGCGATGAAGCTCTTGATGACCTTATCATGGTGATGAGGGAGTATTATATAAAGAGAAGTGATGAGCTTAAGGCTCTCGATGAGGCCAGAGAGAAGGATCCCCTCTGGTACAGAAGGGGAGACATGCTCGGCCTTACCATGTATTCCGATCTTTTCTCCCAGGGGCTCAAGGGGCTTAAGGACAGAGTCGATTACCTTAACAGACTTTCACTGAAGTACCTTCACCTCATGCCTCTTCTCAAAATGCCTGAGAAGGACAACGACGGAGGGTATGCCGTTGAGGACTTCTTCACCGTTGATCCCCGCTTCGGTACCAACGAAGATCTGGCAGCCCTGACGGAGGAACTCAGGAAGCACGGCATCAGCCTCTGCCTGGATTTCGTCATGAACCATACGGCCTCCACCCACGAGTGGGCCCGACGTGCCGAGGCCGGTGATGAGCGCTATCAGGACTACTACATGTGTTTTTCCGACCGCACATATCCTGATGAATATGAGAAGACCACTCCGGAGGTATTCCCCGCAACGGCTCCTGGAAACTTCATCTGGAACGATAAGATGAAGAAGTGGGTGCTCTCCTCCTTCTATCCCTACCAGTGGGATCTCAACTACCGCAATCCTGAGGTCCTGAGGGAGATGCTCCGCTCCGCACTTCATCTGGCAAACCTCGGTGTCGAGGTCTTCAGACTCGATGCCGTGCCCTATATCTGGAAGCAGCTCGGCACAACCTCCAGGAACCTTCCTGAGGTACACCTCATCGTTCGTCTGATGAGACTCGTGCTTGAGACTGTTTGTCCTTCCGTAATCCTGAAGGGTGAGGTAGTAATGGCACCGAAGGAACTGAAGGCTTACTTCGGAACTCCCGAGGCTCCCGAATGCCACCTCCTTTACAACGTGTCACTCATGGTCAACTTCTGGTCAGCCCTCGCATCTCAGGATGTCAGACTCCTCGATCACATGGCTGAGGACATCCTTTCGATGGAGGATCACTGCTCCTTCGTCAACTACATCAGGTGTCATGATGACATCGGCTGGGGTCTGGATGAGGACTATGAGAGAAAGATCGGTATCGATCCCCTTAAGCATAAGATCTTCCTGTACCGTTTCTATGAGGGTGCCTTCCGCGGCTCCTACAGCCTCGGTCAGCTCTACAACTATGATGAGGCATCCCTCGATGCCAGAAGCTGCGGCACTACCGCATCGCTCTGCGGAATCGAGAGTGGCAGAAACCACTTCGATGATGAGCTCATTGAGAAGGGTGTGAAGAGGGACATGCTCATGCATGCCGCACTCTACTCCTTCAGGGGCTTCCCGATGCTTTCATCCGGTGATGAGATCGGACAGCTCAATGACTGGTCATACATGAATGACCCGGCCCGTGCCCTGGACAGCAGGAACATCCACCGCTCCCGCTTCAACTGGGACAATGAGGCAAAGGCCGAAAGGGGCGAGGGCTATGAGGGTGAGATATTCTCCGGAATACTTACCTTCGATCGGATCAGGAAGACAGATCCCTGCTTCGCACCTGAAGCGAAGGTCACGACCTGGAAGAGCCATTCCGACGGTGTCTTCTCCATAAGAAGGACGGTGAACGGACGTGACATGCTCTGTGTCATGAACTTCCGTGATTCAGTGGAACATGTCCACTACGATTACTTCATGGGCGACTACAGTGACGTTTTCACCGGACGCACGGTAAACCCGGGAAACGGCTTTGATCTCGAGCCGTATGAATATCTTTATCTTGTCCAGGACAGTCAGGCATTTTCCTCCTCCTTTTGATGCCCGGTCTATGTGATATACTTCAGCCTGCCGTCATCATCTGAGACGGCAGGCTGTTCTGTGTTTTTGGGCTTCAGGCATAGCTGTGGGTAAACTACAGAAAATACGGGGACGAATATCGTATTATTTATCAAGGCACGACGGATCGAGCAGGAAGTCATAGTATGGCTGAACAATATCCCCGGTAATAATTTTTTTCCTGAAAGAATCGTCAATTAACAACCAGAGGAATACCGCCGTAGAGCATATATTCAGACTTGCGAAAGATTTTTGCAACTTGTTGCATTTTTCTATTCCATTATATCTGACTGGCACTCGAAAAATCACTGCACAAACAGTTTTCCTGGAATAGATTTTTTCAACTTGTACCATTTTTCATTCATTGGAATCTTATAACATCCTGTACAGATGAAGCGGATGGGAAACTGAAGAAATGGTACTGGTAGGCAACACAATCAGGGAGCCTGCAAGAAGATAAATGGGAAAAGGGAGTTCATCATCAACACCATTTCAGTCGGAATCGAGGCTACCGACAACACCTTGTCATAAGAAGCTGCGGGCTTCGAAACATCGATTCCATGCTGAATATGATATTTCCAGCCTGGAGATACCCCTTCCGAACAGGCCTGAGGAGAATATCGCAGTATGATTAAATAAATTATTGAACATTTATTTCCGAAGAGCCTGTTAAAATGTCTGAATATGCAAACAGGCCCGAAGCATGCTTCAGGCCTGTGTCAAGCAACCAGTATTTTATCAGATCAGGAAGAGTGAGAGGATCCAGGTGAAGATGATACCGACAACACCCATGATGCCTGTCATTGCGGACTGAGTCTTATAGCCGTCGGTAGTCTCGATCTGACCGAACTTGGTGACAACCCAGAAGTAGGAGTCGTTCGCATGGGATACGGTCATTGCGCCTGCCGCAATTGCCATGACGGTGAGAACACCTGCCATCGGGGTGTTGAGACCGAGGAGGGACATCATTGAACCCTTATCGGAAATGGCACCCATGATACCTGCAGTGGTGGTGAGGGCAACGGTGGATGAACCCTGTGCAGTCTTGAGGATTGCGGATACCAGGAACGGGAAGAAAATACCGATCTTGGCCAGGATCGCAGCATGCTCCTGCATGTAGCCGACAAAGCCTGCTTCTGAGATTACCTTACCGAGGACGCCGCCCGCAGCGGTGACGAAGAGGATGGGACCTACGACGCGCAGTGTGTCATCAACGATTTTGTAGAAGTCGCCGAGTTTCTTCTGCTGTGCAAGGAGGATGACGCCGAATACCACGCCGATGGCAAGGGCGATGATCGGGGTACCGACGAAGGTGAAGAAGGTCTTGGCCGCACCCTCAACGCCTGCCATGCCGATGATTGAGGAAAGGGCCATGCAGATGATGGGGATGATGATCGGGGCAAGGGCCATGAAGCCGCCCGGGAGTTTTCCGAAGCTCTTTAGAAGTGCCTTGTACTCTTTTTCGGAGGTTTCCTGGTCATCCTCGACGGTCCTGACTTTCTTTCCGATGTAATTTGCATAGAAGTATGCGGCAATGAGACACGGGATTGATACCAGGGCACCGATACCCATTACCATGAGAAGATGCTCACCGACACCGAGGGTGTTCGCTGCTGCGATGGGACCCGGTGTGGGCGGGATGAATACGTGAGCGGTGTAGAGACCTGCCGAGAGACATACCGTCAGGGCAACTGAGGAGTAGCCTGTCTTTTTCTGCAGGGATCTTCTGATTGGATCGAGGATAACAAAGCCGGAGTCACAGAAGACGGGGATTGAGACAACCCAGCCCATGAGCTCCATTGCAATGTCAGGATGCTTTTTTCCTACGATCCTGACGACCATCTCGGCCAGCTTGAGTGCACCGCCTGTCTTTTCCAGGATTGTGCCGATGATTGCACCGAGGATGATGACGATACCGATGGATGAGAAGGTACCGGAGAAACCTGCACCGATCATGGAAGGAATCTTTCCAAGGGGAATTCCCACGATGAGCGCAAGGATGAGTGAAATCGCCATGAGGGCGATGAACGGATGGACGTGTGCTTTGCTGATCGCGAGAATCATGATGACGATCGCAATCACGAAAGCGATGATAAGACCTACGCCAGACATATTAATGTCCTCCTTTTTATGCCAAAAGAGTAAACCCGCCAGTTCTGATTCACAAGAAAAAAATCTCCATGTCTTTGAGATTTTACACAGACAGAACCATTTATCCGTGCTAGACTGCTCTGATACCCCAAAGGAGGTCCTGAATGATTTACAGAAGCCCATGCGGTGATGATGCCGCCGAGATGATCAGATACTTAAAGAGCGTTGGAAGCGAGAGCGACAATCTCACCTTCGGAGCCGAAGGACTGCCCGTAACTGAGGAGCAGGAAAGGAAATTCCTTTCCTCAATCGGTCCGAATGTATACGTCGTCATCGTGGTTGATGATGACGGACGCATCACGGGCGATGCCTCCCTGGAGCGCGGACCGAGGAGACTTCACCATGCAGCGGAACTCGGGATCTCCACCCTTAAGGAGTACTGGGGCAGGGGAATAGGCTCCCGCCTGATGGAAGAGATGATCGCCTATGCCAAGGAAAATGGTATAACTAAGATCAATCTCCGTGTCAGGGCCGATAACGAAAGGGCAAAGGCGCTCTACAGAAAGTTCGGCTTTGAAAAGGAAGGTGATGACAGGCGCATGATGGAAATCGGCGGGGAGTACTTCGACGGCGAACATTGGGGACTTGTCCTCTGATGGGTCCGCTTCTCGTCATCGACGGCAACAACCTCCTTTTTCAGATGTTCTACGGTCTTCCTGCTCCCGTTTACAGTAAAAGCGGGAAGAGCATCCATGCAACGATCGGCTTTGTTTCCTTCGTCCTGAAGCAGGTGAGGCTGCTTGGTGCCGAAGGCGTGTGCGTCGTCTTTGACAGCGACACATCGGCAGAGCGCCATGAAATCCTTCCGGAGTACAAGGCTAACAGACCTGACTGGAATGAAAAGGAAGAAAGTGAGATCCCGTTTTCAGAAGAGGAAAACATCGTGAAGTGCCTCCGTTACCTCGGCATCGAGCCCGTATACTCAGTCGGCATGGAGGCCGATGACGTCATAGCGACGGTCGCAAAGCGATACTCAAGTGAACGCGATGTGATCATCTCCTCCTTTGACAGTGACTTCTTCCAGCTGATAGATGACCATGTGTCGGTACTGCGATACAGGGGAAAGGCGTCGGTTCTGTGGGATAAGGCGTACTTCAGGGAGAAATACGGCTTTTCCCCTGAGCACTATGCCCTCTGGAAGTCCGTAGTCGGGGACAAAAGCGACAACATCCCGGGTGTTCCCGGAATCGGGGAAAAGCGTGGCTCCGTCCTTATGAGGGAGTATGCCGGAACGGGAGCCTTAAAGGGGGAATGTCTTACCGAACGTCTCAGAAAGAGCCTTTCCGATAATATGGAAACAGTTGAGCGCAACCTTAAGCTGATAAGACTTTCAGAGCGAAGGGAAGTGACTTTCTCAGACCCTGAGTTTGCCTTCGACCATGAGAAAATGGCACTTACAAACTCACAGGTGCTCTCAGCCTGCTCGGTCTTTGACTGATTTACACAAAAACTCCACACAACGGTTAAAAATGTAGTATGCTGAAGAATATAGGGGAAAAGGGAGTTCGAATGACTGAGGACATACAGAAGGCAGATATCTGGAAACGTATATCCGCAGGTCTTTTTGATTTCATAATCACGGGCATTCTTGCCGTACTCTTCATCTTCCTGTTTTCCGCACTCTTCGGTTATACATCGGTCAATTCCTCCCTTCAGGAAAAATACTCGGAGTATGAATCAAAGCATGGTGTTGTCTTTCAGATAACGGCTGATGAATATGACTCATACTCAGAGGCGGAACGTGAACGGTGGGATTCAGCCTATGAGGATCTGGTCAGCGATGAAAGTGTCTCCCGTCTCTATTCCAAAGTCGTGAACATGACGCTTCTCATGACAACCTTCGGCATCCTTGCGGCACTTCTGGTATGGGAATTCGCCGTTCCGATAATGATCGGGAACGGACAGACCGTGGGAAAGAAGGTTTTCGGCATCTGTCTGATGCGTACTTCCTCAGTGAGAATCAATGCAATATGTCTTTTCATCAGGACGGTGCTCGGAAAGTTCACCATAGAGACGATGATAAGTGTATATATAGTGATAATGATCAGCTTCAATGCAATCGGGACAGTGGGACCCCTGATCCTCTTTCTGATAGCGGCACTGAACCTGATCTTCTTTTTTGCCAGGAATACAAGGCCACTCCTTCATGATCTTCTAGCCGATACGTGCGTCGTGGACTATGCATCGCAGGAGATTTTTGAAAGCGGGGAAGCACTGCTTGAGGCAAGGAAGGCACTTGCCCGGGAGAGGGCTGAAAAAAGGGACATTACATACTGAGGAAAATGAGGATATGGAAGTAGTACTTAAGAATCTTACCAAGATATTCCCCAGCCGGAACCGGAAAAACGGGGATGAGGTGGTTGCGGTAAATGACATGAACATCACCATTCCCGACGGGAAGCTGGTGGGCCTGCTGGGCCCTTCCGGGTGCGGAAAGAGCACGACGCTCTATATGATATCTGGACTTCAGAAGGTAACGGGTGGTCAGATCTTCTTCGGAGATGATGATGTCACGCACCTGACTCCTGAAAACAGGGGCGTGGGACTCGTGTTCCAGAACTATGCGCTCTACCCCCACCTTACGGTAAAACAGAACATCATGTTCCCTCTGGAGAACCTGAAGGGTGCCGACAGGCTGTCAAAGGAGGAAATGCTTAAGCGCACCGTTGAGGCTGCGAGACTTGTCCAGATCGATGACCTGCTTGCCAGAAAGCCCTCCGAGCTTTCAGGAGGCCAGCAGCAGAGGGTTGCGATCGCAAGGGCACTTGTCAAAATGCCCAAGGTGCTGCTGCTTGACGAACCACTGTCCAACCTCGATGCACGCCTCCGCCTCCAGACCCGTGAGGAAATAAGGAGGATCCAGAGGGAGACAGGGATAACGACCGTGTTCGTCACCCATGACCAGGAAGAGGCGATGAGCATTTCCGACGAGATCGTCATCATGAAGCTCGGCATCGTACAGCAGATCGGGCGTCCTCAGGAGGTCTATGACAACCCTGCAAACCTCTTTGTTGCGAAGTTCCTGGGAACACCTCCGATCAACGTGTTTGCCGGAAGGGTTGAGAAGGGCATGATTTACATAGGCTCCGAAGCCTTCCTCGAGGCCCCTGTTCCCGATCAGGAAGTGTATGTGGGCCTACGCCCGGAAGGTTTCACCCTCGATGAGAACGGTCCCTTCTCCTGTAAGCTGAAGGGCATCGAGGTCATGGGACGCGACGTATCGGTCGTCGGCGCCCACCCCGACCTTGTCTCAAACAGCCTGAGGATCATAATCCCGTCAGATATGGGAGTCAGTGAAGGATGCGAAAGAGTCCGTTTCTCTGTCAGGAGAAACAAGTGCTTCATATTCCGTAAGGATAATGAGGAAAGGATTCCCCTGGAGTAAGCTATGCAGATGGTAGAAAGTGAACATAAGTGGAAGGCATGGCTCTATCTCTCTCCCGCGATTGTGCTCCTGCTGGTATTCACCGTCTGGCCGATAATAAACACGGTAAGGATGGCTTTTCTTGAAAACTACTCAGGACTGAAGGCTGTCGGAGGAATGACATTCTCCTTCGGAATCGGTAACTTCCAGAAGGTCGTGAAGTACCAGAAGTTCCTTCAGTGCATGAAGAACACGATCCTGCTCTGCATACTGACGGTGCCCATTTCAACGATTCTGGCCCTGCTGATCGCAGTGTGCCTCAACTCGATAAAGTTCCTGCAGAAGCCGCTGCAGACGATCTTCTTCCTGCCCTATGTGACGAACAGCATCGCGATAGGCATGGTATTTGCCGCGATGTTCAACATCGTGGGGTCTTTCTATGGAAGCGAGAACGAGATAGTCGTCACGGCTGGAATAATAAACAACATCCTTGAGGCCCTGGGCTTTCATAAGGTCAACTGGATAAACTCAGGCTCCTCCTATGGCGCGAACATCACTGTCATGACCGTCTACATAGTATGGAATGCGCTTCCCTTCAAGATCTTAGTCCTGCTCGGCGGGCTTCAGTCGATCGATAAGCAGTATTACGATGCCGCACGTGTCGACGGAACCTCAAGGAGAAGAATCTTCTGGAAGATAACGGTTCCCCTACTTTCCCCGATGCTTGCATATGTCATCATCACGGGCTTCATAGGGGGCTTCAAGGAATATACCTCGATAGTCGGTATCTTCGGTGAGAAGATGGGACCTCCAGATGATGCGCTCAGGCTCAACACGATGGTAGGCTTCATATATGATGCCCTTTCCACGAACAATCAGGGACGCGCTTCAGCCGCAGCCCTGATCCTCTTCGGTATCATCCTTATCGTCACTCTCATCAACCTGCGTGTCAGTAAGAAGAGAGTTCACTACTGAGGAGGGCGCATATGAACGAAAACACAATAGAAAAGACCAGGATAAGGCAGAGGGCAGTGGGTGCACTCGTGCAGGTTCTGCTCTACGCATTCCTGCTTCTCATGGCACTCATCGTGCTTTTCCCGTTCTACTGGATGGTCATCTCATCCCTGAAGACCCTTGATGAATACCGCATGAGTGTCCCGACCTTCTTTCCCCGCCGGGTGATGCTCTCCAACTACGCCGATGCGTTTACCACGGCAAACCTGGGAAGGCTGTTTCTGAACACGATGTATGTCGGTATCGTCTCAACCCTCCTCTCGCTTGTGATAACGATACTCTCGGCATTTGCCTTCGCACGCCTTGAGTTTAAGGGAAAGAACGCACTCTTCGGGGCCCTGCTTGCGACCATGATGATACCGGGTGAGCTTTTCACGATCACGAACTACAGCACGGTCACGAAGCTCGGCTGGATGAACACCTACACGGTACTCATTGTCCCGTTCCTCGTGTCGGTGTTCTACATATATCTGCTGCGCCAGAACTTCATGCAGATCCCTGATGAACTTTACCTTGCCGCAAAGGTTGACGGCACAGGGGACTTCAAGTACCTGCTGAAGGTCATGATCCCGCTCTCGCTTCCTACCCTGATCTCCATCACGATACTGAAGATGATGGGTGCCTGGAACAGCTATATCTGGCCACGCCTGGTCGCAAATGACGAAAAGCACCGCATGATAACAAACGGACTGAGAAACGCGTTCACCGAAACCACAGGTGATGTCAACTATCCCGTTCAGATGGCGGCCGTCGCACTCGTCTCTCTCCCGCTCTTCCTGGTCTTCATCTTTTTGAGAAAGTACATCATGAAGGGCGTGAGCAGAAGCGGAATAAAAGGTTAATCATAATATATGAATATAAAAAGGAGTTTAAACATGAAAAAAGTCTTAATGACGGCAATACTCTGCATGCTCTGCATCGCAGCTGTGTTTGCAGGAGGTTCGAAGGAAAAGGGAAGCGCTGCGGCTAGCACCGGCTTCCAGGTTCCTGAAAACGGATATGATGGTTCCCCCGTCACGATCAGGTTCTACCACACTATGGGTACGAACCTTTCCGAGGTCCTCAGCCTTTACATTGAGGAGTTCAACAAGCTTTACCCGAACATCACCGTAGAGGCAACCCAGGTGGGAAGCTATGATGATGTCAGGGATCAGATCTCAACCGAGATCACGGTAGGCGGCCAGCCCAACATCGCGTACTGCTATCCCGACCACGTTGCGCTTTACAACCTGGCAGGTGTCGTAGTTCCCCTCGATTCCCTAATCGAATCCGAAGTAAAGGTGAAGCGCGCCGACGGCAGTGAGGAAATCCTCGGACTCACCCCTGCCCAGCAGGCAGACTTCATCGAAGGCTACTACAATGAAGGACGCCAGTTCGGAGACGGCCTCATGTACACTCTGCCCTGGTCAAAGTCCACAGAGGTGCTCTACTACAACAAAACCTTCTTCGATAAGCATGGAATTTCAGTTCCCACGACCTGGGATGAGATGGAGGCCGTATGTGCCAGGATCAAGGAAATCGATCCCAGTTCAATTCCTCTCGGATATGACAGTGAGGGTAACTGGTTCATCACGATGACCGAGCAGCTCGGCTCTGATTACACATCGGCAACGGAACCCCACTACCTCTTCGACAACGAAACAAACCGTGACTTCGTGAAGAAGTTCAGAAGCTGGTACCAGAAGGGTTATCTCACGACCCAGACTCTCTACGGTTCATACACCTCAGGTCTCTTCGTTTCCGAGAACGACGTTAAGAGCTACATGTCCATCGGTTCTTCCGCAGGTGCCACACACCAGCGCCCGACGGCCCTTGCCGACGGCAGCTACCCCTTCGAGGTAGGTATTGCAACCATTCCTCAGGCAGATAAGAACAATCCCAAGGTGATCAGCCAGGGCCCGAGCGTATGTATTTTCGGCAAGTCAGATCCTCAGGAAGTAATCGCCTCATGGCTCTTCGTCAAGTTCATGACCACATGCGTGGACTTCCAGGCTGACTTCTCAATGACCAGCGGTTACGTACCCGTACTCAGGAGTGTCGGCGAACATCCGGTCTATAAGGACTTTGTTGCCCAGGCTGACGGAGGCAGGTACATCTCAGCCCTCAGTGCAAAGGTATGTCTCTCTCAGGAGAGTGCTTATTACACATCACCGGCCTTCAACGGTTCCTCCACTGCCAGAAGTCAGGTTCAGACCCTTTTCGCAAAGTGTCTCTCAGCAGCTGACGGCGGCAATGAGGACGCAATGATCCGGAAGGCATTCAAAGAAGCGATAGACGAGTGCGAATACCAGAACTGACAAAAAGGCTTACCCTTACACTGCTTGTGCTCCTCATCCTCTCTTCCTGCGCCACGGTGCAGGAGGAGGCTTCAGCCGATGAGCATACAGACTACGCCTCCGCCCTTTCCTTTTCCATGGGAAGTGAGACCGTTAAGTGCGCTGTCACCGTCAGGACCTTCATAGACGGGGACACCACACACTTCAGCGTTCCGTCAGAGGTCATTCCGGACGGTGTGCTGAAGGCACGTTACCTTGCCGTGAACACCCCGGAATCGACCGGAAAGATTGAGGAGTGGGGAAAGCGTGCCGCGCTTTACACGAAGGAAAAGCTTGCCGGGGCTGAATCGATCTGGATCGAGAGCGATACTTCCTCCTGGAATCTCGATTCCACCGGAGACCGTCATCTCGTCTGGGTCTGGTACAGGACCGGTACTGATGAAGAGTACAGGTGTCTTAACCTGGAGCTGCTCCAGGAGGGACTGGCACTTCCTTCATCATCAGCGAACAACCGCTACGGCTCCTACTGCATGGCCGCGATCGATCAGGCAAAGCGTGAGAAACTCTGTGTCTGGTCCGGTGAGAAGGATCCCGATTTCTTCTATGGCGATGCAGTCGAGCTGACGCTTGCGGAACTGAGGGCGCACATTGCCGATTACAATGGGGTAAAGGTTGCTTTTGAGGGTAATATCACCATCAACTCGGGCAACACCGTTTACTCTGAGGATGTGGATCCGGAGACAGGATGCGTCTTTGCCATTCCGGTCTACTACGGCTTTTCCATGAATGGTTCCGGGCTGGATATCCTCTCGGTGGGAAACCGCGTCAGGATAGTCGGTACCGTGCAGTACTATGAGGGTGGGGAGTCATGGCAGGTGTCAGGACTGAAGTACCGTCAGATGAGACCCGATGACCCCTCGAACATAAAACTGGTCCGAAAGGGAGTGGATCCTGTCTGGAGAGACGTAAGTCTTGAGGAGCTTTTGACTGAAGAAGTCTCAGTCGGGGATGATGGTGTCACATTGCCGCTTTCTCAGGCGGTGCTGGCATCGACAGTCACCGTAAGGGACCTTCTTGTAAATGACACATATGTCTCGGGAGACGTGCTTACGCTTGTATGCACCTCAGGAGACTTTGAAACTGAAATAAGGGTGGAAGCCCGGGGAGTATCGGAAGCTGACCTTAAGGGCCGTATCGTGAGCGTGAAAGGCATCGCGGACAGCTGGAAGGGAAAGCTTCAGATAAAAGTTTTCAGGGCGGAAGATCTTTCCGTCAATGATTAAGAGGAGAGTAAAAATGAAAAAGACTCTGGCAGCAGTGCTTTCCGTACTTTTACTGCTGGGCCTGGTCATCTCATGTGCGACTACTGTCGCGTCCGATGACACGGGACTTACCAACGCAAAGAACTATCTTGCCGCGATGTACGGCACCGGCTCAAAGGTAACCGCAACGGCGAGCGACTATAAGGTCGTTGATGTCGTTATGGTGAATAATGTCGCATATCCGGTCTCATGGACCGTTGACAGCAATGAAGTCGTCTTCAGCGAGGCCGTGAACCACATGATTACCGTGGATGTCAACGAGAAGGCAGCTGAGGATGTGTACTACACCCTTACGGCTACAGTCACGGACAGTGTGACAGGCAATACTGCGACAGCGGCATTTGCCCACTACATCCCTGCCTTCAGGGAGGCTTCCTGGACCGATTACAGGGATGCCGCCGATGACACCACACTGGTCGTCAAGGGCGTGGTCACGGGCATAATGTCCAAGACCAAAGGCAACTCAAGCAACTGTCTCTACTTGCAGGATGACACGGCAGGTTACTATGTGTATGCCATGGGCGAGGACCCTGTGACACTGGGAATCGAGCCCGGAATGACCGTGCGTGCAACGGGTTTGAAGGACACATACAGCGGGACTCTGGAACTTGCAAGTGCAACTGTCGAGATCCTCGATGCGGAGAAGAAGGATGTAGAGCCTGTCGACTTCACTGCACTGTTTGAGAACGCTGAATCACTTAAGGATACATCCATCACGGGACCTCAGGCCCTCTATGTCACGATTAAGGACGTCACCGTAACCACACAGGATACTTCCAGCGGTTACTACAGATTCAGAAAGGGTGACCTTGAATCGTACGTCAGGATCTCATCCTCCGTGTGTCCCATCACCAAGGACCTTCAGGGCGAGCTCATCAGCTCACACGCTGAGCACTTCGGCTGGGTTGCCGATGTAAGTGGCGTCATCTGTGTGTATGACGGGGCCTTCTATCTTTCACCCATTAACGGTTCCTCCTTCGTCTACAAGGGCCTTCCCGAAAAGAGCGATGCGGAGAAGATTGCTTTCGAGCTTGAGGCACTTACACTTGCCCAGGCCATCACCGAGGATACGGTGGTGTCACTTTCCACTCAGGGTGCCAGCTATGATTCAGTTAAACTTACCTGGACAAGCGACAGCGCATGCGCGGTCGTTGAGGATGGTAAGCTAAGCTTCACGCTTCCCGAGGAAGACACGGTCGTGACCATCACCGTTAAGGCCGAGTGCGGTGCGGAGATGACGGAAAGAACATTTACGGTCAAGGTTGATGCCGCTCCCAGGACGGAGTATGCACCCGTCTTTGTAAGCGAACCCGCCGAGCATAAGATCTTCGCACTTGCGCTTTACCAGGGTAATACAGGAAAGAACCTCTACTTCACGGGAGAACTCAGCGGCAAGTACCTTGCAACCACGGACAAGGGTGAGAAGGCCGCACCCGTCTATGCGGAGAAGACTGATGAGGGTCTCAGATTATATTTCATCAGGGATAAGGAAAAGAGCTACATCGAGATCGTATCCGTTGACGGAAAGGCCACCATCCAGCTCAACAGTGAACCCACATCGGTATGGACGTGGAACAGCGACGTATGCGTCCCCGTCACCAATGTCGACGGTACCGATTACTACCTTGGCTGCTACAAAACTTACGAGACGATCTCGGCATCAAAGACCAGTTACATCCTGAATGACACGTCGGTTATCGGAAAGAGCCAGTTCCCCGCATCCCTTGCCGAGCTTGCAGTTGTTGTAAGCGAACAGGAGAAAGTAACTGCCGCTGAAGACGGTGAGTATCTCTTCCGCGTCAACCAGAACAATGCAGGCAAGACTCTCTATATTACCGGCGAGATGAGCGGCAAGTACCTTGCAACTGTCACGAGCCCGGATAAAGCCGCCTATGTGACTGTAGATAACAGGGACGGCGGATTCACGATGAAGACAGACAGAGGCTACATCGAAATCGCCGATGACGGCGGTAAGGCCACGATCCAGGTTAATGAAGAACCCTCTTCCCTCTGGACCTGGAACAGTGATGCATGCGTTCCCGTCATGAACGTTGCAGGAACCGACTACTACCTTGGATGCTACAAGACCTATGAGACAGTCTCTGCCTCAAAGACATCCTACATCCTCAATGACACATCAGTCATCGATGTGTCCCAGTTCCCTGCCTTCCTGCATTCCTGCGAAAAGACTGCAATGAAGGTATCTCCCGTCAGTGAGGCTACAGAAGGTTCATACTTACTCGGACTCGAGCAGAACAACCTCGGAAAGATGCTCTACTTCACGGGTGAGCAGAGCGGCAAGTACCTTGCAACCTCCACCGATGTGACCAAGGCAGCTGCTGTTTCCCTGAAGAACGCTGAGGATGGCTTCACTCTTTCAGTGAACGGTAAGTATGTCGAGATCGTATCCGCTGACGGTAAGGCTGCCATCAGGCTTAATGATGAGCCTTCATCACTCTGGAACATGGATGCTGAGACAGGTGTCATGTACACATCAGTGGATGGTACCGACTACTACCTCGGCTGTTACAAGACCTACGACACGCTTTCAGCATCAAAGACAAGCTACGTGCTTAATGACACATCTGTCATCGGAGATTCGCAGTTCCCTGTCCGCCTGCTGGAATTCGTGAACGCGGAATGATTTACATGGGGCTGTGAAAACCACAGCCCCTTACCTGAATTATATGGACAGAGAAGATTTCAGAAGAGCCGCAGAGATAATTGGAAAACACGATACGGTAATAATTCACCGCCATACCCATCCCGACGGTGATGCCATCGGAAGCCAGACGGGACTTAAGCACATACTGAAAAAAGCCTTCCCGGAAAAGAGAATCCTTGCGGTCGGGGATGACCCCGGAAGGTATGGCTTCATAACGGACAGCACTCCCGAAAGCGTAAGCGACAGTGAATATGAAAATGCGCTTGCCATAGTTCTTGATACCTCATCACCTGAGTTAATCAGCGATAAAAGATATGAAAAGGCAAAGGAGACCATGAGGTTTGACCACCATCTCTTTTCCGGTAAGATCTGCGACCATGAGTTCACTGACAGTTCCTATGAGTCGTGCTGCGGCCTTATCGCGGACTTTGCCATAAATAACGGCTTTGAACCTGATGGCGTGGCTGCTGAGGCACTGTACACTGGCCTTGTCACTGACAGCGGCCGCTTTCTCTATGACAGTGTCAGTTCAAGGACCCATGAGATTGCTTCCTGGCTGCTTAGATACCGGTTTGACAGAAGCCGTATATACAGCTCCCTCTACAGTGAGGACTTTTCCTCTGTCCTCAGAAAGGCAGAGTTCGTGAAGAGAATCAGGTTCACTGACAATAAGGTTGCCTGGGTGTATAACACCGTGAAAGATGCCGAAAGCTTCGGCATGACGCCATATGCGCTTTCACGCTCGATGGTGAACGTGATGGCAAACATCAGGGGAGTGCACATCTGGGTCAACTTCACCGAGTGTGATGAGGGAGTGCTTGCAGAACTCCGCTCCGATCTGATAAACATAAATCCTGTTGCCGTGTGCCATGGAGGCGGCGGTCACATGAAGGCAAGCGGGGCAACCCTTCACTCGGAGAAGGAAGTATATGAAATGCTCTCCGAGCTTGATGCGCTTGCACGGGAGATTAAATGAACGAAGAAATAAAGAAACTCATACTTGATGAAATAAAGGCCAGTGACACGATCCTGATCGCACGTCACTTCCGTCCCGACGGGGATGCGATCGGGTCGACAAAGGGCTTTCAGCGAATACTTAAGCTCTCTTTCCCCGATAAGGACATAAGGCTCTGTAACCGTGATTATTCCGACTACATGGCCTTCCTGGGACCTGAGGACGGGGATGTTTCCGATGAGGACATAAAGAAGGCCCTCGTCTTCATCCTTGACACAGCCACGGCCGACCGTGTGTCGGAGCCCCGGGTGCTTGAGGGAAGGAAGATCATTAAGATAGATCATCACATCGACAACAATCCCTATGGTGACATCTCCTGGGTAGAGGACAGAAGAAGTTCCTGTTCTGAGCTTGTTGCGGATTTCTATAACACCTTTAAGACCGAACTGAAAATCGATGCCCATGCAGCCACATGCATCTATACGGGAATGAATACCGACAGCGGCCGCTTCCGCTTTGCTGCAACCACCGGTGAGACACTGCGTCTTGCAGGACTCATGGTTGACCAGGGTGTGGACATCGAAACCCTTCAGGCTCATCTGGATCTCAAGGACTTTAAGGTCTATGAGTATCAGGCAGCAGTGTTCGGGAGAATCAGGGTGACTGAGAACGGACTTGCATATCTCTTCGTTGATCAGGAGATGCAGGAGAAGTGGAACCTCTCGAGGGAGGAAGCCAGCGACAGTGTCACCTTCATGAACATGATAAAGGGTGCAATTGCCTGGATTGCCTTCATTGAGAATCCTGACCACACCATAAGGGTCCGCTTAAGATCACGCTTCATGACCATCAACGGTGTTGCCGAAAGATACCATGGAGGAGGTCATGACAAGGCCGCGGGTGCCACATGCTACTCGAAAGAGGAGATGGAAGCCCTTATCAGGGATGCTGATGAGGCTGTCAGGGAATATAAAGAGAGTCACGAAGGCTGGCTCTGATAACTGAGGGGGCTGTTAAAAATGACAGCCCTTTTTGCAATAACAGCATGGCAATGACCTGTGACCTTCCGGTTGGACCAAAAATGAACGGCTCCCCTGAAACGGTATTTGCTATTCAACTTTCAGCATCCTGTATCCGATACCTATGTGGGTCTGGATGTACTGAGGGGAATCGGGAGTGGGTTCAAGTTTCTTTCTCAGCGTGGCCATGAAGACACGCAGGGATGCAATGTAGTTGTCCCAGCTTTTGCCCCAGATGTTCTGCGTGATGTAGGTGTGGGTCAGCACCTTGCCCAGATTGTGCGAAAGGAGACAGAGCAGCTTGTACTCGATTGGAGTGAGGTGCAGCTCCTGATCATCAAGATACGCACACCCTGAGGCATAGTCGATCCTCAGCTTTCCGTTTACGAAGACGGGATCCGTCTTCTGTGCCCCTGAGGCCATGTAGGCAATCCTTCTCTGGGTTACCCTGAGTCTTGCAAGCAGCTCCTCAATGGAGAAGGGCTTGGTCAGATAGTCATCGGCACCGGCATCCAGGGCTTCAATCTTGTCGTGGTCCTCACTTCGTGCGCTTATCACGATTATCGGCATGTTGGACCAGGAGCGGACCTTCCTGATGACGTCCACACCGTCCATGTCGGGAAGTCCCAGGTCCAGCAGTATGATGTCCGGATTATGGGTGGAAGCCTCAAGAAGGGCCTCGTCCCCGTTCACCGCAACGAGATATTTGCAGTCATTCGTTTTAAGTGTCGTCGTGATGAGGTTCCTGACAGAAGGATCGTCCTCCACGACCAATACCAAAGATTTAGATCCATAAAGAAGCGGCTGTCAGGAAACGGATAACAGCGGAAATATGATTGCCATGGTTATAACGGACACACTGAACAGGATGAAAAAGCCTATTATCATATGCCTTTTCACAAACTCCCTGTATCTCTGGTCCAGCCTGCGTTCGGCCACTTCCATGTGCTTGATAATCCGCATATCAGCCTTTGTTTCCTTTCGGTCACAAGGTTATGATTTTATGAATAAAGTGGGTTATAAGGTTTCTGACGTACGTATCAAATTTGCATAAAGAAAACGGCAGGTAGTGAGCCTGCCGTCTATGTGTATGGTTAATGGGAGGGATGCAAACAGGCTGCAGGAGGCCTGCAGCCTGAACACACTCCGGATCCCAAAAACCGAAGAGTGGTTTATTCCGTTCTGTCTCCGGTGCTTCCGAGGAACTGCTCGCTGAAGGCATCGAGAATCGGTTCGTCATAGACCGGAATGTCCCTGTAAGGATCGATTTCATCCTTGGGTGGGAGACTCTTCATGTATTCGTCCATGGCGACGGCAACCTTCTTGGCGGTTGCGACTGCCTCGACAACCGTTCTGGCACCGTTTACGGCATCACCTCCGGCAAATACACCTGCCCTTGTGGTCTTACCCTCACTGTCTACCGTGAGAAGGCCTGAATTGGTGGTGTCGATACCTTCGGTGGTCGTGACGAGCGTGCTTTCGGCGGACTGGCCGATGGCCACGATGACACCGGTATGGGGATAGAGCTTCTCGCTTCCTTCCACTACCGTGATCTTTCCGTCCTCATCAGTTACCGTGTCGAGACATATCATGCCGTTCGGCCTGATCTCAACGGGCTTTCTGTTGAAGCGGAAGTTTACGCCCTCGATTCCCGCATATGAGTACTCATATACCGATGCCTGGATGTGTTTGTCATCTGAGAGGGAGTAGCAGGTGACGTGGCTTGCACCGTTTCTGATCGCCGTTCTCGCACAGTCCATTGCCGAGTTGCCGACACCGACGACCGCCACGTTGTTCCCGAGACGGAAGCCCTTGCTGTTGCCGAGGTAGTCGATGGCGAAGACGACGTTGCCGAGGCTTTCACCCTTGATGTGCATTGCGGAAGGCTTCCTGAGACCAGCACCGATGAATACGGCATCGTAGCCGTCCCTGAAGAGATCATCGATGGTGAGGGTGCGTCCAATCGTCGTATGGGTACGTACCTTTATGTCCTTGAGCTCCAGATGCCTGTACTGGAAGTCATCGAGAATCCTGTCGGGAAGGCGGAAGGTCGGGATACCGTACCTCATGACGCCTCCGATCTTGTCGCGGGCTTCAAAGATTGTGATGTCATATCCCCAGCGGGCAAGCAGGACTGAGATGGTCAGGCCTGCAGGACCTGAACCCACGATGGCAACCCTTCTGCCGTTCTTCTTCGAAGGTCCCATGACCATCTTGTTCGCATATGTGGTTGAAATGTAGTCCTCGATGACTGAGAAGTGAACAGGATCATGGGTCTTCATCCTGTTCCTTATACAGTTACCCTCACACTGTCTCTCGTGGTTACATACTATTGCGCACACCGTTGTAAGCGGATTGTTTTCAAAGAGCATCTTTCCGGCTTCATCGAGCCTGCTTTCCTTCAGTAATCTTATTGCTTCAGGTATATTGGTTTTAATAGGACATCCCTGCTGACACATGGGTTTTTTGCAGCCGAGACACTTGTTAGCTTCATCCAGAACGTGATAAGCCATTGGCCCCCTCCTTATTATCTGGTCGATAACTCAAGGATACCATGCAATTGTTGATTTTTGATATCCGAACATTGGATTATTCCGTCGTGATATCACGATATTGAATCGTCCAAATGATATGACTATAATTTTCTGAGACAATTTTTTTATAAGGAGGCCACTTATGTGGACCAGAAAAGAACTTAAAACTGAATCTAAGAAGGTACTTGGAAGAGTCTACTGGAAGGCCGTTCTGACCTCTGCGCTCTTCGTCCTGATTGTAGGCGGCGGAAGCTGTGTCAGATATGTCATGGATAAGGATGGGCCATTTCTGGATGAGCTTGTCGCCACGCTTCCTGCATTTCCCGCCCTCATTGCCGTCCTGGCAATGATAATGAGCCTGGCTGCTCTCATCGGTGCCCTGGCCGGCATACTGCTTGTGAATCCCTTTTACGTAGGGGTATGCAGCTTCAGGATAAGGGCCGTAAGGGGAGAAGGCAATATCTCCGATCTGGGAACCGGCTTCGACATCTCATATAAGAGGAACGTGCAGACAATGCTGCTCATGGACATCTTCATTTTCCTTTGGTCACTGCTTCTTGTGGTTCCCGGGATAATAAAGGCATATGAGTACACGATGGTTCCATACATCCTGGCCGATAACCCTGCCATTACCAGAAAGGAAGCCTTTGAGAGAAGCAGGGAAATGATGAAAGGTAACAAGTGGAGGACTCTGGTTCTTGACCTGAGCTTCATACTCTGGGATCTGCTTGGAGCCATTACAGGCGGCATCGTGACGCTGTTCTACGTCCATCCCTACCGCCAGCTCACCCGCGGGGCCCTCTACGAGAAACTGAAGTGATTTCCGGTTTCATGTCTGAGTACAGGTTTTAATGACAAAATTGATAAAGCACTTCGTCTGACCGGTCACGTATTTGCCCTTCTTCCAGACAAAGCCTATGTTGACGGGAATGGGCGGATCGATCGGGAGTGCTGTCATATCGGGGAATAGCTTCGTCAGACTGCTGAAGAGAAAGGCTCCGCAGCTTCCTTCCCCTATGAATTTCCTGATGAGGTAGAGCTGACTGGATTGGAGCAATGATTGTCGTTACCCATGAAATGGGCTTTGCCCGTGAGGTTGCGGACCGCATCCTCTTCATGGACGGAGGTGTGATACTTGCCGATGCCACTCCTGAGGACTTTTTCACGAAACAGGAAATTCCACGGATTCAGAGCTTCTTGAGCAAGGTATCTCACAAATAGATTCGCATCTCCCATAATGAGATTGAACCATTAATCCCAGACAGCAATTTCAATAGTGGCTCCATTGACTGCATACTTATTGGTGTATGCTGAGGTGGTAAGCAGTGTCCTGGTTTTCCTTTAATTGATATGTATGGGTTCCGTTCCCGTGTTTCTGAAATCATGGTCAGTCAAAGGCTGTTACATACAGGTGAAACGGTTCAGAATACCTTTTGTCATTTTTGACACAGAATGAATATATTATAGTGAAGGTATGAAAAGAGTATTGCCTGTCGGGATTCAAAGCTTCGAGAAACTGAGGATAGATGGAAATATATATGTCGATAAGACATCATATATTGATGATCTTGTAAGAAATGGATCCTACTATTTTCTTTTCCGCCCCAGACGATTTGGCAAGAGCCTGTTCCTTTCAACGCTTGAAGCATATTTCCGCGGAAGGAAGGAACTGTTCTCCGGGCTTGCGATATCCAATACTGAAAAGGAATGGACAAGCTACCCGGTAATTAAGATAGGCTTCGGTGGTTCCGACTATTCCCTTGACGGACAGCTTGAGGCTCAGATTGACATGATACTGACGCTTACGGAAGAGGAATACGGAATACGGAAAAGGTTCTCCAATCCGGCCCAGCGTCTTACTGATCTCATATGTTCCCTTCATGAGCAGAGCGGACATGGTGTCGTCATTCTGATTGATGAGTATGACAAACCGATTCTTGATGCGCTTTATGGTGAAAACGAGAACAGAAACAGGGCTGTCCTGAGATCCTTTTATGGACCGCTTAAGGAATGTGACCGTCACATCAGATTCTGCTTCCTGACCGGAATCACGCGAATAGATCATGTCAGCATCTTTTCCGGCCTGAACCAGCTTGATGATATCAGTACGTCAGATTCATATTCCGCCATATGCGGCATAACTGAGAAAGAACTTGTCGGTGTTTTCTCCGAGGAATTGGAAGCACTTGCGAAGGTAAAAAATGTTACAATCGAAGACGCCGGAGCAAGACTTAAGACAATGTATGACGGATACTGCTTTTCCAAAAAAGGAGAAAAAGTATTCAACCCGTTCTCAGTCCTGCTGGCTTTCCGTGAACAGGACTATGGTCAGTATTGGTTCAGGACCGCTACTCCTTCCTCCCTTATCAGACAGCTTGAACACACCCCATCCTTTGCCCTGAGTCTTATCGAGGAAAGGGATGTTTCCGTAACCGATTTCACGGAATTTGATTCATCTTCCGGCAAACTGCTTCCGCTTATCTATCAGTCGGGATATCTTACCATCAAAGGGTACGACCCGCTTTTTGATACCTATCGGCTCGGTTTTCCCAATCAGGAAGTGGAAAAAGGCTTCCTGAATGCGCTGCTCCCTGAATTCGTGAGTTGTAAAAATGAGAGTACGGGTATGGAGGTTGCTGAGATCCAGAAGGCAATCATCAATGATGATGCAGACAGGATCATGTCCATCATTACGTCTCTTGTTTCAGATATTCCTACCATGATAAGGAAGGATATGTATGAGAACTACTATCTTTCGATAATACATATCATTTTCCGACTGGTCGGTTTCTCTGTCATTTCAGAGCTTCAGTCAATATACGGAAGAAGCGATCTCACTCTTTCCAACAGCACGACCGTATACCTGATTGAACTGAAGATGGACCGTGGCCGGGATCCGGAAGCCTGCTATAGGGAAGGCTTCGAGCAGATAAGGAATAAGGGATATGCAACCCGGTATCTCGCCTCAGGCAGGAAGGTGCGCGTTTTCACCCTCCTTTTCTCCAGTGAAGGAAAGGGTGTGGTAGGGTATCGTGAAGCCCTTTGAAAAGCTCTTCCAAATGGCATTTCTTATTTAAGTCCCATGTGGAATGTTTTTTCATGCTTTTAAGTCAGCATGGTCTTCTCTGCACTTCGGAACAGTATCCATCCATCGGTTTATGCAATGGAAAGCTATTGACAAGTAAACTTGGCATTTATAATATGATCATTGCCAAGTATGCTTGGCATAGAGGTGTACATGACTAAAGAAGAAATACTTGAGAAAAGCCGCAATGAAATGAAAGGAAGGGACATTGCCGACATAGAGATATCGAAATCAGCAATACAGACAGGCTGGCTTGTGGCTGTAAGTCTCATGGCAATAATTGTTGTTGTCGATGCAGTCGTGTTCTCGCGTATTCCCGTGGAAATGCTTTTCAGCGCATTCGGAGGACTTGCTACCGTATTCTGGATTAAGTATTTCAGGATGAAGAAACGCCATGAGCTTTTTGTCGGGGCAATGTATAGTGTTGCGGCAGTCTGTTTCCTTATTTCCTGGATTTTACAGATCGTCGGGTGATGCTTATGGATGATGAGCTGATACTGAAGAACAGGATCAGGGAGGCAAGAACGGAAAAGGGGCTGTCTCAGGCACGTCTTGCCGCAATGGTCGGGGTATCCAGGAATACCATAAGCTCGATAGAGACCGGACAGTACAGTCCCACTGCAAAACTTGCTCTTATCCTTGCACTTGCCCTGGACAGGAAATTCGAGGAGCTGTTCTATTTCTGGTGACAACTCTCCCGCCTAAAGGCAGGGAGCTTCCTGAGTCGTATTCTCAGGAACTATTCCTGCTTTCTCGACGTTGGGCTTCTTAGGTGCGTTCGCACGGTCGTCCACCATGTTCGTCTCCACAGGCGTTGATTTCCCGC
>JALEVV010000012.1 GCA_022788185.1 Spirochaetales bacterium | reverse complement strand
TCTCTGCAGGCATTCAGTCCCTGAGACTGAACTATTACGAATTCTATACCAAGTATTTCACCGGTCATGGCATTGCCTACCAGCCCTTCGGTCTGGATGGCAAAATCAGGATCGACAGATAAATCAGGAGGGTCTATGACCAGTTACGCATTTCAGAAAAAGGTAAGGATGACCTTTGTCATGATGCTCATCCTTCTCGCAGTCAGCGCTTTCGCTTTCCCCGTGGAACTCAATGCCGCAGAGGTTGTCTCTGAGGTGAAGGGAGGGGATTACACCACCGCTCTCGTCTGCTTTGCAGCAGCCCTTGCATTCGCATGCGGTGCCTTCGGTGCAGGCATGGCCATCTCCAAGGTCGGTTCCGCTGCCATGGGTGCCATCTCCGAGCGTCCCGAAATCGCCACCAACGCCCTGATCTTCATCGCACTTGCCGAAGGTCTCGTCGTATTCGGCTTTATCACGGCACTGATGATCCTCGGTAAGGTCTGAACCATATGGAGTATTACGTCATCGCGGATGAGGACGTCACCCTCGGGTTCTCCCTCGTGGGAATCCAGGGTGTGGCCGTCCACACGCCTGAGGAGGCTCAGGCCGCCTTTGACAAGGTGACGCAGATGAAGCAGTTCGGGATTATCATCATCACGGAAAAGGCCGCCTCCTTCATTCGGGAGAAGGTGGACAGATATCTTTTCACCGAGAATCTTCCCCTGGTGGTGGAGATTCCCAATCCCGGAGAAAAGAGCAGCCGTGATCTCAGGTCACTGGTGAACGAAGCCATCGGAGTATCAATATGACGGACACAACACTTACCAAAGGCATACTTGCCGAAGCCGAAGAAAAGGGTGAGGCCCTGCTTCAGAAGGCCCGCGCCCAGGCAGCTTCCATCATTGCCGAAGCGGAAAAAAAGGCTGAGAAGGTGCGCTCAGAGGAGGAGGCCTCCAGAAACGTGCGCCTTGAGATGATCAGGGATACCGAAAAAAAGGCAATCGAGGGCCTTGACAGGGTTTATGCCCTCCGTCATGAGGAAAACGCAGTGGATAAGGTGATGAAAATGGTCTCTGCCCTGGAAGCTGAATACCTTTCAGATGGGAATAAGCGGGAGCAGCTGCTCTCCGATCTTGTCACCGAAGCGGCGCTTGCAGTCGGGACGGAGGAAGTAGTGATCTCCTCATCCGATGAGATCCCCTCTGCCATACTCTCTCAGTGTGAAGGGCGGCTTCTTGCTGATTTCGGTCTTGCCGTAAAGCTTAAGACCGGTCATGACGCACCTTCATCCTTTGGTGTCATCGCCTCGGATCCCGAGGGCAGGATCATCTATGATGATACCCTATCCACAAGAACCTCGCGTTTATCCCGCGAGATAAGACAGATCGTAGGGGAAGCAGTATGCAGGAAAGAGTGATTGGCAGGGTGAAGAGGGTCAACGGACCCGTACTCACCGTTAAGGGCATTACCGATGCAGGGATGATGGAACTTGTCCACGTCTCCGCTTCCCGTATCGTCGGAGAGGTCGTCAAGCTCTCCGGCAGCGAAGCAACGGTTCAGGTATATGAGGATGCCACCGGCATAAAGCCGGGGGATGAGGTGATCGGTTCGGGCATGTCCCTTTCCTGTGAGCTTGCCCCCGGACTCATCGGCAGCATCTATGACGGCATCCAGCGTCCGCTGGAAGCCCTGCAGGCCGTAAGCGGCTGTTTCCTCGGAAAAGGCATCGAGGTGCCTTCCGTGGATCATGAGAAAAAGTGGCACTTCTTCCCCTTGGTAAAGGAAGGGGATGAGGCCCGCCCCGGAATGAAGCTCGGCTACGTTCAGGAGTCAGAGAACATAAAGCACTACATCATGGTCCCCGATGAAATCTCCCTGACAGGCCCAGTAACCTTTATTGCACCAGAGGGTGATTACACCGTCACCGAGACCATTGCAAGGGTCGGTGAAAGGGAACTTTCCATGACCCAGCACCATGCGATCAGGATACCCAGAAGGGTCTCGAAGAGACTTTCCCTGGAAAAGCCCCTGATCACGGGACTCCGTGTCATCGACTCCCTCTTCCCGCTGGCTAAGGGAGGCACGGTTGCCATCCCCGGAGGCTTCGGTACCGGAAAGACGATGACCCAGCACTCAATTGCCCAGTGGTGTGATGCCGACATCATCGTCTACATCGGCTGCGGGGAACGCGGCAACGAGATGACCGACGTACTGAGGGAGTTCCCTCACCTTTATGACCCCAGGACGGGAAGAAGCCTCATGGAGAGGACCATCCTGATCGCGAATACGTCAAACATGCCCGTTTCCGCCCGTGAGGCGTCCATTTACACCGGAATCACGATGGCTGAGTACTACAGGGACATGGGATATGATGTTGCCATAATGGCCGACAGTACCTCCAGATGGGCAGAGGCCCTGCGTGAGCTTTCCGGCCGTATGGAGGAAATGCCCGCAGAGGAGGGCTTCCCCGCATACCTGGCCACCAGAATCGCCGCCTTCTATGAGAGGGCAGGCCACATGGAGAGCCTCAGCGGTGATGAGGGCTCCGTATCTGTCATCGGTGCCGTATCACCTCCGGGAGGCGACTTCTCCGAACCGGTGACCCAGCATACAAGAAGATTCGTCCGCTGCTTCTGGGGCCTCGACAGATCCCTGGCATCGGCCCGTCACTATCCCGCCATCTCCTGGCTGGACAGCTACAGTGAGTATATCGACGAGGTGAAGCCCTGGTGGGACTCGAACTCGGAAGGAAAGTGGTCGTCCAACAGGGCAAGGGTGCTTGAGCTCCTGCAGAAGGAGACAAGGCTCCAGCAGATCGTGAAGCTGGTCGGTCCCGATGCGCTTCCTGACAGCCAGAACTTCATACTGGATGTGTGTTCCCTGGTGAAGACCGCCTTCCTTCAGCAGAATGCGTTCGATGAGATTGACCGCTACTGCTCGGTTGAGAAGCAGATGGCCATGCTTGCCATCCTGCTCGAATACTATGACAGGGGAGCAGAGGCAATAGGAAAGGGCGTGCCGCTGGCAAAGCTCAGGAGGATGAGCATCCTCTCTGAGATCGCAAGGATGAGGTTCACTGTTTCCAATGACAGTGTCTCCGAAATAGACAGGCTCTCCGCAAAACTGGTGAGGGCCGTGGCAAGACTGGAGGAAATGTATGAAGAGTGACATCATCGCAAAACTCAGGGCCGGCAGGGAGTACAGGGGACTGGCAGGTCTTGACGGCCCTCTGGCCTACATGCGCGGCACCCACAGCATCTCATACGGTGAAATCGTCGAGATAATGGGCTCCGACGGAAAGAGAAGGTCGGGACAGGTCCTCGATACCTCCGATGACGCGGTATGCGTGCAGGTCTTCGAAGGCACTGAAGGTCTTTCCATGCCTGATACGCGCATGCGCTTTCTCGGTGAACCCCTGACGCTGAGCGTCAGCGATTCCATGCTCGGCAGGGTCATGAACGGCCTTGGAAAGGCCCGTGACGGCGGATCGGATCCGAGAGGAGCTGAGGAACGCGACGTCAACGGAGCCGCGATCAATCCGACGAGCAGGGAGTATCCCCGCGATTTCATCCAGACCGGCATTTCCGTAATCGACGGCATGACAACGCTCATTCAGGGACAGAAGCTCCCGATCTTCTCCGGTAACGGCATGAGTCACAACCAGCTTGCGGCGCAGATCGCCCGTCAGGCAAAGGTCAGGGGCTCAAAGAGTGAGTTTGCCATAGTCTTTGCCGCTATGGGTGTCAAATACGACATTGCTAAGTACTTCATCGACAGCTTCGAGGAGAGCGGTGTAATCGACAACGTTGCCCTCTTTCTGTCCCTTGCCGATGATCCCTCGATTGAGAGAACGATCACTCCGAGGACCGCGCTGACACTGGCCGAGCATCTGGCCTTCGACCTGGGCATGCAGGTACTCGTGATAATGACCGATATGACCAACTACTGTGAGTCATTGCGTGAAATCTCGACGCTCCGCGGTGAGATTCCATCCAGAAAGGGTTATCCCGGATATCTCTACTCCAATCTGGCAGAGCTCTATGAGAGAAGCGGCAAGATTGCAGGAAAGAGCGGTTCGATCACGCAGCTCCCGATCCTGACCATGCCCAACGATGACATCTCACACCCGATTCCTGACCTCACCGGTTACATCACCGAGGGCCAGATCGTATTCGACCGTGAGCTCCACGGCAAGGGCATCTACCCGCCCATCAACCCGCTTCCGTCCCTCTCCCGACTCATGAAGGACGGTATCGGTGAGGGCATGACCCGTGATGATCATCCCCACCTTTCCAACCAGCTCTTTGCTTCCTGCTCCCACGTGAAGGAAGTCAGGAACCTGGCCAGCGTGATAGGTGAGGAGGAACTCACCCAGACCGACCACCTCTATCTGGATTTCGGTGACTTCTTCGAGCGTAAGTTCCTCTCCCAGAGATATGATGAGGACCGCAGCATCGAGGAAACCCTCGATCTGGCCTGGCAGGCACTTTCAATTCTTCCCCCGGAGGAGCTCCAGAGGCTTACCGAGGAAGAGATCAGTGCCCATTATAAAGGATGATGTGAATGGATACGTCTATCGCACCCACCAGAAGCAACATGATGAAGCTTCGCGAGGAGCTCGAGTTTTCCCGCCTCGGCCACGAGCTGCTTGACCAGAAGCGGAGCATTCTCGTCAACGAGCTGCTGACACTCGTCGACCAGGCCGTCGACTACCAGAACAGGGTGGAAAAGGCCCTCTCTGAGGCTGAAGCCTCACTGCAGGAAGCGATCATGCACATGGGCAGGCTCCGTGTAGCCAACCTGGCAGGTGCCGTCAGTATCTCAAGCTCCTTTGAGGTAAGGGAGCGCAGGGTAATGGGCGTAAGACTTCCCAATGTGGAAACCTCGTTTTCCGGAGAAGGTCCGTTCTTCTCTCCGGAGGACACGAGCATCCTCAGTGAGGTCGTCATAGGCAAATACCGGGAGGCGCTTGTCATGATGGGTGAGATGGCGGAGCTCAAGGTTTCGATAATGAGACTGAGCCGGGAAGTGAAAAAGACCATCAGGAAGGTCAACGCACTGGAGAAGATGGTCATTCCCGATAAGGAAGAGACCCTGAAGTACCTTGAAGGCAGAATTGAGGAGAGTGAGCGTGAGAGTCTCATTCTCCTGAAGAGCGTCAAGGAACGGATGGAAAAAAGGAGATAATTAAGTGAAAGCACCATATTCCAGAATTCTGGTATACCTGGACGGTTCCGAAGGGAGCATGAGCGCCGCAATGTATGCGGTCCTGCTGGCCCGTGCCAGCGGGGCATCGCTTCATGCGGTATATGTCGTAAACACCAAGGCCATCAGTGATCTTGTGAATGCAAGGGTGTTCATCTCCTCTGAGAAGCAGGAGTACCTTACCGATCTAAGGAAGGATGCATCCCGTCACCTGAGACACATGGAAAAGCTTGCGGCCTCAAAGGATGTGGATGTCACGCTTGAAAGCCGCGAGGGCGTGCCCAGTGCCGAGGTGAACTCCTACATAAAGGACCACGGAATCGATCTGCTTGTCCTCGGAAGCATCAATGTGGTACGATCGAGAAGGGAAGAACTCACCAGTGAAAACGACCGCATGATGAGGACTGCACCCTGCCCGGTGCTCGTTGCAAGGGATGATGATGACCTCTGGGAAATGTTTGAGGAGAATTGAAGATGGGACTTGCAGAAACAATTAAGAAGGAACTGATAATCAATCCGCTGACATCAGCAAACAGGGACTCGATCATCAGGGATCTGGTTTCCAGATACGCTTCTGTAAGCGGTATTTCCTCCGATAAGGCAGAGGAAATCGTCAATAGCGTGAGGGAGCGTGAGCTTCTCGGTTCCACCGCCATGGAAAAGGGAATTGCAATTCCCCATGCCAGGATTAATGGGCTTGATGAAGTTGCAGTCGTGATAGGCATATCCCGCCTCCCGATCGATTTCGGCGGTGAGGAAAAAACCCGTGTCTTCTTCCTGGTGCTTGCACCGGATGAAAGGCCGCAGGAGCATATCCAGACACTGAGCTCGATCGCAAGGCTCTGCATGAGTGACGTGTTTGTCAGGATGCTGACGAATGCCAGAACACCTGATGAAGTTTATCAGCTCTTCTTTGACTGAATATGATTATGACCGGACCGGAAAATCCCGAGTCCGGTTTTTTATTACATCCATGATACTGTATGGAGGAAAAAATGAATGGAAAAATGATAAGAGCGGCAGTCATTTTGCTGATGATCATGATTGTCCTCACCGGCTGTGACAATAACGTGGTGAAAAAGGATGTAACACCTCAAAGAGACGGGCTTGCTATCTATGGAAAGATTTATGCACCCACTGACGCCGAAGGCCCGTTTCCTGCAGTGATACTGTCCCACAGTGCCAACCTCAATGCCGATTCCATGGCATCCTATGCCGCAGGTTTTGCCTCCCGCGGTTTCGTCGCATACGCCTTCGATTTCTGCGGTGCATGCGAACAGAGCAGGAGTGAGGGAAGCACGGATGACATGACCATATTCACCGAGGTTGAGGATCTCAAGGCCGTCATCGATTACGTTTCGTCGCTGGAAATGGTGGACAGTGATGAAATCTACCTCTTCGGTACAAGCCAGGGAGGGCTGGTCACCGCCCTTGCCGCAGAGGAGTGTAAGGATCGGATCAAAGGGGAAATACTCCTCTATCCGGCCTTCAATATCCCTGACCTTGTCAGAATGTTTTCCGGGTCCTCCCAGAATTTCAATATCTCCGCCCTGATGGATATGTTTTCCGGCTTTACCGTCACAGGCTCTTTCCAGAACTTCGATGTTTCGGAGCTCATGGAAATGTTTTCAGGTTCCGGCGGTATTTCAGGCCTTTTCGGCAAAGGCTACTCCCAGGCCTTCAGCAATTCGCTCCTGGATTATGATGCCTATGAGCACATAGGAGCATTTAAAGGAAAGGTTCTCATTATTCGTGGCTCAAAGGACTTCATCGTCAGTGACGATGTATGCAGAAAGGCCGCTGACAGATACTCCAAATGCACCCTGAGAACCATTGAGGGGGCCGGACATGGATTCAACAGGGAGAACTATTCCATGGGCGGTGACTTCGATGATGAGGTCTGGAAATACATTGATGAGTATCTGAAAACCAGGTGATGCTCTTTTTTCCCGCTTCCTCCTGATTGAATGGTATAATTAAGAAAAAAGGAGGAAGCGATGACTCTGACATTCCTGGGCGCTGCCCGTTTCGTGACCGGCTCGATGTACCTGCTTGAGGCAGGGGGACTTAAGATCCTGACAGACTGCGGTATGCTGCAGGGAAGGGATGAGAAGAAAACAGGAAATGCTTTCTCCTTCCGCCCGTCAGAAATAGACTACGTCCTGCTGACCCATGCCCACATCGATCACTCGGGGCGCATACCCCAGCTGGTGAAGGAAGGGTTTACGGGCACGATCCTGACGACCTCGGCTACGGCTGAGCTGGCCGAGATAATGCTGCTTGATTCAGCCTCCATTCAGGAAAGCGAAGCCGAGTGGATGAACCGCAAGAAGCAGCGAAGCGGCGGAGAGGCGGTCGAACCGCTCTACACTAAGGAAGATGCATACAATTCCCTCTCGCTCTTTTCCGAAACGGAGTATGGGCAGAGGTGCATCCTTAACAGTCAGGTTTCCGTAAGGTTCGTTGATGCCGGACACCTGCTTGGCAGTTCTTCTGTCGAGGTCTTCGTCAATGAGGACGGAAAAGAGAAGAAAATAGTCTTCTCCGGTGATATCGGAAACCTCGATCAGCCGATAATAAACGATCCTGAATATATTCAGAATGCCGATGTGGTGGTAATGGAGTCGACCTACGGCACCAGGTGCCATGAAGTGAAGGCTACAGATGATATTCATGAGAGGGCAAGGCATCTTGCCGGTATTGTGGACAGAACCTTCCGCCGCGGCGGCAAGGTGATAATCCCGTCATTTGCGGTCGGCCGCACGCAGGAGCTCCTCTATCTTTTCAGGATAATCATCACGGAGAAGTACCTGGATTACCCGATTCCTGTTTATCTTGATTCACCCCTGTCAATAAAGGCCACGGCGGTTTTCAGACATGCCGTTGGGAAAAACTACTTTGACGATGATGCGATGGAGCTTATTGCAAAGGGAATAAATCCATTCGATTTCGACACCCTTGTCAAGGTTCGTGACACTCAGGAGTCGATTGCGCTCAATACGATGAAGGAGAGTGCGGTCATAATCGCTTCCTCAGGAATGTGTGAGGGCGGCCGCATCCGCCACCACCTCAAGCACAATCTCTACAAAAAGGAAAACACCATTCTATTTGTCGGCTATCAGGCGGAAGGAACGCTGGGCCGCTCTATCGTGGACGGTGCCCGCCATGTGACGCTCTTTTCCGAGCAGGTTGAGGTAAAGGCCGAGATCACATCACTGCCCGGACTCAGCGGTCACGCCGACAGAAACGGACTTATCAAGTGGATTACATCGTTCAGGATTCCCCCTGAAAAGATATTCGTGACCCATGGGGATGAAAACAGTGCAACAGCCTTTGCCACCATGCTCACGGAGCAATATGGCATGAAAGCCTATGCTCCCATGCTCGGTGAGTCCTTCGACCTGGACGGAACGATACCTTATCAGGAGAGGCAGGAGCACATCGATGAGAATGAAAGAAACCTCAGGGAAGCAAGGGAGCTCCTTGCCTCCAACCTGGACACTCTTGATGAGGTAATTAACAGACTCTATGAGGCTGCGGGAAAGGCCGATGCTTCGGACACGAAGCGGTGTATCAGGCTTTCCAATGCGGTAAGACGCCTTGCCTCCGATCTGGGGGATCTGGCGGAAAAGTGGAAGGGGGATGCTCAGTAAAGGTCCCTGACCAGTACCTTGCCCCAGGGCTTATTGATCATGATCCGGTATCCCATACGTGCGTAAAACGCCTGGGCTGAGGTATTCGCGCTACCGACTCCCAGGTAAACTCCCTTAATACCCCTGTCTTTGAGGTAGGCCCACAGAGTCTCGGTAAGCCTCCGACCGAGTCCCATGTGCTGTCCTTCAGGCAGAATGTCAATGTGAAGGTGGGCGGGGTAGTCGGGATATGTCTCATACTCCACCCCGTTCTGAATCATGGTGACGATGTTCCTGTCACTTTCAGTCACAGCTGACTTAAACTCGCTTCTGATGGAAGGAAGGTACTCCGTGTTGAGAAAACGGTAAAAAGCTTCAGAGTCGGTACAGCTTACTATGTAGCCTACCGGCCGATTGCCGATGCGTGCCACAAAGCACGATGAGGGATCGAAGAGCACATAGGGGGTGAGGTAAATCCTGGAAACAAGACGGGGATCACTGTAGAGATGCCTGCCGTCAGCGCCGGAATCGGATGTGAGGAGGCAGATCTCCTCGAGAGCCGGAAGATCATCTTTGGTGGCGTTATCAATTACAATATCCATAAGAGCGATGGTACTTCACCCATGGAAAAAGGTCCATGAAAAATTTTTGAATTGTAAATTTATAATTTGTATACAATTAAAAATTATGTATGAAAATTTTTCAAAAAAGGTCCCAAAACCCCTTGCAAGAAAGGATGAAAAGGAGTAAATTCCTTTCTCGTTGACCGCCTGAAGCGGCTGACGGATGAAAAAAAGTCCTGAAAGCAGTTGACAGGAAACACCGGAAAGTGTTAAGGTCTTAAAAGCGCGCTGAGAAGCACGCAGGTTTTTTGAAAGACATAAGCGTTTGGAAAGAGAGAGAAAGAAACGGAAGCCTGAGGCTTCTGTCAATTCGAAATCCGAACGGTAGATTAAAGAAGAAATGAAGTAATATGCCGGTTCGTGCGAGTATGACAGGATGAACT
>JALEVV010000029.1 GCA_022788185.1 Spirochaetales bacterium | reverse complement strand
GCCACAAATTTCCCGGTAGTCTTATAACTCTCGATTTTTTCCGAAAGCATGAGGTTATATACTTTACGGCAACAGCCAAACGTTTTGGCAAACATGATCTTTTGTTCAGATGTTGGATAAAGCCGGTATTTGATCGCACTGTTCATAACTGACAATCCTTCTGCCTTTCCATGTATCGAATAATGTTTTCTTCTGATGTGGAACCAATGGTTTCGTTATCGGCATGCTTCTCAGGGGAACACAGGAAACGGTGTCTCATGCTGAGGCTGAGTTTTGCCGAAGTCTTCTTCAGTGATACTCCGTTGATGGTATCCATCATGAGGACCTTCCATGCATCATCTCCCTGATGGGAGTAATGCATGATGGTACCATGATCTTCCGTGAACCTTCTGCCGCAGTGCGTGCATCCGTACATCTGTTTCCAGCTTCCGGCCTTTCCGCCTTTCACGATCATGGGATGAACCATGCCGCACTTGGGACAGACTTCAAAAACACCATCCTTTTTTGCAATTCTGTTGTCTGCCGGATAAGATTCAAAGAGTTTCAGTATGGTTGATATCTGAAGTTCCGTAAGTCCGTATTCCCCGAGGTAACTCTCAATTGCCGCTGTCCTGTCCATATGTCCTGCTCCTGTGCTTTCATTGTCACACAGTTACCAGGACATATAGTGTCGTGGTAAATCGAAAAAACACCGATTTTCAAATAAGGGGTAAAAAAACAGGCTTTCATCTCGGATACAAGTAACCGAGAATTCCCGCCTTATTTCTTAAGGCGTTCCATTCTTCTGAAAAAAATCCTATGCTCTTGCATCCATCATTGAAAGGATGATCCTTTACAAGAAAAATCAGAAGTAATGCCGCATTGTCCTCCACATTCGGGTACACAACCTCATCACCGGTATTCCAATCCCTGACTGTCAGAGGATTGATAGCCAGAAAGCATATAAGGCAATAGACACGGCAAAGCTTCTTCTTTAGAATTGTAAGGGCTTCTCCTTGTTTGGGCGATGCCACAAGGAGGAAAAAATGGACGCATTCTGGAATAAAGTCCAGCTTACACCACAGTTCAACGAGCAGGGTGTTTCCTGCTATAGCCTGGACGGCAGCTACAGAAACAAGTACTACATAATCTCAGAGGCAGAGACCAGAAAACTGATGAACAGACCTGAGGTCGTTGGCTATGAAGTCTACCGATCACTGGTCCACTCCACCAGCCAGATGCTCTATTTCCTCAAATGCAAGGGCCTGATCTCAAAGGCAAATATTCTCTCAATCCTTAGGGGTGCCCTAAACTATCCTCTGGAGGAAGCCTGCTGGAACGAGCACATAAGAGTCCATGACATCTCATTCCTCTCCTGTGAAAGAGTCTTCAACGGCAAGGATGTGACAGGTCTGGATGTAAAATACAGGAAGCTGGCTCTGGTAGATAACTCCACCCTCATGATCGGAGACATTATCGCATCCGGCTCCACCCTGGAGGAATGCCTTCGCTATGTAATCGACTGCTATATGGAAAAGGGGATGAAGCTCAGGAACATAATCTTCTTCACCATCGGTGCAAGAAAGGGTATCCCCATCCTTGAGGCCCTGACAGATGAGATCAGAGGCTACTGGCCTGACTTCGAAGGCTTCATAACCATCTACTATGAGGGAATCTTCAACTGCTATGAGGAAGGCAACAGGGGTGTCAGCGGCATCAACGCCGCCGACATCGACTTCTACTGGAAGGGAGGTATCATATCCCCTGAATTCAGGAGGGAAACCCTTTCCATGAGGGAAGCCCTCTTCGAGAAGTGCACCATATACGACGGCGGTGCCAGACGCTATGAGATCAGGGAGCACATTGAGGAAGTTCTGGAGTTCTGGAACCACATCCTTGAACATGCAGAGACCATCGACATGAAGGCGCTGACGGAGGAGAAGCTGGGCCACAGTCTGGACATCTCCTACTCCGACTGGCTTGAGGACAACCATTATGAGAACCTGGACAAGGACCTGACCTGGTGGCTCTATACCCAGGAGAAGGGTTTCATCAGGAGTCTCGATGGCATTTCCCTCAGGGATATGGCAAAAAAACGCATCAGCACCTTCACCACAACCCTGACAAAATACATAATCTGAACCCAAAATCGTTAAAGGATAAACCAATGAAAAAAGAAACAGCACAGGTAGTCGACATCGACTACGCAGAAAACGCCGTGCCTGTAACTGCAAGAAGAAGCTTCCTGACCATGTTCATGATCATGCTTGGCTTCACTTTCTTCTCCGCTTCCATGTGGGTAGGACAGCAGCTTGCCGACGGTCTGGACCTTACCGGCTTTATCGGCGCCCTAATAGTTGGAGGTGCAATACTTGCCCTCTACACCGGTCTTCTGGGCTATGTCGGTGCTAAGACAGGACTCTCCCTCGACCTCCTTGCACGAAAAGCCTTCGGAACAAAAGGTTCCTACCTTCCGTCTGCAATGATCTCCTTCACCCAGATCGGCTGGTTCGGTGTCGGCGTCGCCATGTTTGCAATCCCTGTAGCCAATGAGCTTCTCGGTGGCAGCAAGGCTGCAGAATGGGCGCTTGTCATCGTGGCAGGCATCTGCATGACAGCCTCTGCCTACTTCGGCATCAAATCCCTCACCATTGTCAGCTACATCGCAGTCCCCTGTGTCGCAATCCTCGGTACGGTTGCCATGATCCTTGCCGTAAAGCGTGGTGACATGACTCTTGTACAGCAGTTCGCAAAGAGCTCCGGCTCTCTCACTGTCATCTCAGGTGCAGGCCTGGTAGTCGGCTCCTTCGTATCCGGCGGTACTGCAACCCCCAACTTCTCAAGATTCGCAAAAGACGGCAAGACCGGAGTCATCACAACAGTCATCGCCTTCTTCCTGGGAAACTCCCTCATGTTCTTCATGGGAGGCATCTCCTCAATCTACGTAGGCGGAAACGACATCTTCGAAGTCATGCTCAACCTGAACCTCTTCTATCTGGCAGTACTGGTCCTGGGACTCAACATCTGGACAACCAACGATAACGCCCTATACTCTGCTGGACTGGGACTGGCCAACATATTCGGGCAGAAGAAGAAACCCATGGTCCTGATCTCAGGTATCTTCGGAACCCTCACGGCTGTCTGGCTCTACTGGAACTTCTGCTCCTGGCTCAACATCCTCAACTGCACACTTCCACCATGCGGAATCATCATAGTACTCTCCTACTTCCTCAACAGGAAGGACTACGATGACACAGAGATCAGGACAGTGGTCAACTGGTATGCAGTAATAGGTGTCATCCTCGGTGCAGTCGTGGCCAACCTCCTCCACTGGGGTGTTGCATCCTTAAACGGTATGGCAGTTGCCACAATCTGTTACCTCATCGGTCACTTTACACAGAAGAAAGCCTGACTGCTGATCCGTGGCAGGAGGTTTATATCTCCTCCTGCCCGATCATGGATTACAGACCCTGTACCGGACGATGCACGGTTGGCAGTGTTCGGTATCACTGACAACAGCCAAAACTCGCTTAGAAAGAGAAAAAGCAGTTGTCAATAATCCTGTGCAAATCATTTTAAAATCCTTGAATAGTCAAATCAAATGCAACGTCTTTGAATAGTAGACCTCATAAGGTGTTCTGAATCCAAGGCACTTGCGTGGTCTCTTGTTGAGTTGGTCAACGATGAATGAGATCTCTTCATCACCAACATCCGTTATGTCTTGTCACTTTGGGAAGTATTCCCGCAGGAGTCCGTTTGTGTTCTCGTTCGTCCCCCTGTCCAAAGGATGGTGTGGCAGCGGAAAATAGAACTCGACGCCAAGGTCCCTTGTCAGTTCCTCATGGTTCGAGAACTCTTTGCCTCTGTCCGGCGTTATGGAAAGCAGTGGCTGTCCTTCAAACATTTCCAGGATCCTCTTCCCAACCGCAGAGGAACTCTTCGCCTCCGCCTTGCGGCAGAGCAGGAACCTTGTCTTCCTGTCAACCATCGTGACGAGGCATGCCTTGCCCTTTGCACCTATCACGGTGTCTCCTTCCCAATGGCCCCGGCGGGACCTCTTTTCGGCGGAGACGGGTCTTTCGTCTATCAGATGGGAAATCCTTATCTTGCCTCTGGCCTCCACGGAGCCTTTCCTATGCCTTGTTTTGCCCTTGTGGCGGAGCCTCCTTATCAGCCCCCGGTTCCCGTGGGAGAGAGGCTCCAGATCAAAGAGATGCCGGTAGACCGCACGGTAGATGGTGTTGGCGCTTATGACGGCCATCCCTGCCTCGAGTCTCATCCTTTCCGAAATCTGTTCCGGCGACCAATGGAGGTCCACGAACAGTCTCCTCACTGTTGTGAAGAGACCTTCGTCAGAAAGCTTCAGCTTCCTGTGGCAGCCCTTCCGCCTTTCCTGGTACTTGTGCTGGGCGGTACAGGCGACGTACCTGCCCCTGTGGTTGAGGTTCCGCCTCAGCTCCCTGGAGACTGTGCTCTTGTCCTTGCCGATCTCCTCTGCGATTTCTGTGATTGTTTTCCCCTGGGCATGAAATGCCATTACCATTTCACGCTGTTCTAGTGTAAGATGCCTATGGTGACCCATGGCTTCCTCCTGAATAATGTTGTAGCAAACACCATTCTATCAGAAGTTATGGGTCACTTTTCCAATTTACCCTCATTGTTGCATTTGAATTGTAGATTCAAG
>JALEVV010000013.1 GCA_022788185.1 Spirochaetales bacterium | reverse complement strand
ATTTCTATTGAGCCGTTCTCTTCCAGCTTCTTTATCTGGGCCGGAGTGAGTATGAATTCCATCGCATCGTAAAGCGGCTTGAGATAGGGATTGAGCTTCTGGGACAGGTCTCCGGGAAGAAAGCCGAGGGACTCTCCCGCTTCCACAACGGGACGTGTCAGGACAAGCTTCTGTTTTTTTCCCGAAAGAAGCAGCATGAGCGCATATGCGATTGCCAGGAAGGTCTTACCCGTTCCGGCAGGACCCACCGCGAAGTTGATCTGATTCTCATAAAGACTCGTGATGAACTCGGCCTGGCGGGCACTCTTGGGGTAGATGGTCTTTGAGTTCACGCTGATCGAGGTATCCTTCGGCTTAAAGACATCCGCTGATACCAGATCCCCGTTGGCCAGCTGGTACTCCATGAAGATCTCACTCTCTGATAGCTCACTCCTCCTGTCCTTTGCCAGGTCCTTGAGCCTTGCGATCAGGGATGGAAAAACAGGTGATCCCTCACAGGAAAGGCAGTTACCCTTCACATAAATCTCGGAACCAAGAAGCAGCTCAAGATATGGAATGTTTCTGTCGTTTATACCAAGGACGGCGCTCATCACCGCACTGTCGTCAAAATATATGTTCTGCATTATTTCTTGCCATAGACACTGGTGGTCGTCTGCCACTTTCCGTCGGAAGTCTTCCTGTAATTTTCATCGACCTTCAGGTCAGGTATCGTCTTCCATTTCAGATAGAAACTGACAGTCGGGACCCATTCGTATCCCTGTCTTGATGATACAATAGAAGCGGAATATTTACAATAAAAGTCCCAGTCCGACATGTAGTGAACCAGCTCCACCGATACCGAGTCCATGGTGAAACCGGTGTTGTACCTGCCGTTTCCGAAGAAGTCGAAACTGTTTTTCAGCTCCTGCCAGAGCAGCGGGAAGCTGAAGACATCATTCTCATAACAGCGGTAGAAGGAGTTATTGTTGGTTACAAGCTCAAAATTCAGTGCCAGGAATTCCCTGATGGTGAACGAAAGTCCCAGCTTTATGGAGAGGCTTGTGCCGTAGATATTGTCAAATGCATAGTGAAGCTTGCCCTTGGCATAGAAATCAGTGACGATCCTGTTCTTCCAGGCGTAAAGCTTCCCTGTGGATATGCTGCATGTAAGCTCAGCGTAGTCGGGGGCGTACTTCCCGTCCGTGGCGGTCCCGCTGTATACGGCACCGACGTAAGGCGTCACCAGCGTCGTAGTGAGCGCATTGAAGTTATGGTACTTTCCACCGGACTCATAGTCATATTTCACATATTCGGTCAGGGAGTACTTCTTATCGGCACTGCGTACGGAAACGGATGCGGTCAGGGACAGCGGAAGAAGGAGATCCGATGGATCGAAGGATGTGCAGTCATAGTCAGCCGCCAGTGAGTGGGTGTAATACTTTCCCAGGTATCCGGTACTTAGCTTTATACTCTCTGCCCTGTACTCACCGTCCTTTTCCTTCCACTCCTCTGTAAATGAAAGGGAAAATGCTCCGGCCTTATGGGAAAGGCCTGCCGTAAGGGACCCGGTAAGGGGCGGAAGGGTATACTTCAGACTGGGGCTGAAGTCTCCGGCCGGGGTTTTGAAGGTCTTTGAGAGGGAAAGGGAGTGGGCCTTTACGTTTTCCCTGTCAAAGGAGTACCACGTCTCCTCGCTCTCACTTTTGCCATTTGTGAAGGAAGACTCCATTCTGTATACATAGGTGTTGAAATTGTATGTAAGGCCAAGAAAGGGAAGCTTCACCGTAGTGTCGCTTCTCGCAGAGAACACATTCTTCCCTGCCCCGTCTCCTTCCTCCCGGAAGGTGTTGCTCCAGTCTGGAGAGATACTCTGGGTAAGGAATATGACGTCCGTAAGTGAGGCGGCAAAGGTAAGCTTTCCCGTCAGTTTTGAGGTAAACTCCCCGTTTTCAACCGTGTTTTTCTGTACGGACCAGTCATAGCTGTTGGTAAGATCCTCGCTGAGGGTGTACTTCAGATAGATGTCATACTTCCGGTTCTGACTCTTTGACCCGGCCTTTGTCTCGTACATCGGGGCAAGGAGGGGGTCGGAAAGGATGAAATAATCGGAGAAGGCCGGGGTTTTGCGCTCCGCTTCCTCCCCGCTTTCCGCTTCACTTCCCGAAAGGGAAAAGATCGTTCCCGAGAGGGAGCCGGTGAGTCTGGGCAGGATTATGTCACTGATAATGTACTTTTTTTCCTGAGACGAATATGTATATTTTGCCCGTGCCTGCAGTGTCGAGATCCTTGCACTGTCAATGAAGAAGGGCTTCAGTGCGGAAGGGAGGGAAAGGGATGCGTCCAGGGTGGCCTCATAATCTTTCACCGTACTCTTTCCCGTGGGGAACTTCTGTTCTGAGCCGAAGAAAGAATCGATGGAGTATGATGTGAGGCGTCCGCTGTACTCGCTCAGGGCTCCGGGATCGGAGTAAAGGGGGAAGCTTGCCTTCAGGGAGATGTCCGTCAGGCTGAGTGAGAGATCATTCACCGAATAGTATCTGAATTTCTCACCGTAGAGTGTTTTTTCCAGAGGGGTGAGTGATATTCCGCTTATCGTGGAGAACCGGAATTTGCCTGCCTTGATGAGAGTGTCGAATCCGGCATGAAGTCCGCTGTCGGCGTAGGCATCCAAAAGCAGTGTCATGTGACTTCCGCTGGACGCTGCCCACTTTGCAAGGGCTCCCTGCTCCTCTCCGGGTGTGTCGTAGTAAAGACCGTTACTCACGAGGTCTGCCCCGTCGCCGGTCCTGAGCAGTGATGCGAATGATGACTCCTCTCCGCTTTCACTGAAGGATGGGTATTTCCCGAAGAGCTCCAGGGTTGCGGAAACGAAAAGGCCGCGGGAGGATGAAAAACCGAATGCGGGATTGAGTGACAGCCGTGATCCAGGATAGAAGAAGAAAGGCAGATACATTACAGGAACCCGTCCTATCGACAGGAAGGCTCTGGAGAGGAACATGTCACCCCCGTCAAGGATCGCGATTTCATCTGCCTTAATTGATGAGAGTGATGAGGTTCCGGTCGTGATGGACCCTTCAGAGAAGAAGATTCCACCGTCCGCTGCCCTGTAGTTCAGAAGCGATGCACCGGTTGAAAACGTGATCTTCGCATCCTCATTATTGGTGCGCTCGGAGTATGTAGTTCCGCCCGATACGATCAGGTCCCCCGATGAATACACATAAGTAACGACGTCGGCACTGATTTCCCCAAGGCCGCTGTCCTTCTCCTTATCCTCATATCTGACACTGCCGTAAGCAGATACCATACCGACTTCAGGATTTACGAGCATGCTCTCGGCACTCAGGATCTTTTCGCTCCTGCCGTCTGCAAGGCTGAAGGAGACCGATACTCCTCCATTCAGCATCACACAGGAGTTCGGAAGCAGTTTCACCGTGTCTGAGGAGAGTATCTGCATGGAGTATTCCTCTCCGTCCGGCTCCCCTTCACTCACTGTTTCCCCTTCCGCCAGTCCCTCATACGTCATAAGAAGGGCCCTTACTGCCTCGTCATCAAGCCCGTCAGCATCTATGCCGCGCAGCTCTGCCATGGATAAAAGTTCATCGTGCCCTGCTGCCGAAATGTACCCGGCCTTAGGCGATGAGGCCATAAGGCTGGATGACAGTAAAAGGAGCATCAGGGCGATGAAGCATTTAATCCTTGAGGCCAAGATACCTCCTCAGGAATCTTCCCGTATGACTCTTCTCATTAGCGGCGATCTCCTCAGGCGTGCCTTCCGCAATGACGCATCCGCCCTCATCACCGCCCTCCGGTCCGAGATCGATTATGTGATCCGCACACTTTATCACGTCGAGATTGTGCTCGATCAGAATGACGCTGTTTCCCTGGTCAACAAGTGACTGAATGACTTCAAGCAGTTTTCTCACATCCGCAAAGTGAAGTCCTGTGGTGGGCTCATCCAGCACATAAAGGGTCTTACCGGTGCTTCTCCTCGAGAGCTCCAGAGAAAGTTTTACCCTCTGGGCCTCACCGCCTGAAAGCGTAAGGGCACTCTGTCCGAGGTGGACATAGTCAAGGCCGACGCTCATAAGGGTATCAAGTTTTGCCTTAATCTGGGGAATGGAGCTGAAGAACTCACTTGCCTCATGGACAGTCATGTCCAGCACGTCCGCAATGCTCTTTCCCTTATACTGAACCTGAAGTGTTTCCTTATTGTACCTTCTGCCGTGACATACATCACAGGGAACGTAAACATCGGGAAGGAAGTGCATTTCAATCTTGATCGTTCCGTCTCCCTGACAGTTTTCACACCTTCCTCCGGGCACGTTGAATGAGAAGCGTCCGGGTTTGAAGCCCCTGGCCTTTGACTCGGGCAGGGAGGCAAAAAGATCCCTTATCGCGGTATAGAGTCCGACGTAGGTTGCCGGATTGCTCCTGGGAGTCCTTCCGATAGGACTCTGGTCGATGTTGATGACCTTATCGATCGCCTCTGCTCCCTCAAGCGCTCCACACCCTTCAATGCTCCGGTCCTTTTCCTTTGCAAGGCGAGCCTTTATGCTGGGAATGAGAAGTTCGTTGAGCAGCGTGGACTTGCCGCTTCCGGAAACACCGGTGAGGACAACGAGCTTTCCAAGGGGGAAATGCACCGTCACGTTCTTAAGATTATTCCTCGTGCAGTCATGGAGGATGAGCTCTTTGCCGTTACCCTTTCTTCTTTCAGAGGGCACGTCGATCGTGAGCCTGCCGCTGAGATAGGCTCCGGTTACGCTGTCCACGCAGTTTTCCACCTCTGAAGGTGTTCCCTTTGCGGTAACATAGCCTCCGAGCTCCCCTGCCCCGGGTCCAAGATCAACGACGTAATCGGCCGACCTGATGGTATCCTCATCGTGCTCGACCACAATCACGGTGTTTCCCAGATCCCTGAGGTTTTTCAGGGTGGAAATGAGCTTTTCATTGTCCCTCTGATGTAGTCCGATCGAAGGCTCATCCAGAACGTATAATACTCCGGACAGGGCCGATCCTATCTGGGTTGCAAGCCTGATTCTCTGGGCCTCACCTCCCGAGAGGGTGGCACTGGCCCTGTTCAGGGAAAGATATCCGAGTCCGACGTTCAGAAGGAAGTTCAGCCTTGCCTTGATTTCCTTCATTATCTCTTTGGATATTTCCTTTTCGGTGTCTGAAAGGGAGAGCTCATTGAAGAAGGCAATTGAATCACGGACGCTGAGTTTGGTGACGTCCATGATGTTCCTCCCGCCCACATAGACGCTGAGGGCCTCCTTTCTGAGCCTGTCCCCATGGCAGGTGGTACACTCATGGGTGACACGCAGGGTGTCAAGCCACACCTTGACTGCCATGGACTGGGTTTCGAAATATCTTCGCTCCAGTTCCCTGATTATTCCCGGGTACTGCTCCTTCTTATGAAATTTGGTCGTCTTCCTGCCGTTTTCATACTCAATGTCCAGAAGCTTGCCGCCCCCGTAAAGAAGCACCTTCTTGGCATCGTTCGGCCAGTCCTTCAGCGGGATGGAAAGATCGAAGTGATAAGCCTCGGCAAGCGCCTTTATGTAGGAGCCGCTGTAGGAAGCATCAGGATTGTGGGTAACGATTCCCCCTTCCAGATAACTTTTGGAGGAATCTGGAATTATCTTCTTTATGTCAAATTCGCTCCTGAATCCCAGTCCGTTACAGTCTGGACATGCACCGTAGGGGTTGTTGAATGAAAAGAGCCTCGGTTCCAGCTCAGGTACCGTTATACCGCAGTCTGGACATGAGTTCTTTTCGCTGTAAAGCTCCTTCCGGCCTTCTGTGACATATTCGACTTCCACAAGTCCATCGGACATCTCAGTTGCCCGCTCAATGGCATCCGCAAGCCTGGCCCTTTCATCACGGCGGTTGATGAGCCTGTCTATCACGACCGAGATGGTATGCTTGAACTGTTTGTCCAGCTGGGGAATCTCATCCTCGAGCATGAACATCTTTCCGTCCACGATACAGCGGGTGTAGCCAGCACTGAGGGCATCATCAAAGACCTTCCTGAATTCACCCTTTCTTCCCCTTGCAACGGGGCTTGTGACGATCAGGCGGCCGCCTTCCTCATGGGAAAAGATGATGTCGATGATCTGGTCAACGGACATCTCGCTGATTTCCCTGCCGCACTCAGGGCAGTGAACATGACCGCAGCGGGCCCATAGAAGGCGGTAGTAATCGTAGATTTCCGTAATCGTTCCCACGATGGACCTGGGATTTTTGTGGGTGGACTTCTGCTCGATCGCGATTGCGGGCGACAGTCCGTCGATGCTGTCCACGTTCGGTTTGTCCAGCCTGCCTAAAAACTGTCTGGCATAGGCTGAGAGGGACTCCACATAGCGGCGCTGACCTTCAGCGAAAATCGTGTCGAAGGCCAGTGATGATTTTCCCGAACCTGAAAGACCGCTCATGACAATGAGACTGTTCTTCGGCAGCTCCAGATCTATGTTCTTCAGATTGTGCTGTCTGGCACCCTTAATTACAATTCTGTCGTTCATAAACTCTCAATCGTATCGAAGAGGGCATCCTCTGCCTTATCCTCTTCCACATCCCTCAGCAGTTCCCCGTTCCTGTAGAGGAAAATCCTGTTGCCGATACCGGTTACGGCCACATCTGCGTTCTTAGCTTCACCCGGGCCGTTTACCTGGCACCCCATAATGGCAACGGTGATGTTCTTTTTCAGTGACAGCAGCCTGGGCTCAACTTTGGAAAGGAAGGCCTGGGAATCGAAGGTGTGTCTTCCGCAGCGGGGGCATGAGACGATGCGTACCCCTCCTTTCCTGAGGCCGAGGGTTCTCAGGATCTCGACGGCAGCCTGAACTTCGGTCTCAATCGACCCGGTGATGGAAACCCTGATCGTGTCCCCTATTCCCTCCTTCAGCAGATTGCCCAGCGCCCATGCCGAGCGGATGCATGAGGTGACGGCGCCTCCGGCCTCTGTGACACCGAGGTGGATGGGATAGGTGCACTGCTGCTTCAGCAGTCTGTTGGCCTTAAGGGTCACTTCCGGATCGGATGCCTTGAGGGAAACGACACTGTTTTCAAATCCCCATCCTTCAAACCAGGACAGGTACTCCATTGCGGTATCGGCCATCAGGGAAGGAACATCCTTACCTGATGTGTTGCGAGGAAGGGATCCGCTGTTGAGCCCGATCCTGATGCACGCACCCCTGTCCCGGGCCGCCTTCACGACCTCCTCGGTCTTCCAACGGGGTCCGATGTTACCGGGGTTTATCCTTATCTTCGGAGCACCGCACTGCAGCGCCTCAATGGCAAGCTTATAGTCGAAGTGTATGTCAGCAACAACGGGAATCGGCGACTCTTTCACTATTTTTGTGAAATTTTCCCTGTCTCTGGACGACACATAGGAAAACCTTATAAGGTCGCATCCCATTGCCTCCAGCAGCCTTATCCTCCTTATTACCTCATCGGTATCGGTGTCGGCTATCTGGCTGTCATACATTGTCTGAACCCTGACAGGGGCATCAGCACCAATCACAAGATTATTCACAACTGCTTTTCTTTCGCTGTACATGTTTTACTCCAGAACGTACCTGAGGACTCTGTCACACTCACTGATTACATATTTCTCTCCCGGAAGGAAGAGGGCAAACTCCCCTTCCCGGAGAATGCATGCCGCCGTCACGTCCCTGGAATCACGGCTTTCCCGCCACCCGGTGGCAATGCGGGCATCGCCCTTTTCAGCTATCAGCAGTACGGAGTGAGAACGATCACTTACGAAGGCATTCATTTTTTCGGCTATTGTATAAAGATATCCGTCCCTCCCTGCTATGGAAGGAAGGACCGGTTCGTATAACCCGAGATTTGCAACTGAGTCGATGATCATGGGGACAGAATAGCACAATTAATCAAAATAGTCGCGAGATAATGCACGGTCACTCATTCTTCAAAATCCTGAAAAATTTATTTGTTTCCATTGACAGAAAGATAGTTAATGCGTTATATGGTTAATTACTCGAGTAACTAACCAATTGGGAGGAGCATGAATTACAGCTTTACCGATGACAGACCGATATTCCAGCAGCTTGCTGAATATCTTAAAGAGGACATCATGAACGGTGTCTATCAGGAAGGCTCGCCGATCCCCTCCTCCACACAGCTCAGCGTTGAGCTTAAGATCAATCCGGCAACGACGATGAAGGCTGTCAACCTTCTGGTTGAGGAAGGTCTTGTGGAAAAGAAACGGGGTATCGGTATGTTCGTGAGGACGGGAGCCAGGGAGGAAGTGATCATGATGAAAAGGAAAACCTTCATGAAAGATCACATCAGGCCGCTTGTAAAAGCCGCCTTATCGCTTCGAATAACAGAAGAGGAACTCACGCATATGGTGATGGGAGGATTTAATGAAAATTGAACTTAAGGGTGTGACCAAGACCTATGGCAGCAAGAATGCGCTTGATCTTGTCACGACAGAATTCGAGACCGGACACATCTACGGTCTTTTGGGACGCAACGGTGCAGGAAAGAGTACTATGATAAAGCTTTGTACAAACATGATTTATCCTACGGCCGGAACAATTGAGGCAGATGGAAGGTCACTTGGCAGCGATCCCTCGCTGAAGAGGAACGTCTTTGCAATCGGTGAGGAAAACCCCTTTGTCTCAGGCGATAAGGTAAACCTCATATTCCGTCAGGCAGAGCAGTACTCAGGTGCCGACAGGAATGAAATGGAAAGGCTTGCCGATTCCTTCGAGCTTCCGCTGAAAAAATCGTGGGAGAAGCTCTCCACCGGATACAGGACGATCTTCAAGGATATTCTGGCGCTTACGTCCCCTGCCCGCTTCGTATTCTTCGACGAGCCGATTCTGGGACTGGATGCCGCCCACAGGGAGCTTTTCTACACACTGCTGCTGGAAAGATTCACGCCTGACCGCTGCTTCGTGATCTCGACCCACCTCATTGAGGAGGTCGCCTCCCTGCTGGACAGCGTGAAACTAATCCATAAGGGAAAACTCATCGTCGATGAGGACAAGGATAAGCTGCTTCAGAATATCAGGAAAGTTACGGTTACTTCTGAGGCGCTTGGTTCTGTTACCGGTTCCTATGAGATTCTTTCAAAAACTGAGTCGCTTGGGAAGATCACGATGACGGTAAGAGGGGAAGTGAATGCTCCTGATGGTTGCGTTTCCCATGCCGATCTGCAGGATGCGTTCATCGCTCTTGCCCGCTGAGGAGGATAAAAATGAAGAAAGATATCATAACATTTGAACTTTCAAAGGGTTCACTCATTGCCATTGGAACGGCAACTCTTGCCATGGGAGCAGTCAGCGTTGCCCTGAAGTTCCTTACGGGAGGTGACTTGTCATCATCCGAAATGCAAGACATTTTTGCCATGATACCGCTGGTGAACATCGGGGTACTCTCAATATTCTATCTTGTGGCCGGATGTCTCTCACTCCAGTATATGAGACTTCTGATGCTTTTCGGAGCAACAAGAACAACTGCCTTCGTAAGATACGTAATCAGAGTTGCAGTCACGATGATCATCTCGCTGATCGGACTCCTGGCAGTCTATTTCATAAGTGGCATGATCTCTGGCTTTCAGCTGCTTTCCGTGAGCACATACATTCTTTCCTTTGCACTTTCGGCTTTCCTGGGCTTTTCCGCAGGATGTCTCTTCTCATCGATAACGACGCTCTTCAAACCCTTTATTTCCTTCCTGGTCATTGCGGCAATATGCATTACCTCGCTGCCCGGATCAGAGGTGCTTGAAGTAATTGATGAGGTCGAGGCATTCTCACTGGTTCACAGTGTTATTATTATAGCCGTTTCATTTATCCTTCTGACCCTTGCCTCGGCAATACATCACCTCAGGATGAGTGACATGAAGACAACCTCCATAAGCTGACATAACCCCATAATAATATTGAAGGCTGCACCAATTGATGCAGCCTTCTCTTTTATTATCTTTTGACAATCAGCTGTTCAGGAGGAGCATGCTGAAGACGAGGGTGAAGAGAGCGACTGTCTCAACGATACCTACTACGATGAAGTAGTTGGCAGTACCCTTACCTGTCTCGGCAAGTGCATCTGCGGAGCATGCGGCAACCTTACCCTGCAGGAAAGCGGAGAGACCGATTGCGATACCGCCGAAAACACCGACACCAAGGCACATGAGCATGTTGCCAGTAGCCTGGAAGGCAGAGTTGATGAAGTTCATGAGCAGGAAGCCGTAGATCGTCTGTGTGAGAGGCGCACCTGCGAAAGCAACCATGATGAACGGAGCGGGCTTACCCTCAGCGTAGCACTTCTTCCAGCCACCGACTGCTGACTGAGCTGCCATACCGGCACCGAGACCGGAGCCGATTGCTGAAAAACAGAGAGCACAAACCATACCGACATAAGCTAAATTAGACATATTGAAATAACTCCTTTCAATTTACATTATTTTATTGCCGTTTCCCTAAACGGATCGTAGCTATATCCATTCCACTCCATTCCGAGCTGATTGGAAAATTCCAGAAGATTGAGTCTCACTCCGTGTACCACGACACTTAGAAGACCCATGATGAGGTTAAGTCCATGACCGAGCACGAGTACGAGTATTCCTGCCGGGAGGGCGAAACCTGAGAGCAGTCCGCCTGCCATTGAGTTGAACGAGTCAGCTATGGCAAGGGAGGCCATTCCCACCGCGAAAAGTCTTATGTAGCTCATCACGTTACCGAAACAGCTTATGGTGTTAAGGAATACCGTGAAGGCATCAGAGAGACTCTTTACCATTCCTTTGACAAAGGGAACACCGGGTTCCTGTTTGCCGAAAAGACAGATCAGTACGAATCCTGCGGCAACGCCTGCGATGATGATGCCGAAGTTCACTTCCTCATTGAGAACAAGGAAGAGGACAAGCATGTATATCACAAGCACGTCCAGGAGCCAGCCGATGTCGGCCACGAAGGACAGATTTTTGGCCCTGATCTTGGCCACCACGTTGATGACGCATGCAAGCACCAACTGGGAGGCACCGAGGATGAAGCAGAACTTCATCACCGTGTTCTGTGCGAAAACACTCTCTATCCCGAAGAGCTCCATGGAGAAGTTGCATATCGACGGGATAATGAGATATTTCAGCGGCGGAATCGCGTTGATGATGGCAACCGAACCGAACCAGGTTCCGGTCAGCGCACCCCATACCACCGTCGTGGCACCCAGAACATAGATCAGGATGACCATGTCACTTGCCTTTTTGGTTTTCATCTGGATGAGGGCAGCGGCCAGTATGAATATAAGGCCGTATCCGGCATCACCTATGATCATGGCAAAGAACACGGAGAAGTACAGCAGGAAGTAGAGTGAAATGTCATATTCCCTGTACCCCGGAACAGTGCCGAGTACGTCATAGAGCGGCTTGATGATCCTGACAAAGCCCTTGTAACGGATCTTTGTGGGAGGCATCTCGTCATCCTTTACATCATCGATGAGCCAGGCGTATCCCCTATCCTTTGCGAAGGTTCTGAAGGCATCCAGGTCGGCATCGGGGATGTAACCGTGAATGAGTGTGATCTGTTCCACATCCTCACACGATGCATCCACCCTTTCCAGCATGGATTTCTGACTTCTCAGCTTTATCTGCCAGCGGAATGCATCTGCATAGACGTTGGCCTTTTCAAGCTCTTCAGAGATTGCGGACATATCGGCTTTCAGTGCGTCGATCTTTGCCCTGACTTCGGATAGGCTCTCACCGGAGGGGATGAACCTCACTGCAGGGAAGCTGTCGCTGAGGGGTTCGCCCACAACTGCCACCGCTTCCATCTTATTCACTTCCTTAAGGGAGATGAAAAAGACGTTCTCATCCTGACGTAGGGTCTCCTTTTCCTTTTTGCCCATGGTGTAGAAGCTGAGTCTTACGCCCTCACCTTCCAGCGCCGAGAGTTCAGCGGGATCGAAGTCACCCCAGGGAGCAAGGGAAGCTTCGGCAAATCCAAGTCTCCTCAGCTCCTCACTGTCCTCACTTCTCCTTCTGATAAGCCCTTCAAGCCTGGACGAGAGTTCCTCGAAATCCCGGCCCTCGGAGGCCACCTGTTCATAGTTTTTCTTTTTATCAGCTTCTTCCCTGATCACTGAGAGCGTGTTCATCAGGACCGTGATGTTCTTATCAGTCACATCCGATGCCTCACACGATCTCTTAAGGGACGAAACATGCATGAGACCGAGCTTACGCAGGCTCTTAAGCATCTCCTTCTTCTGAGAGAAGGGCGCTGCAAGAGTCACGCTTTTCATTCCTTCGATCATGACGGATCCTCCCTGACCAGTTTCTTCTTTGCGATCTTACCCCTGACAACCGCGCTGGTCTGCTGGTCACCGAGGTAAATGCCAATTCTTCTGATATTCTCTTTTGCTTCAGGTATCTTAACCTTCTCAAAGAGATTGACACGCTGGCTTGTTGTCCTGAGCTCCCTGCCGAGAAGATCGATCTGCTCCTGCAGGGTCCTGATCCTGGCATCGTATTCACTGCACTTCTTGAGTGCGTCGATACCGCTGTCGACCCAAAGGGGATATTCGAAGAGCGAATAGGAAATATCCTGGAACGTGAGTTCCCTGAAGACGGGAATCTCGACACCGGCGATGTTTCCCTTACCCTTCACTATCGTATCGATCTTAACCAGGTTGTCCAGGCTGTGGAGAGAGTCAAAAGAACTGTGCTCACCGAAGACAGCTATCCAGTTCTGAAGGGAAGCGATAAGGGCCTTCTGCTGGACCTTATACTCCTCAATCTCACTTTCAATCTGCCTGATGACAGTCTGAAGCTGCTGCTTTTTCAACTGCAGCGTGGGAAGGTAGCGGTTATACTGTTTAAGCGCATCCTTCTGCTTCTTCTGTTCATTCTTTGTCAGCTTGACAGCCATAAAACAAACTCCTTACTTAGGCCAGTATTTGCTGATGAGATCGGACTTAAGTCCCGTCTCATTCTTTTCAAAGCACTCCGCGAGGATCTCCCAGCCGAGGTCGAGGGCCTTCTCAAGTGGAATGTTCACGGACAGATCCATAAGCTTTGACTCAAAGAGTGAGCCGTAGCGCAGGAGCTTATCATCCCATTCACTCATCTGGAAGCCCATTGCCTTCTTCTCGACTGATTCCTTGTAAGCCGCATAGAGCTTGATCATTGCATCCATCAGTGAGCGGTGATCATCACGGGTATCCTTGTTGACCTGCTGCTTGAGACGGCTCAGTGAACCGAAGGGTTCGATATGGCCGTTTCTGAGATAGAACTGACCCTCGGTGATGTATCCGGTGTTGTCAGGAACCGGGTGGGTGACGTCGTCACCGGGCATGGTTGTTACTGCCAGGATGGTGACGGAACCGGCGTCATCGAAGTCAACTGCCTTCTCATAGCGTGCGGCAAGGTTTGAATAAAGGTCACCGGGGTAACCTCTGTTGGAAGGGACCTGATCCATGGTGATTGCCATTTCCTTGAGGGAGTCACAGTAGTTCGTCATGTCGGTAAGCAGGACCAGGACCTTCTTGCCCTTCAGCGCGAACTGCTCAGCAACGGCCAGGGCCATGTCAGGAACGAGCGTACACTCTACCGTCGGATCCGAAGCGGTATGGACGAACATTATCGTGCGGCTCATTGCACCGCTCTTCTCAAGTGTTTCCCTGAAAAAGAGATAGTCATCATACTTGAGACCCATTCCGCCGAGGACGATGAGGTCAACCTCAGCCTGCATGGCGATTCTGGCAAGCAGCTGGTTGTACGGCTCACCGGAGATACTGAAGATAGGAAGCTTCTGTGATTCGACGAGCGTGTTGAAGACGTCGATCATGGGAATACCGGTCCTGATCATGTTCTTCGGGATGATTCTCTTTGCGGGGTTTACCGAAGGTCCACCGATCTCGATCATGTTGTCGGTAAGGGAGGGACCCTTGTCACGGGGTTCGCCTGAACCGTTGAAGATACGTCCGAGCAGGTCATCTGAGAAGCTGACCCTCATGGGAACGCCCAAAAAGCGTACGCTGTCACCGGTGCTGATACCCTGTGCACCGCTGAATACCTGCAGCGATACCAGATCATGGTCAAGCTTGATGACGTTCGCATAGCTGACGCCGGAGGATGTGGTCACCTCTGCCAGGTCCTGGTTCTTTACACCGGTTGCCCTGACGGTGATGACGTTTCCGACGATGGATTCAATCTTTGTATATACTTTCTGCATTGTCAGGCCCTCACCTTTGCTTTGTACAGGTTAGTAAGCTCCTGCTTCCTCTCTCCGTATCTGGCATCGCTTTCCGCAGTGCCGTTCCAGTCGAGGAATGCCTGTCTTACCTGATTGAAGAAGAGTCTCACGTCCTTCTTGTCCCCAAGATCGAAGTCACTTGTCAGAATGTCATAAAGGACATTGAAGGTCTCAATCTGGCGCTCGACGGTTACCTGGGCATCAACGGGATCGAAGGAGTTCTGCTGGAGGTAAACACTGTCCAGGAGCTCACCCTTCTGGTAGGTGATGTAGTCCTCAAGGGAGGTTCCTTCCTCACCAACGACCTTCATCATCTGGTTGACCTCACTGCCGCGGACAAGAATTGAATATGCTTCATTGACCTTATCCTGCGGAAGGACGCCCTCATATTTGGACCAGGAATCGAGGGGATCGATGGCAGGATACTTTCTTGCATCCGATCTTTCCCTTGAAAGTCCGTGGAAGGCTCCTACTACCTTCAGTGTTGCCTGGGTTACGGGTTCCTCGAAGTTACCGCCTGCGGGTGATACCGTTCCTCCGATGGTGACCGATGCGGTCCTGCCGTCACGGAGTCTTACCTTACCTGCCCTTTCGTAGAACTCGGCGATTCTGGATTCCAGGTATGCAGGGAATGCCTCTTCACCGGGAATTTCCTCAAGACGTCCGCTCATCTCTCTCATTGCCTGAGCCCAGCGGGACGTGGAGTCGGCAAGCAGGAGTACGTCGAGTCCCATGTTCCTGTAGTACTCGGCCAGGGTTACCGCCGTATATACGGATGCCTCACGGGCGGCAACGGGCATACTTGAGGTGTTGCAGATAATGATCGTGCGTTCCATAAGGCTTCTGCCCGTCTTCGGGTCGATGAGCTCCGGGAACTCCTTGAGAACCTCTACTACCTCACCGGCACGCTCGCCGCAGGCTGCGATGATTACGATGTCCACGTCGGCATTCTTACTTGTCAGGTGCTGCAGTACGGTCTTTCCCGCACCGAAGGGACCGGGGATACAGTATGTACCGCCCTTTGCAACGGGAAGGAACGTGTCAATGAGCCTGATTTTAGTGACCATGGTCTCATCGGGGCGAAGGCGCTCGTCATAACACTTTATGGCCTTTTTGACCGGCCACTCGAATACCATTGAAAGCTCCTTCTCCTCACCCTTGGCGTTCCTGATCCTGGCAATGGTGCTTCTCACGTTGTATACACCCTCAGGGACGATGTCCTCAACGGTCCACTCTCCGAGAAGGGAGAAGGGAACCATGATCTGGTGGGTGAAGACTCCTTCGGGAACTGTTCCGAGCGTGTCACCGGCAATGACCGTGTCGCCCTTCTTCACCTTCGGGGTGAAGGGCCAGTCCTTATCCGGGATGGCGGTGAGATAGACACCGCGCTGAAGGAAGAAGCCGCACTCCTCCGCCAGTTTGGGAAGCGGATTCTGCAGACCGTCATAAATCTGTGTCAGAAGCCCGGGACCGAGCTCTGCGGAGAGAAGCTCGCCTGTGAACTCGACTTCATCCCCGACCGCAACGCCGCCGGTCATCTCATAGACCTGGAGGGAAGCGGTATTACCGTTGATCCTGATGACCTCACTCTTGAGGCGTGTATCGCCAAGGACGATGTACCCTACCTCGTTTTTAGTGACCGCACCAGTGAACTCAACATTTACCATGTTGCCGTTAACCGAAACAACATGTCCTCTGTTTGTAGTCATATTTTACCTCTAGCGGAATATTTCCTCTTTCAATTGACCAAAGAGCTTTGCGAACTCCGCATTACCCTTATCCAAAGTAAAGCTTGAAAGCCGTGACAGGATCTGAAGACGCAGCGCATAGCTGATGAGGAACGTGAGATCGAAATAGTGTCCCAGTCCCAGGTTGTTCTCCAGAAATCCCCAGTACAGGTTAAGGATCAGCTTCTCGCCCATGAGCGGATCGTCTGATCTGACAGCCTTTTTCACTGCCTCCTGAATCCTTCCTTCCCTGTCACCTCTGTTTTCATAGCATGGATCCTTAAGACCCAGTTTCGCTGCCCTTTCCGCGATCAGGGCCGAGTCAACCATCGAACGGAAGCGGGAGAATGCCTTCATGAAGGCATTTCCCTCCACCTCATCACTGCCCGTGAGGGTAGCGTGGGAGAGAATCTCGTAATCCTTCTTCGTAAGATGGCCCCGGCACAGCGCGAGAAATTCCTCCAGGGACATGTAATCGTCCATGTCAGGCCTGAGGGATGGGAGCGTGGGGACAAGATAGTAATAGTTAGCCATAGATTATCCTAACCGTAAATGAGCTCTCTGAGTTTATCGGAAAGATAGGGCTTGATGAGAAGTGCGCACTCCTCTGCCGAAAGATCGACATATCCGGAGCCGTCATCGCTTGTGAGCCTGAGTCCGGAGAGCACTCCCCTGTTCTCTTTCACATTATCCTTCTTCTTCAGTGCATCTGCAGCTTCCCCGCGGAGGGCTGCGACCACTTCGGCCTTCTTTCCTACCGGTACTTCTATGGACGTTCCTTTAAGATCGGCTCTGACGGCTTCAGCCACAAGATCCGAAAGAAGCCCCTGGTCCATTGCCTTCGAAACCTCATCGGTGAGGATACGGGCAAAAAGTGCCTCAATTGATTTCTTAAGAGAAAGGGAAACATCCCTGCTCGCCTGGACTATCTTAGCCTTGGCACTTTCCTCTTCAAGGGCGCATGCTGCCTTTGCCTCACTTATGAGGGCGTCACTCTGCTCTTTGGCCTTCCTGACGATCTCATCGGCTTCAGCCCTGGCTTTTTCCAGAATCTCAGCGCTCTGCCTTTTAGCTTCTTCTATACCTTCCTTTCTGATAGAAGCAACTAAATCCTGAATCTGTTGTTCCATGATATTCCACCTTTATCAATGATAGATCAAAAAAAATCTCATTGTTTATGATATAGTAAAAAAAGGTGAAAGGAAACATAAAAATTCTCAAACGAATATTTCTTTAAGACAAGAGAGGAGTATTGTATGAATGAATATATGATAGGCAGGAAAGAGGCCGGGATCTATGCGATCCGCAATCTGAAGACGGACAGGACATACCTCGGAATTACCGAGGACATAATAAAAACCAGGGCTGATGAGCGCTTTGCCCTGGATCTGGGAATTCACTCCTCCTCCGAGCTCCAGAGTGATTACACCAAAACGGGACTGGAGCTTTTCACGATCGACCTCGTCAGAAAAAAGGAAGACGGACAGGATCTGTCCGACCTCCTTCAGAAAACCGTTAAGGAATATCTTGATAAGGGAATCACTCTCTATCAAGCCTGATAAGCTCCCTCACGCCCTCAATGGCGACCTTTATTGCAGGCTCAGTGTCATGGAGCTTGGGATTTTCCATTCCGAGCTTCTCCCTCTCCTGGTTGCCGACCACGAAGAACTCAGAGCCGCAGCGGACGCCAAGTCTGGCGGCTACGGTGAAGAGTGCCGCAGATTCCATCTCGCTGGCCAGAACTCCCAGTCGCTTCCACGCCTCCCACTTGGCGTTGAGCTCATAGCTGACAGGCATTATGTCCGGATCATGCTGGCCGTAGAAGCTGTCCTTGCACTGGACGACACCCATGTGGTGGCGCATTCCCAGCTTCCTTGCCGCACTTCTGAGGCACATTGCCACATCGAAGTCGGCAACGGCGGGAAACTCTATCGGGGCATACTCACGGCTGGTGCCTTCCATCCTGACGGCTCCCGTGGCGATGACGACATCCCCTCCCATGACAGGGAGTGCGATTCCGCCGCACGTACCCATCCTGACAAAAGTGTCAGCACCGCATTTGTAGAGCTCCTCCATGGCAATTGAGGCTGAAGGGCCCCCGATTCCGGTACTTGTGACACTTACCATCTCCCCGTCAAGATATCCCGTATAGGTAACATATTCACGCGAATCGGCCACTTCCCTTGCATCATCGAGATAAGCCGCAATAAGGGGAACCCTTTTCGGGTCACCCGGCATTATGACATAGCGACCGACATCACCCCTCTTTATCCTGAGATGATACTGGATGCCGGTTCCGTTCATGTAATCTGACATAAAGCCTCCTGAAAAATGAATGTCTTAATCATAACATAAAACATGCGCTATCAAAACTGTTTTCCAAACAGGTAACACTGTGGTAATATTATTTACATTAAGACCCAGGAGTGTCAGAATAAAATGGATAAACGATTGGAGCCCCTATTCACGCCGTGGAAAATCGGCAGCTGTGAAATCAAGAACAGGATAGTGCTTACCAGCATGGGAGGAACCGACCTCTTCGGCTGGATGGAAAAGAATCATTTCGATAAGGCAGGTGCCGAGTTCATAATGAGGGTTGCGAAAAACAACGCAGGTCTCGTGCTTCCCGGCTGTCAGCCTGTCTACAACCCGATGCTGGGTCAGTGGCTGCATAAGAATAAGAAGATGTTCCGTGATCTGGCAGAGTGGATGCCGGAGTTCCATAAGACCGGTGCAAAGCTCTTTGTCCAGCTCACTGCCGGATTCGGCCGCTCATTCACCATCTCAAAGATGATGGAGATGCTCTATAACACACCGGTCGTAAGGACACTCTCGAAGCCCATTATGAACCTCGATAAGATAACCGCCTCGGCAAGCCCTTCCCCCAACCGCTGGTCCGACAGGGTTCCATCCCGCGAGATGACCAGGGATGAGATCCATGATATCATCGATTCATTCATCAAAAGTGCCGTGCTCCTGAAGGAAGCGGGTGTTGACGGTGTCGAGATCCATGCAGTCCACGAGGGATATCTTCTTGACCAGTTCACCCTCCCCTATGTCAATAAGAGGACAGATGAATACGGCGGCTCTTTTGAAAACCGTTATCGTTTTGCCGTTGAAATCGTTCAGGGCATCAAGGCCGCATGCGGAAAGGATTTCCCCGTTTCGCTCCGTTACTCCGTCGTATCAAAGACAAAGGGAATGAGACAGGGTGCCCTTCCCGGTGAGGATTATAAAGAGGCAGGGCGTGACATGGCTGAAAGCGAGAAGGCCGTGAAGTATCTTACCGAAGCCGGATATGACATGTTCAACTGCGACAACGGTACCTACGATGCCTGGTACTGGGCCCATCCTCCCATCTACATGCCTGAAAACTGCAACCTGGCCGACGTGGAGCACATCAGGAACTTCACATCCGCTCCGGTTGTTGCCGCCGGCAGACTTGATCCCTATGTGGCTGCAGAGGAAATCGCAGCCGGACGTCTGGACGGTGCAGGCTTCGCCCGCTCCTTCCTTGCCGATCAGGAGTGGGTGACGAAGCTCATTGAGGGAAGAAGCGAGGACATCAGACCCTGTATCCTATGCCACAACGGCTGCTTCAACATGTGCCACTACAAAGGTGTTCCGAATGATCAGGATCTCTTTGACTCCCTCGGTCTGGCCCGCTGTGCGGTCAACCCTGAAACCATGCAGTGGAAGAAGCACCGCATAGTAAAGACGGATAAGCCAAAGAAAGTAATCATCATCGGAGGCGGTATCGGAGGAATGGAGGCTGCCAGAGTCCTGAAGCTCCGCGGACATGAGCCAGTCATCTACGAAAAGGCAGACAGGCTCGGCGGAACGTTCATTGCGGCCTCGGCAGAGTCCTATAAGGGAAAACTCAGGGATCTTCTTGCCTGGTATGTCCGTCAGATGGAAACACTTAAGGTCGAAGTCCACCTAAATACTGAAATAAAGTCACTGGATGAATTCAGGGGACGTGACATAATCATCGCCACCGGTGCCAAGCCGAGAAGGCTCCCCGTACCCGGAATCGAAAAGACCGTTGAGGCTTGTGAGTATCTTTCCGGCAGGAAGGTCGGTGATAAGGTTGCCATCATCGGCGGCGGCCTTACCGGATGTGAAATCGCCTATGAGCTTGCCCTTGAAGGAAAGCATCCCGTAATTGTGGAGATGAAGGATGATCTCATCAGCCAGACCGGTGTATGTCTTGCCAACTCCTCCTATCTCAGGGAGTACTTCGAGCTTCACAAAATTCCCGTATACCTTGAAACTAAACTTAAGGAAGTCAGGGACGGGGAAATCATATGCACCCGTAAGGATGGATCTGAAGTGACGGTTAAGACCGATGACGTGATAATGTCTGCCGGATATGTTCCTGCTCCCCTCCATGAGGCGGGCGGTAAGGTAAGACTTGTCGGTGACTGCGTTAAGGTCGGAAACCTCCGTTCAGTAATCTGGAAGGCTTTCGAGACCGCAGCAAAGATCTGAAAACTATTAAGGAGGCCGGTTTTCCGGCCTCCCCTATTATCTACCTCTCGACAGTAACCTTTCCGTCACTGCTCACTGTGATCGTGTCACCGCTCTGAACGAAGGAGAGGAACTCGTCGCCCAGGCTGTCAACGGTAGGCATTGAGTGTTCGGTCCAGACATCCGCTAGGATCGCACCTGCCGCCGCAAGGGAGTCGATAGGCTTGGAAAACAGGAGACATGCCGCCTGACGCTCCATGCTGGCCGCACAGAAGAGAACGAGGCCTCCGGTCGTTGATCCGATCGTCTGGGGCATGCAGAGGGCCTTGCCCGCCATTGCCCTGCCATAGAGATCGGGGTTGTTCTGGTCTGAGCACTTGGCCGTTTTGTCACCGAACATCAGCGAGTGCTGATAAGATGCCAGAGTGTTGAAACCACCGTGGCTGACAAGGGCCTCAGCCTTACACTCGCCCTTTACCACTACCCTTCCAGTGAAAGTCTTCTTCATTTTGCACCTCCCGTGATGACCTCAAGCAGCGCTGCTTCCTTCATGTACTTCGCACTCGTGTATGTCCTTAACTTGTTGGAACATGTGAGGACCGGCATCTTTCCGCACTGAGGGTTGTTCATGTACATGAGGGGACAGATTGAGGAAATGACCACTCCTGCATTCTCAAGCACAGAGTAAAGAGGGTCTGAGGAAAATTCCTTCACGACGGCGGGAGCCGCTGTCATGACCGTGGGAACGGCAACCTTCTTCTTTCCGTTCTTCTTGAGCTCTGTGCTGATGTTCACGGCCCAGCTTCTGAGCTGTGCAGCAGAAAGATGAGGACATCCGATGAAGGCAAGCTTAGGTTCCGCCGCAGGATCCTTCCAGATCACGGGGTAGTTCTTCTCAACCCTCTCAAGTTCCGCGTCATCAATCACATATGTCTTATATCCGCTCTTCAGCAGGGACCTGCCGCTTTCAACAGCTTCCGGCGTGAGGTTCTCAATATGGTAAAGTCCTACAGCACCGTTACTTGCCGTTGCCGCACCGAAGTCCTTGAAATAGGCTTTGGCATCATCGTCAAGGGACGGGAACCACTTATCCAGTCCTGTGACGAAGGGAACGTCCTCCATGACCTTCATGCCTATTGCGGAGCCGAGCAGCTGGGCTTCAGGCTTATGGGTGGTCCTTACCTCGACAAGCCAGTCAGCCTTTCTTCCCTCATCGGTCAGAAGGCCGAAGTAAGGAACACAGCCCACTATCGAGCCGAAGAGATCGAAGATTCCGCTGTTTCTGTTGCATCTGGCACCGAGGATGCTGTTTGCGTAAACGACTGCTGAGCTTTCCGCCCATGAGAGGATATCACCCTTTTTGGGGACGTTACCGACCTCATTCATGTAACAGGTACAGGTGTAGCCGTCATCACTGATGATGCCGAGCTTCCTTAGCTGTTCATCGTAATCCTTCTGCTTGGAATACATTACCCTGAAGAAGATCTCCTGGATCAGATTCTTGGGCACTTTGGGATCAAGGGGCTTCGGGTCAACGGTGAACTTCTGACCGGAAACGGCTCCCGAGGCGATGATCTCATCCATGAGTGCATAGACAGGCTTCATTACCGATAATCCGAAGCTGGTCACCAGGTGACCGTACTCACCGGTGATGTCCGCCATGCGATCCGAGCCGAAGGTCTCACCGTACATGACAAGAGTCTTCATTATCTTTGCCTTGACTTCACCTTCACGGCCATCATAAATGGCCTGCTGTCTGGCTGTGAGCTGCATATTGTCTCTCCTATCTCGTCTTCTGACAATTCAGTGAAAAATGTCAGAAAAGATAATTACATTATATATCCAATACTGATATTGTCCATAGAGACACAGAGGAATATTATGATGAAATGGAAAGTGAAAGACTTGTTTTAAGATCTTGGACGGATGATGATGCCCCTGCCCTCTTTGAGATCGCGAAGGATCCCCTGGTGGGTCCTCCATGCGGATGGGCGGTTCATCAGAACGAAGATGAGTCCCTTAACGTTATAAGGAAGATTCTCACTGGGAATCCCGATGAAAAGGCCTTTGCGATCGAGAGAAAGTGTGACGGGAAGATAATCGGAAACATATCCCTTCACCGGGATACGCTTCGCAAAAATGACAGGGTGATGGCACTGGGATATTACCTTGGATCGTCCTACCGCCATCAGGGGTACATGCATGAAGCCGCCGTCACTCTGATGCGCTTCGGCTTTGAGGAGCTTCAGCTCGAATACATCAGCGTCGAGCACTTTTCCTTCAACGATGACAGCAGGAAGGTGATAGAAAGACTTGGCTTCACGCAAACCGGACACATCCCCCACTTCGGTCTCTCACCTGATGGAAGGGAGATTGATCTCATCATATACATCATGAGTAAGGATGATTTTTTCCGCCGACAGTGGTATATTCCACATTCATGAACAGAAAAACCGCAACTCTTCTTCTGCTGCTGACAGCCCTGATCTGGGGCTGTTCGTTTGTCGCCCAGGATGTCTCAAGTGATTTCCTCGGACCCTTCACCTTCAACTTCACCCGCTTCTTCATAGGCTCACTGGTTCTTGTTCCCTTCGTCATGAAAAACCGTAAGGGAAGAAAGATAAGCGCAAAGGATGATAAGAGGACAGTCCTGGCAGGTGCCGCCTGCGGAACAGCACTGGCAGTTGCCTCCGTCGTCCAGCAGATCGGAGTCCAGTACTCAGGTGCCGGAAAGGGAGGCTTCATCACATCCCTTTACAACATCTTCGTGCCCATTATCCTTCTTCTTATGGGAAGAAAGGTAAACAGGAAGATCTTCCTCTATGCCCTTATCGCCATTGCAGGCATGTACCTGCTCTGCATCGGAGACACCTTCAGGATCGAAAAGGGAGACCTCTACCTTCTGATCTGTGCCATTTTCTTCGCCATCCACATCATTGTCATTGACCGATTCACCGATGTGGACGGGATCACGCTCTCATGCCTTCAGTTCTTCACAAGCGGCATCATATGCCTTATAGGTGCCATTTTAACAGAGACGATCAGCATCAGCCAAATAATGAAGGCAGCCGTTCCGGTCCTCTATGCGGGCGTTTTCTCCTGCGGCATTGCATACACCCTTCAGGTGGTTGCACAGAAGTACATCCACCCGACGGTGGCGACTCTCGTGCTCTCCCTTGAAAGCGTCTTCAGCGTACTTGCCGCCTGGCTCATCCTCTCCGACAAACTCAGTGCAAAGGAGCTTGCAGGCTGTGCGATAGTCTTTGCCGCCGTGCTTCTGGCCCAGCTTCCTCAGAAGAAAACGTAAGTCTTTCCCATTCCGCCGTCCTCCGGGGCGGCGAAACGGTAATCCTTCACATCCTTCTGTTTTTTCAGATAGTCATGAATGCCTCGGGAAAGAATTCCGTCCCCGTAGCCGTGGATTATGGCAAAGGATGAGAGGGAGTGCACAAGACACCCTTCTATCTGGGTATCGAGGATTTCCAGCGTCTCCTTCAGTGTCTTGCCCCTTACATCCAGCACGGCATGGGGCCTGACTGCCGATATCCTGTAGGTGGAGGAGGCTTTGAATTCCTCCCGTGGCGCCGGCTTCAGGTCCTTTTTGGTGAGCGTCATCTTCATGGCTCCCACGGACACAAGATACCTGCCCTTTCCCTCATCCCTCAGAATGACGCCGCGTCTGTCGTAGGAGCCGCAGTATACGTCGTCACCGACACTGTAAGAGATGTCGATTCTCTCGATTTCCTCCTGTTCAAGGCGCTGCTTCTCCCTATCAGCCTCATCTGATTTTTCTGAGACCTTCTGCAGGAATGCCTTCACGTTTTTTGTCTTTTCCTTAGTCAGCTTTCCCGTGGAAACATCGTGAACGAGTTTTTCAAGCTCTTTCCTGGACTCACTGAGGAAGGCACTGATATCACCGGCACCCTCCTTCTGAAGGCGCCTTGTGAGTTCATCATATTCTTCCGCCTTCCTCTCAGCTTCCTTCTCCCTGGCGGCCAGCGCCCTTTTTTCCAGCTCCAGCTGGGTGATCTTCCGGTCAAGGGCCCTGTTCCTGCCTGCAAGCTCGTTCATGAGCTTCGTGACATTGGCGCCCTTTCCGATGTTATCCCTGGCAGCTGAGATGACGGCCTTCGGAAGGCCCATACGCTTTGCGGTTTCTATTGCGTGGCTTTCCCCTGGAAGACCGGAGATGATCCGGTAAGTGGGCTTTTCCGATCTCTCGTCAAACTCCATGCTGGCATTCATCATCACTTCACTGGACCAGGCATGCATCTTTACAACCCCGTAGTGGGATGTGGTGAAGACGGTCGCACCCCTGGCTGAGAGGTAATCAAGCAGGGCGATGGTGAGCGCCGCTCCCTCCTCGGGATCGGTTCCGCTTCCAAGCTCATCAAGAAGGATGAGGCTTCTTTCGTCGGATGCCGAGGTAATGGCTGCCACATTGGCCATGTGATGGCTGAAGGTGGAGAAGCTGTCGCTGATCGACTGACCGTCACCGATATCGGTGTATATGGCAGAGAAGGTGGGAAGAACCGATGCCTCATCGCACGGTGCATACCCGGTGAGCTGCCTGAGGAAGACCGCCACTGCGGCAGTCTTCATGGAGACGGTCTTACCGCCTGCGTTGGCACCGGAAAGGACCACCGCCCTTATTCCCTCCGCAAGTGAAAGCGTTATGGGAACCGCCCTCTTTCCAAGCAGCGGGTGCCTTGCATTTATCAGGGATATTGAAGGCCCGGAAGAAATCCTTTTTGAAGAAGATTTTATGATGAAGAGTGCGGCCGCATAGTGAAAGTCGAAATCTGCAACACGTTCATCGGCTTTCTTAATGGTAGGTATTCTCGATCTTATCCTCTCGGAAAGCTCCAGCAGGATCTGGTGCTTCATCCTGTTTATCTCATCCTCGGCCAGTGTGACCTGGTTATTGAGATCGACAAGCTCAAAAGGCTCGATGTAGAGCGTTCCTCCAGACTGGGAGGCACCCTGAATGTAACCGCTCACTTCTCCCCTTTTTTCCCTTCTGATCGGGAGAACGACCCTTTCGTTCCTGTACACCGCATTGAGGTTCTGAGCCGCATCCTGATGCTCAGAGAGAAAACTCTGGGAGTAAATCTGACGTTTCTGTCTGACTTCCTCAGCCTTTCTGTAGAGAGGATACAGAAGCGGGTGGGTTTCCTTCACGAGCCCTGCTTCATCTACGGCTTCCAGAATGTCCTTTGCAAGTTTTCCCAGCTCAGTGTCCATCATTACCTTATCCAGGTAGGACTCAAGGTGCTTAAGTGCCTGAAGGAAAGATCCGCAGGCATAAATATCCTTCCCCTGATAACATGCTGAGCCGGTAAATGAGAAAAGACTCTCCAGGGAAACGAAGTAAGAGCTGAAGTAACCTTTTTCCGCTACTGTGTTTATTATCTCGCCTATCCTGTCTGCCCTTGATGAGATTACTGCCTCATCATCCGTGAAGGCAGAGGGATTTATCCTCTTCCTGCCGCTGTCGGAAACCGAACAGTGGGCGATAAGGGAGAGTATTTCATCTATTTCAAGATCACGTATGGTATTGTCGTTCATTGTTTATTCTTCCTGAACTTCGTTCTGGCCCACTGGGGAGAGCGCTCCTTCAGGCTCTCATACATGTGAAGGTATGACTCATATCGGTCAAAGTCGATTTCTTCCTCCTCCACTGCCTCCCTGACGCCGCAGTCGGGTTCATCGGTGTGGGTACAACCGCTGAAGGCACACTCAAAGCGTGCGAATTCGGGGAATGAAGCCGAAAGGAGGGAATAATCCTCAAGGGGAACAAGCAGCTCCCTGACTCCCGGAGTGTCAATAATCCTGATATCATCCTTTTCCAGCCAGAGCGCATGGTTCGTGGTATGCCTTCCCCTCTGATACTTTTCAGAGATCTCACAGGTAGCCTGAAGCACCTCCGGCTCGGTGATAAGATTCACAAGCGTGGACTTTCCCACACCGGACTGGCCCACGAATGCAGTGGTCTTACCCCGGAGCATTTCCTTAAGCTCCTCAATGTTCTCACCGGTTGCGGCGCTTACCGCAATGATCCTGTACCCCAGCCTGTGATAGAGTCCCCAGCGTTCAAACTCGAACTCGGTGATGTCATAGTCGCACTTATTCATGACGATTATCCGCTCACACCCCGATGAACACGCCAGTGCCCTGTCAAGGAAACGTGGTCTGAAGGGAGGACAGTCGGCACTGGTCACGATTGCAACCTGATCCATGTTGGCCGCAATTGTCTGATTCTTTTCCAGCTTGATGTTCCACCGTCTGAAGACGCTCCTGCGCTCAAGCCTCCTCGTTATGAGTCCTTCGTTTTCACTGTATGGCGTGAACTCCACGTTATCCCCAACCGCGAGCGGGTTGTACTCATACTCCTCCAGGGGCAGCTTCTTGCCCTTTATCCTGCAGCTGTAAATCCTGCCGTCCTCGGAGAAAACCGTGTATAGATTATTTATCGCCCTTCTGATACTGCCAGTCATATGTGGTGATTTTAACCCGTTAGGGCTGAAGTTGACAACACATGGGAAAGATAATAAAGTCGCATCATGCAGAGCGTGTTCTTAAGGCAGGATTACACTTCCAGGGATTTTTCCCACGAAAGAATGAAGAACGGCATTTTCAGAGAGTGCTCCTTTGACAGGGCCCTGATTTCCGATGCCCACTTCATATCGTGCACTTTTGAAAACTGCACCTTCCTCGATTGCGAAATGAGATATTCAGTGCTTGCCTCTTCCGTCATGAAAGGGTGCTCGTTTACGGGCTCTTCACTGCTGATTTCCAATTTCAGGGGATCGGAAATAACCGATTCGGACTTTTCCGCATGCCAGATCTTCTTTTCGGACTTCACAAATTGCCGGATAAGAAACACACTCTTTGAGGACTGCCTGCTGAAGCGCACCGACTTCAGGAAATCAGATCTTACTGCGATCTCATTCAGGTACTCAGATCCGGATGAAGCTTTTTTTGACGGGGATGGAAGATGATTACCGTCAATCCCTTCTTCCAGTCATTCGGAATAACCAACAACTACATAGTTACCGATGAGGAGAGCCGTGATGCCATTCTGATCGACTGCACCGACGTGGACATGGCCATGATCGATTTTATCGAAGATGGGAAGTACAGGCTTCAGGGCGTTTTCCTCACCCATGCCCATGAGCATCATGTCTCAGGTCTGCTGAAGCTGCAGAGGATTTACAGTGTGAAGGTGTTTTCTTATCTTTCTTCCGTCAGGGGCGTGCAGACGGTATCTCTTGCAGGACAGGAACGGGCAATGTGCGGAACTCTTTCCGTAAGAGTGCTCCACATCCCGGGGCACTCACCGGACAGTCTAGTTTACCTGATCGGGGATAACGTCTTTGCAGGTGACGTGAAACCCGGAGCAGGCCGCACGCTGAGACATGAGAAGGATCTCCGTCTCGGGATAGAGGAAAAGATTATGAGCCTTCCCGATGAGACATGCATCTATCCGGGACACGGACCTGCTTCCACCATCGCCCTGGAAAAGCGTTTTACCTTTTTCCGCTGAGTCTCAGTACCGTATCCCTGATCCTTTCAGGAAGCTTTGCCCTGAAGGTCATCCTCTCACCGGTTACAGGATGATCTATTGTAAGCATTGCCGCATGCAGCGCCAGTGGTATGTCGAACCTCTCATCCTTTCTCGAGTAGATCGGGTCGCCCAGTACGGGGTGACCGATGCTCTGCATGTGCACCCTGATCTGATGGGTCCGTCCCGTCTCTATCCTGATCCGGACGAAGGCATAGCCTTCAAACTGCCTCAGAACCGTGTAGTGGGTAACGGCACTCTTTCCCCTGTCAGCCGAATCGGTCACAGTGAAGGTCTTACGGTTTTTCTCATTTCGGACGATGTTTCTGTCAATCGTGCCCCGCTTCCGCTCAAATAATCCCTTACATATGGCTATATATACCTTTTCGTTGGTATGGGCGGCAAACTGCCTGGCAAGCGCCGTATGGGCTTCCCTTGTCTTGGCAGTGATGAGCACCCCGCTGGTATCCTTGTCCAGTCGGTGGACGATACCGGGACGTAGTTCCCCTTCCTCATCGTCCTGGGTCTGGAAATCATCGCCATAGCGGAAAAGCAGGGCGTTGGCGACCGTACCGCCCGGACACCCGGCCCCGGGATGAACGTTCATGCCCGATGGCTTGTCTATGACGAGGATGGCATCATCCTCATAGATTACCTTAAGCTGTATGTCCTCGGCCTCAAGTCCGGCAAAGACCTCCTCTGTCCAGGTAACGGTAACACTGTCCCCTTCCCTCACCTTCTGGCTTTTCTTCACAGTGCGGCCATTTACGGTAATTACCGTCTCGGGAAGGGAAAAAACACTTCTCGGAACATCATCCGATGCCCTGTCGACACGTCCTGATGTCTGACTGATGAAGCTTACGCTCTTTTCCTCCCTCAAGACTGTACCTCACCTATTATCCAGTCAGCAGTGGAAATCCCCACTGAGATCAGGGAGGCGGCTCCTGCCTGGGCAAAGAACCTCTTCATCGGGTCCTCAATTTTCGGAATCAGGCCTCCGTTTTCACAGAGGGACCAGACCAGGGATGTGATGGGAAGCGTGAGAACCAGGGAGCCGAAGAAGATGGACTCAGCCCTTCTCAGCTGCATCGTCCAGATCGGGAACTCCTTTTCACCATATGGTTCATAGGAGAGCTCCGCCTCGGCGGTAAGGGGGGATAGCGCAATGGCAGCGATCAGTATCATCAGGATGAGTCTTTTAAACATCGTAACTCCGTTTCCCGAATATGGCGGTCCCGATCCTGACCTCAGTGGAACCGCAGTCACAGGCTTCCTTCCAGTCGCCGCTCATGCCCATCGAGAGAATGTCGAGGCTGATGCCATATTCATCCCTTATTTTATCATAGAGCTGTCTCACATGGGAAAAACATCTGATGTTTGCATCCCTGTCGTTTCCCAGGGGACCTACCGTCATGAGGCCCCTGAGATTAAGATGGGGAACCTCAGGAAGATGTTTTACTGCCTCAAAAAGCGCATCGTCACTTTCAAACCCGCTCTTCTGCGCCTCACCGGACGCATTGACCTCAAAAAGGATGTCAAGGACCCTGTCATTCCCGGAAAGCTCCCTTTCAAGCTTATCCATAAGGGCAATGGAGTCGACGCTGTCGATCCTGTCCACAAGGGGAAGGACCTTCCTGACCTTATTGGACTGAAGGTGCCCTATGAGGGCCACATACATTCCTTCCGGCCGCTCTGCCTTCGGAGGGAACTTCTCAGCCACTTCCTGTACCCTGTTTTCCCCGAATAGGCGCTGACCGAGGTCATAACACTCCAGTACCGCCTCATAGGGATGGGTCTTGCTGACCGCCATAAGCTCCACCGAAGGGGCATATTCCTTTATTTCATCTCTGACATCATTCAGATTTACCATGCTTTTCCGCCTTTCTCTGAAGCTTTAGTTCCTTAAGCTTCTGTGTTCTTTCCTCTATGCTCTTCCTGACGTTCTGCAGGTTCTGCTTCATGTCAGCGCGGGCAGTAAGGGTCGGGTTGGAGTTGAAGATACGTCTTGTGTTCCTGTAGGACCTGTTGCGTACAGCCTCAAGCTCATGGGCAAAGCGCTCCCTGATGAAGGCCACGTTCTCCTGGTTTTCACTGACCATTGCCCTGATCCTGGCCTCATACTCATTCCTGATCCTGTTGAAGTCATCAACTGCCTTCCTGAAGGCACTCATCTTGACAACGGATGTGGCAAAGTCTGCTGAGAGAACCGCAACTATGAGCATTGCAAGCGGTTCAAGCCAGAAATCGGAAATCTTCGCAACCCATGCGCTCACTGGCTTATCGGCAACGTATACAAGGAAGAGGGACAGCAGGCCGAAGAGAGTTGAGTTGAGCTCGCACACCCTTCCGTTTATGTTTATCGGATGGTTAGAGTAGTCCCAGAGTTTTACCTTGAAGATCTTCTCAAGCGCCCATGATGTGACATACTCAATGATACTTGTTGAAATGACACCGAAGATGAATACCAGGTACCATCTGTCATGAAACGGTCTGAGCAATGTTAGCACGACCATTGCGCCCGAACCATAGATGGGAAGGTACGGTCCGAACAGAAAGCCCCTGTTCACGAATCTCTTCTTCGGAACCGAGCAGTATACGACCTCGCAGCACCAGCCGATGAAACTGTAGATGAAAAAAGATATGATAAAAGTATCAAGTGTCCACATATTAGCCTCTGAATCAAATCTGTACAAAATAATCCATTGTGTCAAGGATTATTTACATGTCTAATTCCTGTCAGTACATTATGTTATCCTGAATATTCAATAATAATGACAAATTTTCTTCCCAACTCACTTGATTATTTCTCTCGAAACTGGTATAAAATCCAAGTCTGTTGAACAGATGAATCGGAGGATTAGCTCAGCGGGAGAGCGCCTGCCTTACAAGCAGGATGTCATAAGTTCAATCCTTATATCCTCCACTACCAGTCAGGATTCTATCCTGACTTTTTTTTATTTCCCATATCTGATATGCTTGTGTCATGAGTAAGAAAATCATTGGAACATTACTGCTTTCATTAATGTCGTTGACAATCCTGAATGCCGCAGCAACACAGATCAGCTACCGGCAGAACAGCGCAGACCAGATGATCATTGAAAGAATACCGGACAATAACGGATGGTATGGTTTTCTTATCGGTACATTTACGGTAATACAGAACAATAATGCGGAATTCGATCTCACGTTATCAAACAGCTCCCAGTTTGATGTTTCTTTCAGAGGAATATTCCCTGGCAGTGATGCAGTGAGAGAGGAAAAATTCCATCTGTATTATACTTGGAACGGAGGGAATTCCGATGATTCAATCAGTCATTCAGGTGTGTATCCCACCACGGGACTTTCCCTTCCGGTCTATAAAAATCATTTCACCCCGATCTACCTGAAACTGTATCTTGCATATAACGGTGTTCTTAGCGGGAACTACTACCTTACCGATAAAACTTTACCCACGATAACCATATATAATATCGGATCCACGAAATTCAGCCTTACGGTAGATGGAACTAACGTAACTAATAATATTAAAAACACACCGATTACAAACGTGAACAATACTCCGCAGCTAAGCGGGGGCAATGTGAATGTCCCCGGAGTCAGTACCGAACCGGGTGCCATGACCGAGTCTGTTACTCCCAGACTTACTGCCGTGTTCCTTGAGCCTGGTACCGACATCGAAATAAACGACGGAACAAGGAATCTGAATTACGATACAATTCTTTCATCACCCGGAAATGTTGCCGTCACGGACATAAAAATCACTGTCAGCAACAGTGATTTTTCAGAGCGTGTAATGAGCTTCTCCCAGGAATTCGATGTCACCCTCTCATCCGATGGAATCCTCTCCGATTCAGCGGGAAGAGCCGGAATTCCCTATACCATGAAAACATCAAAGGGCACAGCGTCCGGTCTCACCATTGATAAGAACCTGGACACATATCACCTGTCAGAACTCACGACAGGCGGATACGGCATAATCAAAGTCGTATTTGACTTTCAGGATGTATCAAGGCTCCTGAACGCCGTTGCAGGAACCTATTCCGATACAGTCACGGTAACAGTAACTGCCACTCAGTGAAGCACGAGAACCGTGCTTGTTTCAGCTTCCAGTTTCACTGATACCGTTTTGTCCTTAAGTACTGTCTTCTCACCTGAGAAGATGTCCTCAGCTGAGGTGTACCCATTAAGCATTTCATGGGAGAAGGTGTGAGTCTTTGCCTTCCCTGCTTTGTTCATGAATAGCAGATAGCACCTTTCCACTCCCTTTCTCATGATCACGAGGGTCTCTTCATCAAGCGGGAAGGTCCAGAAGGATGCAAAAGCAAGATCATCGTTATTAAGTCTCAGTTTACCGAGCTTCTTATGGACATCGAGCATACCCCTGTTCCACTTTCTCTCATCCCAGACCATCGGGTATCTTGAAGCCTCCACGCTGCCCATCTGACCTCCGATCGAAATCTCATCGCCGTAGTAGACATTGGGCATGCCGGGAAGAAGGTACAGTGCCATCACGCAGCCTTTGTAAACATTCTCATTATAGACCAGGCTGTTGTTGTGCAGACGGGGCGTGTCATGGCTGTCGATGAGATTCATCTGGAAGAATCTTGAGTGATCAGGGAGGGCATTCATGCTGTCCGTAAGGGCGGCAGCCAGCTCATAGGCATTGTAGGCGTGCTTTTCCTTTTCGGGAGAGTGCCCCCATCCGGATGAAAGAAAGCGGTCCCGCTCCCCCATCCAGGATCTGAGGGGTCTGGATGAGCAGTAGTAGTTCATCGTACCGTCCCACATGTCACCTGACACGTATTCGGATGCATCGTTCCAGTCCTCACCGACGAGATAGAGATCATTCTTTACCTTTCTGAGTGAGGATCTGACTTCACGCCACACCTCCTTGCACAGCTGATCGGTCTCGGTTCGTCCGAGCTCAGGTGCCACGTCAAGTCTCCAGCCATCTATCGAGTAAGGCGGCAGGAGGAACTTCTGCATGGCGGATCCTTCCTTCCTGTAGACGATGTCCCTGAGTTCCTGACTGTTGTAATTCAGCTGGGGAAGGGTATCAACTCCCTGCCAGAATAAAAAGCTTCCGTCCTCATTCCTGTAGTAATATGCCGCCTCGGGAGATTCGGGATCGCTGACAGCCTTTCTGAACCACTCATGGTCGCTTCCTGTATGGTTGATGGAAATGTCAATGATGACCTTAATTCCCATTTCATGGGCTTTTTCCGTAAGGGAGACGAGTGCCTCGTTACCGCCGAGCTTCTCATCCACATTGAAGTAATCGATGCAGTCAAAGCGATGGACGGTGCGACTTCTCATTATCGGGTTGATGTAAAGCAGGGTTATTCCCAGCTCCTTCAGGTAGTCAAGCTTATCCTCAATGCCCTTAAGATCGCCGTTGAAGAAGTCAACACACCTTGCCCTGGAATAATCTTCCGGGATTTCATCGAAGGTGTGTGCGGATACCGTTCCTCCGTTGAATGTGTACGCTCCGTCCTTAACGTCGTTTGATTCGTCCCCGTTGAAGAATCTGTCGGGGAAGATCTGATAGCTTGTGGAAGATGCTATGTAATGAGGTGACGTGTTAGTGGGATTCAGCGTGAAATGATCCTTTGCGGCAGGAGGGAATATGGTCACTCCCCTTTTTGAGTAATAGTAAAACCTATCTTCATATTCAAATGCGAAGTAGTAACGAAGTACTTCGGGTGCATATGGTGCAATGACTTCACATCTGTAGTATTCACCGTCCCTTTCCATCTCATAGCGCCACTCAAGTCCCATCCTGTTGGTAAAAACAGATGCGCTTTTCAAATCAGCACTATGGAAAAGACTGAGGACGACTTTTTCACCTTCCTTCGGAAAGAGAGGTGAGACGTACTCTGCGGAAACCTGACTGAAAACAATATCCCTGAACATGAAAAATACCCTCCGTCGGAGGGTATTCTATAACTTTGAATCTTATTTTGTAAGAGCCTTCTTCATGTTTTCGAGGACTGTTTCCGGTGCGGGGGAAGCATCCACGTCCACAAGAAGTCCCTTATCGCGGTAGTAGGCAATGAGGGGTGCCGTTGACTTCTCATAAACCTCGAGTCTTGTGGCAACTCTTTCGGGAGCATCGTCCTCTCTCTGATAGAGGGGTTCTCCGGTCTCGTCATCGATACCCTCAACCTTGGGAGGATTGTAGATGACATGGTAAGTCCTTCCGGTGCTCTTGCAGAACCTTCTGCCGCTTATTCTCTTGATGACCGCATCCTTATCGACGACGAAGTTCACGACATAGTCAAGATCAACGATACCGGCAAGGGCATCTGCCTGTGCGATGGTGCGGGGGAAACCATCCAGGATGAAGCCGTTCTTCGTGTCATCCTGACTGAGGCGCTGCCTTACCATCTCGATGGTGATTTCATCGGGAACAAGCTGACCGCTTGCGATGATTGCCTTAACCTTGTTTCCAAGCTCACTGCCCTTTTCCTGCTCAGCCCTGAAGAGATCTCCGGTGGAGATGTGGGGGATTGAGTAGAAAACCTTGGCTTCCTTTGCAATTGTGCCCTTTCCGGCTCCCGGAGGGCCTAAAAATACCAGATTCATTTGTGGCCTCTATAAGTTAAAAGATGTTTTCAATGATATCAAAATGTTTCTTTTAATAAAATATGCTGTGGTGAAAGTTCTGCTTTTCATTTATATTGGAAAAAGCGAGGTTTAAAATGTCAAACAAAGTCATACTTCATGCCACCGACCTTGATGGCTACCTTAACGATGATGATAAGAAAATGATAGAGGGCGTGGGTGCCCTATATGACGAATATCTGGAGATATGTACCCTTAAGGAGAGCTCCTCAGATCCCGGTCTGGACCGTCAGCTCACCGAAAAGGCGGCAGAGATCGGTCACCGTCTGGAGGAAATATGTTCACAGGAGCCTCAGGTCCATGTCTATTCCTTTGAAACTCCCGATGAGCAGCATGGTGCGGCTTCCCGCCTCATCGCAAAGCTCCGCCACCCGGCAACGGGTCATGAGGAGTTCCTCTACTACATCCAGAGAGCCTATGAAATGCTCTTTGCCCACACCTACTGTGACAAGGCCCTGAAGAACAAGAGATCCCTTATCGAGAAGACACCCGTGGGAATTCCCTGTCAGAACTATGCGGTTCACCGCATTCCCGATGTGGATGCGCTCATTCATGACAGCGTCATGTGCGTGATGCTCCGCGGCGCCCTGCTGCCCTCGATGATCATATCCAAGGAAATCCAGGATTACTCCAGTGATGACTACATCACCCCCTTCGCCCTTTTCAGGATTAAAAGGGATGACAGCAGGAAGGAAAAGAACATGGACTACGTCCTGGATCTGGACAGATCGTTCTTCAGCCTGGAGGAGCTTAACGGCAAGGACCTTATTTTCGCCGATCCCATGAACGCAACGGGCGGCTCCCTCGTCACGATCATCAAATATCTGGAAAGTCAGGGTGTAAGGCCCAGATCAGTAAAGTTCATCAACGTCATTTCCGCCCTGAAGGGTGCGCTCAGAATCGCAAGGGCGATTCCCAATGCGGAAATCTACACGCTCTGGATGGACCCCGTCCTGAATGAGAAGGCGTACATCCTTCCCGGTCTCGGTGATGCAGGTGACCGTCTCAACGGCGTTGACGGTGAAAAGCAGAGGAACATGATACAGCTCATTGCCGATTACGGTCAGTCGATAGTCAACCTTTACAGGGATCAGGTAAGGGAAATTGAAAAGACTGTTCTGGGCTGATCTGCTGATCGCACTCCTCCTCATCTCCTGTGCCACCACAGGGATGGCAGTGACGGAGGATGCGATAAGTGCCAAGCAAACCATGGATGAAACGCTCACAGCCCTGCAGCGGGCCTATGAGGAGGCACCTCTGGACCGGAGCGTTTCATACAACTGGGCCTTCGCCCTTGCTTCACTGAATGAATATGAGAAGTCCCTTCAGGTAATAACGCCGGCACTGGAGGCAAATCCGGATGCAGTGAGGTTCTACACCCTCAAGGCATATTGCGAAAAGATGCTGGGACGCCTCAGGGAATATGAAAGGACCTATGAGGCCCTGCTTGAGCTTGATGAGGCATACACTGCCATATCCCTTGAGCTCATGCACCACTATGAGGCGATGTTCGAGCATGAGAAGGCTGCTGAAAAGGCCAGACTCGTCCTGAAGTATGAGAAGGACAATGAGGAGGCTCTTGAGGTGCTCGGAAAAACCGATTCCTTCTATTCGCTCTTCAGAAGTGATGAAAAGGCAATTACTGAGTACAGGAAAAGAAATGAACCTCCCGTCTTTCCTCCCATCAGCGAGCTCTCAGGCCTTGAACTTCTTCCACTCACTGACAGCTAATCTGTCGCAGCGGTTGTTGTATTCATTTTCCGCGTGACCCTTCACCCAGATCAGGTTGATCTTATGAATGCGGAAGAGCTCCAGCAGTATTTTCCACAGATCGGTGTTGGGCACGGGTTTTCCCTTTTTCACGAATCCCAGCTTCTGCCAGGAATAAACCCACCCCTTGTCAAATGAGTCGATCAGGTACTTGCTGTCAGAGTAGAGATCGACCTCACAGGGTTCCTTCAGGGCCCTGAGTGCCATGATCGCTGCAGTCAGCTCCATGCGGTTATTGGTGGTCTCCGCCTCCCCTCCCGAGATTTCCTTCTCGGCTTCCCCGTATTTCAGGATTGCGCCCCAGCCTCCCGGACCGGGATTTCCGCTGCACGCTCCGTCAGTATATATAAGAACCTTCTTCATCTGCTTCCCGTCTTCTTGATGACATGAAAGCCGAACTGGGTCCTGACAGGTCTTGAGACTGCACCGTATGAAAGCTTCTTCGTCGCTTCCTCAAATTCCTTTACCATCTGACCTTCACCGAACCAGCCCAGGTCCCCGCCCTTGGATTTGGAGGGACATGTTGAATACTTTCTTGCCAGGGCAGCGAAATCACCGCCCTTTTTTACTTCCTCATAGATCCTCTCGGCCAGTGCCCTGTCCTTAACGAGGATGTGACTTGCTCTCATTTCCATACGTCTAACTTACCATAATTGACTTGATGTGAAAATATGGCGAATATTGTTGATGTGAAACTGCATGCGAAGATCCTTCATGGCATATACCGCCTGGGAGTCAGGATATTCCTCTCCATCAGGTTTGATTTCCACTGCTGGAAAAAGGAGCCCCTCCCTCCGGGGCCCAAGATTTTCGTATCCAACCACTTTTCATCCTCCGATGCCCACTTCGTCACGACCCTTATGAAGGATGACCTGCACATGGTCATCGGTCCCGGCTTCAACGTTCCGCTTCTGAAGCACTATCTGGTCTGGGCGGAGCAGATACCGGCAAACACAAAGGAAACAAGGGCTCAGGTCGTCTCCAGGGCAGCGGAATACCTCAGAAAGGGAGACAGTATCTACATCTTCCCCGAAGGCATGCTCAACACGGGAAAGGAGCTTCTGGAATTCAGAAAGGGTGCGGCCCGGATATATCTTGAGAGCGGTGCCCCGATCATCCCCATTGGCCTGATCGCACCGAGGCGGGGCATCAAAAAGAGGGACAGCAGCTTCACAGGCCACGAGATGACCGTTGTTTCCAAGAATTACTACGCCAACATCGGTTCCCCAATGACCTTTCCCGAAGAACGGAAACTCGCCCTGTCGGACAGGAAAAAGGCGGAGGAACTTATAACTGATAAGATAAAGCAGGAAGTTTCATTCCTGATCGAAGACATAAAGACCAACAGGTTCTGGAGTTAGAGCATATGGATAAGAATGAAGTATTTGAAGAGTTCAGGAAAAGAACGGCAGAGATAGCCGACCATGCGTCGGAAGTTGAGGAAGTGAAATTCTTTGCGTCCCTCAGAAACGGCACCAGGTTCAGTTTCGTCTACGATGCCGACTCCTTCGACGTGGTGAAAAAGAAGGAAGTGAATTCGGCAGTGAACGGAGTTGCTGACATAATCTCAGCCCTGATTACGGTCTCACTGCTCTCCCTATCGGCCCTCAGGCCGGGAAATGCGGTCCTCTGGCTCACATCCATCCTGGTTTACGCCTTCTTCATATGCACATACATTATTTCGGCGGTATACCATCTCTTTTCGGTGAACCACAGACGGACCGCCCGGGTCCTGCTGCTGGTGAGGCACTTCTTCCTGCTTTTGTCCCTTTCCCTTATGACGCTGGAGATGACGCTCGCGGCAGGAAGCTCCGTGGTCATCGCACTCTTAGGCTCGGCCACGGCGGTGCTTTCCCTCTTTCTCGCCCTCCTTTCAACAAAGGGCGGCCTTATGGCATCCAACATCATGATCGCGCTGATGGCCCTTATGATGTTCATCACCTCTCCGGGTAATGTCTACACGGTTCTTATCGCGGTTTCCGTCATGCTGAATGCCATGATAAATGCATTCATGTTCTCGGAGAAATCGGTTCTGACGAGAACCGCCGGAACCAGCAGTCTCTTCTACCTGCTTTCAGAGGTATTGCTGTTCATCCTTTCCCTCAGCATCTGCTGATAGCTTTTGGCTTCCACGTCGCACGAGCAGAGGCCGACGGAATTCAGGATGGAATACAGGGCCAGGATCCTGTCCCTGTTGGCATTCCTGTCATCGGTGGGACTGAGGATCTCCATCTCGAGAAACCAGCCGAGATGACGCACATTCAGCAGCTCTATATGCACGTCCCCGTGCATCCACTCAAAGCCTTCCTTGTGCTTCTCAATGAAAACATGGTAGCCGAGCATCAGGGCCATCTGATGCATCGTCTCCTTATCCTCCCTTCCGTGGGAGAACTCCAGCTCCTCATTACACTCAAGGCCGCCTTCCCTGTGGTTTCTTTTGGCAGTGATGAGAAGCTCATCGCCCTCGTCCCGGATGCGGAAACGGGGAGACACATCCCCTTCCATCGCATAGTACACATCGTCCTTATTGACAGGGTGGCCCTCAGTTCCAGTGAAGGAATCAATGACTTCCTTCAGCTGCGGGTATGCATGGGCCTTTATCTCAACTTCATATGCCATAGTGCTACTTCCAGGGGAAAATCATGCTTCTGAGCGATCTCGGACCGACCTTCTCCCTCTCGTCGAAAAGGATGTCGTCCCAGGGAAGATGGCGTCTGTCAGTATCGGGATTTGCCTCAAGGTAATCATATTTCAGCATCATGAGCTTTATCGCATCGTGACATGCCAGATTCATTCCCGCAACTCCGGGGATGAAGCCCATGGTCACGACTGTAAGGATGAGGAGTATCACGTTATAGACGGCGAAAAACAGAGTGAAGCCGATGTTGTCACCCATTATGATGAAACACTTTTTGAAGGTCTTCAGAGGTCCGTCTCCGGGAAGGTAGGATGATAGCGCGAAGTAATATGGCATTGCCAGCAGAAGGAACACGGCAACCCAGACCATGATGACGCTCAGCAGGGTTCCGATAATGCCTTCCAGTGCCATGTAGAATGGGATCACGAAGAACATGATCACAATGATCGCGGTTACCATCACGAAGTAGAAGACCGAGTGGGAAAGATATCTTCCGAATCCCTCTCTGAAGGAGGCAAAGCCCCCTCTCTGATAGTTGGAATACCCCAGACAGACGTTTGAAAGCGCGCCCTGAAAGAGGCAGAAACAGAACACGACTGCCATGACGGCCACGAACCAGAGCACGGTGCTCACGTCCATTACATAGGAAGAGAGCAGCAGGAGCATGAGGAAACCCACGCTGATGAGGTTGTACACGACAAGTCCGATGAGGTTGTCCCATCCGTCAAAAAAAGCCTTGTTTATGAAAAATCCTATCATGAGTATAAGTTTAACTTCTCGGCTTCAAATGGAAAAGAGCTAAAAACAGATAATGAATATACAGGTATTATTCAGGAAAGTGCAAAAATATCTAAATATTTATGCAAAACCTACTTGCCATACCGCGTCTTTTATGCATAATTATTCACTGTCTACAGGACATAACGGAGAATGACAATGAAAAAAGAAAAAGTAATACTCGCCTATTCCGGCGGACTCGATACATCGGTAATCCTCAAGTGGCTCTCAAACAAGGGTTTCGACGTCATCGCCTATGTGGCTGACGTGGGCCAGAATGAGGATTTCAAGGCAATTGAGGAGAAGGCTTACCTTACGGGTGCAAGCAAGGTTTACATCGAGGATCTGAAGGAAGAACTCGTCAGGAACTATGTTTACCCTGCCCTTAAGGCAAACACCATCTATGAGGGCACCTACATGCTCGGAACCTCCCTTGCCCGCCCCATCATCGCCAAGAGGCACATCGAGATCGCGAAAAAGGAAGGCACGAAGTATGTCGCCCACGGGGCAACCGGTAAGGGCAATGACCAGGTAAGGTTTGAGTTCGGATACTACATGAACATGCCCGATGTGAAAATCATCTCTCCCTGGAAGGATCCCGAGTTCCTTTCCCAGTTCGAGGGAAGGTCAGACATGCTTGCCTACGCTGAAAAATACGGCATTCCCGTAAAGGCATCCCTCAGGAAGCCCTACAGTGAGGATGCAAATCTCATCCACATCTCTCATGAGGCCGGAATTCTTGAGGATCCTGCCCAGAGATGTCCAGCTGACGTCTTCTCCCTGACAGTCAGCCCCAAGGATGCACCCGATGAGGAAACGGTCCTTGCCATTGATTTCGTGGACGGTGTTCCCGTCAAGATCACGAATGAGAATGACAGCACTGTCGTAGAAGGCGATCTTGCCATGATCGAGTATCTCAACAAGGCCGGACATGACAATGCGATCGGACGCGTCGACATGGTCGAGAACAGGTTCGTCGGCATCAAGTCCAGGGGTGTTTACGAGACTCCGGGCTGCGAGATCCTCTGGAAGGCACACCACAACCTCGAAGGCATCTGCATGGACAAAGAGGCAATGCACCTCAGGGACATGCTCTCTCCGAAATATGCGGAGCTCATCTACAACGGTTACTGGGGAGCTCCTGAATTCAACATGCTCACAAGTCTCTTCGAGACAAGCCAGAAGCACGTTACCGGAACCGCAAGGGTTGCCCTCTACAAGGGAAACGTCATCAATGCGGGAATCACATCACCGTGCTCACTGTACAACCAGGATCTGGGAAGCATGGACAAGGCCGGCGGCTACCATCCCGTTGACTGCAAGGGCTTCATCAACATTTCCGCGATCAGGCTCATGGCATCCTCCCAGAGAGAACGCACCAACTGAGAATGATCCAATCCTCAGCATCACCCTTCCCTCACCCGGAAGGGTTTCTTTTTCACCGATAAAGGCAAAATAATATTGAATCATTTTCAGATATCTGATTAAATAATTCAGACCGTGTCCGTTGGACCGGATTTTCCGGCAGGGTGACCTGCTGAGATACAGTGTTAGGGGCTGAATACAATTCAGCGTAAAGTCAGGAGGATTACTATGGCAGTAGTAACCATGAAAAGCCTGTTGGAATCAGGCGTACACTTTGGACATCAGACAAAGAGATGGAATCCAAAGATGGATCGTTTCATCTTCACTGAAAGAAACGGTATTCACATCATCGACCTTCAGAAGACCAGTGCATGCATCGTAGAGGCTTACGAAGCAGTACGCGCTCAGGTCAAGAACGGTAAGACAGTCCTCTTCGTAGGAACAAAGAAGCAGGCACAGCAGACAATCGAGCAGGAAGCAAAGCGCTGCGGCATGCCTTATGTCAACAACCGCTGGCTCGGCGGTATGCTCACAAACTTCTCAACAATCAAGAAGAGCATCGCTCGCCTCAAGAAGATTGAGAAGATGGAAGCAGACGGAACATTCGATTCACTCACAAAGAAGGAAGTCGCACTCCTCACAAAGGAGAAGAACAAGCTCGAGAAGAACCTTGGCGGTATCAAGGACATGAAAGAGCTTCCCGGCGCCCTCTTCATCATCGACACAAAGAAGGAAGCCCTTGCAGTTGCAGAGGCTAAGAGACTCGGTATCCCCGTTGTCGCTGTCGTCGATACAAACTGTGACCCCACAGACATCACATACCCCATCCCCGGCAACGACGATGCAATCAGGGCAATCTCTCTCTTCGTTGAGATCATCGCCAACGCAGTCATCGATGCTGATAACGAGACAGGCATCCAGATCATCGAGTCTCTCGGCGACGAGGATGAGGCTGCAGCAGTCGAAGCAGCTCCCGCTCCCGACAAGGATGAGGAAGCTGAGACTCTTGAAGACGAGTTATACACAAAATAAGGAGATAACAAATGGCTATCACAGCATCTGATGTAAAGAAGCTCCGTGACATCACGGGAGCAGGCATGATGGACTGCAAGAAGGCCCTTAACGAGGCTAACGGTGATATGGCTCAGGCTGAAAAGATCCTTAAGGAAATGGGTCTTGCAGCCGTTGCAAAGCGCCAGGACAGGGCAACTGAGAACGGCCGCGTCTTCGTTGACGCCGCTAACGGCAAGGCTGTCCTCCTCGAGCTCTCATGCGAAACCGACTTCGTTGCAAAGAACGATCAGTTCAAGGCTCTCGGTGAAGAGATGTGCCGCGTCATCCTTGAGAAGGGTTACACAGAACCCAATGACGAGCTCAAGGGCATGGTTGACGGTCTCATCGCAATCATCAAGGAGAACATGGCCATCAAGAGAATCAGGGTCATCTCCATCCCCGCAAACGGTTATGCCGCAACTTACCTCCACGGTGAGGGTTCAGTCGCAGTAGTCGTAGGCTTCGAGAGCGACAATGCAGCAGCTTTCGAGAACGATGCAGTAAAGGAGTTCACTCACGACTGTGCTCTTCACGTTGCCGCATTCAAGCCCCAGTTCCTCAGCACCGACAGCGTCACAAAGGAGTATGAGGCAGAGCAGCTCTCAATCTTCCGCGCTCAGGTAGCTCAGATGGACAAGCCTGAGAAGGTTCTCGAGGGTATCGTCAGAGGCAAGCTCAACAAGCTTTACAGCGAAGTCTGTTTCCTCAACCAGCCCTTCGTCAAGGATGACTCAATGAGCGTCTCAAAGAAGATGGCAGAGGTTTCAAAGGCAGCCGGTGCAAAGCTTTCAATCGTTTCCTGCGATTACTTCCAGGCCGGTGTTGAAGGCTGAGGAGGCGTGATGCAGACTGTACTCGACAACTGTCAGGACAGGATGAAGAAGTGTGTTTCTTCCCTGGAAACCGAATATCAGGCAATGAGGACCGGTCGTGCGAATGCTTCCCTCTTTGACAGGATCAAGGTTGACTACTATGGTTCGGAGACTCCTCTGAACCAGGTAGCCTCAATCAGTGTTCCTGAGGCAAGACTCGTGGTCATCCAGCCCTGGGACAAGAGCGTTCTTCCCGCAATTGAAAAGGCAATCCAGAAGAGCGAGCTCGGTCTCAACCCCAACAACGACGGAAAGCTTATCCGCATCAGCTTCCCTGCCCTCACTGAGCAGAGGAGGAAGGAGCTTGCCAAGAGCGCGAAGCAGACTGCTGAAAGTGCCCGTGTCGCCATCCGCAACGTACGCCGCGATGCAATGGAAGAGCTGAAGAAGAAGCAGAAGGCTTCCGAGATCAGTGAGGACCAGCAGAAGGACGGCGAGACCAAAATCCAGAAGATGACTGACAATGCCATCGCTGAGGTTGCCCGCGTTGCTGAAGCAAAAGAAAAAGAAATCATGGAGATCTGAAGCATATGAGTGAGAAGGGACTTCACCTTGGACTTATCATGGACGGCAACGGCCGCTGGGCCAAAATGAGACATCTGCCGCGCACGGCAGGCCATCTGGCCGGTCTCAAGAGCCTGAAGAAGGTTGTTCTCGGTGCGATAAACCAGAACGTGAAGTACCTTTCCCTCTACTGTTTCTCCACTGAGAACTGGAAAAGGAGTGAAGAAGAGGTTAAGTATCTGATGAGCCTCTTCTCCTCCAAAATCTACGGGGAGCTCCCCTTCTACAACGAAAACGGGATCCGAATCCTGACTCTCGGAGACCTCTCCCCTCTTCCCGAAGACGCAAAAAAAGCAATTGCCGATACCATCAGGGCAACAGAGAACAACAGTGTCATCACAGTTCAGCTTGCCATCAACTACGGCGGACAGAGCGAGATCTGTCAGGCGGTCGGCAGGGCAGTTGCCGACGGCGTCACCGAATTCACTCCTGAAATCCTCAGATCATACTTTGAACACCCCGAAATCCCTCCAGTGGACGTCATTGCCCGCTCCGCAGGGGAAATCAGGCTTTCAAACTTCCTCCTTTATGATTCAGCCTATGCCGAATTCATATTTTGTGATAAACTATGGCCAGACTGGAATGAAGAGGATGTGGCTTTTGTCCTGAAAGAGTACTCACATCGTGTTCGAAGATTTGGGGGTGTGAAATGACTTCAAACACAAAGAGAATAATTACTGCAGTGGTTGCAATACCGCTACTGGCTTCGATAATCCTCTTTCTGCCTCAGTATTACTACCTTGCATTCGCAGTGCTAGTCCTTGCTGTTTCCGTCCTGGGATCCTACGAACTGCATGCAATGCTCAGCCGTCATACGATCGGAAAGCTACTTCTTCCCCCCTATCTCGGCTCACTCCAGATAATCGCAACCTACATACAGTATGCCTTCTTCCCCCAGTACAGCCTCTCCTTATACAGTCTCATCGGACTTGTCATGATAGCTTTGGCCCTGGAAATAAAGAAGGGAGAGACTGACGGTTTCGAAAAATCCATCGAGCGTCTCGCATATACGGTTCTTCAGGTAATTTATCCGAACACCTTCGCAATCTTCTTCATCAAGTTCTGCTTCATGAAGGATGCCTGGCTGTACCTTCTGGTATTCTTTGCCCTTGTGTTCTCATCTGACACATTCGCATACTGCTTCGGCATTCTCTTCGGAAAGAACAATAAGGGTATTGTGAAGGTGAGTCCGAACAAGTCAGTTGCAGGCTTCATAGCCGCCCTGCTCTGTCCGGCCATCATCGGAAGTCTCTGCGGAGTATTCATCAAGGACTTCGCCGTTGACGGCGTCCTTGGCTTCTTCCTCGGTCTATGCACAGCCGCCGCCGCTGCAATCGGCGATCTGGTGGAATCCGTTCTGAAGCGCAGTGCCAAAATGAAGGACAGCGGAAACATCATCCCCGGGCGTGGTGGAATGCTTGACAGCATAGATTCACTGGTTTTCGCAGCTCCTGTCTTCATGGCATTCATGCATTTCATGCAGTTCGTACCATGAGAAAATTAATAATCCTCGGTGCCACCGGCTCGATCGGAACAACGTGTCTCAATGCCATCAGGAATGGTATACTGAAGGCAAAGGTAATGGGTGTCGTCGCCCGTTCATCCGTATCAGCGCTCAGGTCAATTTCAGAAGAATTCTCATGTCCATACCTTCTTAATGACAGTCCGGAACAGCTTAAGGGCTTCCTTTCATCACTGGATGGAGACATTGTGCTTAACGGTATTGCCGGAGCATCGGGACTTGAGGCATCGCTTCTTTCCCTTGAAGCAGGCTTTGACCTGGCCCTTGCAAATAAGGAATCTGTCGTGATGGGTGGTGATTTCCTCTTCTCTGAAGCCCGGAGATTTGGCCGCAGGATCATACCTGTTGACAGTGAACACAGCGCAATATACCACCTTCTTAAGGGTTATCCCGATATTGCTTCATGTGTCATCACGGCCTCAGGCGGACCTTTCTACGGCAGACATGATCTCAATCAGGTCACTCCCGAGCAGGCTGCAGCCCACCCCACCTGGAAGATGGGAAGGAAAATCAGCATAGACAGTGCAACCCTTGCAAACAAGGGCCTTGAGGTAATTGAAGCAGGTTTTCTCTTCGGCCTTGATGCCTCTCAGATTGAGGTAACCATACACAGGCAGTCAGTCATTCACTCGATGATCAGGATGAAAAACGGTGCGGTATATGCTCAGCTTTCCCCTCCTGACATGACACTTCCCATCGTTTCAGCCGTGAACGATGAGGCAGAGGAAATAATTGATGCTGTCACACCCCTTTCCTTCAGAAATCTCACCCTTACGTTTTCAGAGTGGGATCCGGAGGAATTTCCCCTTCTCGCCCTGGCGTACGAAGCACTTGGGAAAAAAGGGTCCTACCCGATTGCATTCAATGCGGCAAACGAAGTTGCGGTACAGCTTTTCTGCGAAGGAAAAATAAGATTCACGGACATCGCCCGGATTACTGAGCGTGTCCTGCATGAAAATGATTTTTCCGCAAAGTGCAATTCCTTTGATGAGATAGTCAGGGAGGATGCACGGGCGAGGAAGCTGGCTTTCCAGGCAATCTGATGGCTGGCCTCATCTCATTCATAACCACATTCCTCATTGGTTTTGCAGCAATATCCCTTGTACTCATGCTCCATGAGATAGGACATTTCATCGCTGCCAGGGCTCTTCATGTGGAAGTTGAGGAATTCGTTTTCGGCTTCGGCCCCAGGCTCTTCACCTTTCATGGAAGGAAGACCGACTTTTCCATTGCCCTGATCCCGCTCGGCGGATGCACTAGGATGAAGGGCTCGGAGGATTTGACCAAGGCCCTCCGTGATCAGGCAAGGACCTTCGAACGCGGCGAAAAGGGATCCTACTTCACCTCAAAACCCTTAGTTCGATTCATCATCTT
>JALEVV010000005.1 GCA_022788185.1 Spirochaetales bacterium | reverse complement strand
GGTCTGCTCACGCTCATCGTTTCCACCGAGACTTCCCGAGCGCTGCTTTCCGATGGCATCGATCTCATCGATGAAGATGATGCACGGAGCTTTTTCACGGGCCTGTTTGAAGAGATCCCTGACACGGGCCGCACCGACACCGACGAACATCTCGACGAAGTCAGCACCGCTCATCCTGAAGAAGGGTACCCCGGCTTCACCGGCCACGGCCTTTGCAAGCAGGGTCTTACCTGTTCCCGGAGGACCTACGAGCAGGACGCCCTTGGGGATCTTGGCACCGATTTTCGTGTATTTGTCACTGTTTTTCAGGAAGTCGACGACTTCAACGAGCTCTGCCTTACTCTCCTCACAACCAGCCACATCTGGGAAACGCACTCCGGTATCACCCTCGGCGACGATCTTGCTCTTGTTCTGATTGAAGGACATGACGCCCTGGGCTCCTCCTTCAAGTCTCTTGGAAAGCATCCTGAGAAGGATGAAGAAGATTATGAGGGGCAGGAACGTGGAGAGAAGACTCAGCCAGATCGGTGTCGTGGCGGGAGCCGAGGCATAGTACTGCACGCCCTTTTCATCCAGCAGCGGCACGAAGGTCGGATCCTCGATCCTGTATGTCTGATATGCAAGCAGCATCGATGTGTCTATCGTGTTCGGAAGCTGCCTTGTCTTTGCATATTCCTCAAGGGTGGAACGGGCTTCCTCCTTCGTTATGGAGTATCCGATGTAGGTGTTCTCATTGAAGACCACCTGCTGGATCGAACCATTCTCAACCATCTGCTTGAAGGTTGAGTATTCCACCTCGATCGGTTCCATATGGCTCTTGAAGAACATGTTGTTCATGAGAATGAGGAGCGCGAAGATTATGATGAAATAGATTATGGAGAAGGAGAACTTCTTCTTTGTGTTCGGGTTCATTCCGCCTGCGTTGTGGATTCCCGGTTCATTGTCTTTTTTCTGTTTCTTTGTCTCGAAATAGAGATTGCCGTCATTATCGTTCATGACTGACCTCCAGCTGTAAAATTCAAAGTGAAAAATAAGCACGTCTTCCGGGTTCGTCAACTTCATAAATGCATATTATTCCCAATTATCCATTGGAAATAAAAGAAAGGGACGTCACATGCCGCTTCGCCTTCCGCAAATTGGTTCTTCATTCAAACTACAGATTTTCTTCTTGTATTTTACTTACTTAACAACTATCTTCATAGAATAAGGAATTACTCATGAAGAGAAGACTTGTTCTGGCCATGACTCTGCTCGTGACCGCAATGACACTGTGCGCCGCGCCGTACAGTGATATACTTTCAGGAGCAAAGGCAAACAGCATAACGCTTAAGAATGCCGAGATTTCATACAGAAACGCCCTGATATCGGTTGATAAGAACAGCCTGGATGATGAAGTGCAGATTACCGTGAGCGGGAGCGCAAAGGTTTCTCCCTCCCTGTCCGTCTCTCCGTCGGTGAAGGTTGTCATTCCCAATGACGGAAGCACGACGATAGAGGCAGCGGTTCCCGTTACCCTTGACTACAGTGATGCCTCCCTCTATTCGGCATCGCCTTCAGTGACGGTGAAACACCTTTTTGACCTCACCGGGTATGATAAGAAGGCAATTACCGATCTTTCCAACTCGAAGTCCCTGCTTGGCAGTGAGCAGACTTATCAGAATGCGGTCATCAGCTTTGAGACAACCGTTCTCAACAGCATCAAGTCGCTTCTTGCCGCGGAGAAGAACCTTGCAACACAGAAGTACACCCTTGCCGAGAACGAGAAGAGTCTGAATGACAGGGTGGCCCTCGGTCAGATAACGGAGGGCTCCGTCACCTGGCAGCAGCTGAGTAATCAGATTGCAATCTCAAGGAACACGATCGCTTCCCTTGAGCGCCAGATAGAGAACGCTAAGGCTCAGTATAAGACACTGACGGGAATGGAATGGGACGGGGTTACCGATCTTCCCGAGCCCGATCTTTCCTTCACCGTGCTTCCCACCGGAAACACTTCCGTGATCATGAAGCAGATCGATGCCGAGATCGCGAAGGCAAATCTCGATGCCAAAAACGTCCAGCTTAACCCTCAGGCAGTTTCAGTGAACGGCACCCTGTCCAGCACGAACTCGAAGAGCATTGCAAAAACCATGACCGGGAACGTTCCGGTTCAGACAAATTCCATTGACCTGAGCGCAGGGGCCACATACAGTCAGAGCAACTGGTCAGTAGGTTCTTCCGTGGGCTTTTCCTACAATGCGAGGGACAATAAGTTCGACACTCCATCACTGACCATATCTGGCAACTGGCAGAATAAGAACACGACTAAAAAGGATGAGCTTGAGCTTCAGAGTCTTTCAAATATGGTGATCGCGGCGGAAAACAGCGCTCAGGATGAGCTGACATCATATATCCAGTCGGCAAGGTCCCTTGAGCTTGATATCCTCCAGTATGAGTACACGAGGATCCAGACTGAGTCCAACAGTGATTACCTTAAGGCAAGTCTTGAGAACGTGCAGGCGCTTTATGAGGTGGGCCTTGCAACCGAAGCTGAGCTCAGAAAGGCCCGCTTCAATGTGGAAATGGATGAATATGACACGATGAGCGTTATCATCGATGGTCTGCTCCTTCAGAACAGGATCAGACAGCTTAATTTATAGGAGTTATTATGGCAGACAATATCAAAGACAATGTGGTGATGAGTGAGGCCGAAAAGCAGGAAAAGGCCATCAGGGACGAATACAATGCGAGAAAGCGCAGAAGAAGGATAAAGAAGCTCATTATCTGGCTGATAGTAATCGTGCTTGCCGCCGCAGGACTGATCTACTACAACAAGGTCAAAGCCGATTTCGAGGCAAAGACCGCTGCCATGATCGGGGCCGTGACGACTGTGGAGGTTCCCGTTGAGGAGAACGTATACACGACGGTAATCGATCTTTCCGGTTATGTGGAAGCTTATGACTCCCAGGAAGCCAAGTTCAGGTCGACGGGTGCCGTTACCGGTGTATATGTAAGTGAAGGCGATGATGTCACCAAGGGACAGCTTCTTGCCACGATCGACAGCACAAGCCAGACCTATCAGGTCAAGAACCTTCAGAACCAGATAAAGCAGGCAGAGCTTACAGGATCTGCCTCCCAGCTTGAGACCCTCCGCCTTCAGCTGATCAATGCGGAGAACAACCTGGAATACACCAACCTCGTTGCCAACTTCGACGGAACGGTTGCCAAGGTTTCGGTAAATGAGGGCGACTACTTCGAGGCCGGATCCTCAGTAATGACCGTCGTGGACCTTTCAAAGCTTAAGGCAACGGTCCAGATCGATGAGATCGACATGGGCAGTGTTGAGCTGGGTCAGAAGGCCTACCTCACCTTCGATTCCCTTCCCGGTGAGACCATCGAGGCTTATGTGTCATACATCCCGATGCTGGGTACTTATACCTCGCAGGGAATCGGTGTCGTGAACGTGGAACTCACGATCGACAATCCTCCTGCATCCCTCAAGCCCGGCTACAGCTTCGAGGGAACGATCTCGGTTGAGGGAGATGTCAGTATGCTTCTCATCCCTCAGGCTGCGGTCACGACCGGACGCGGAGGGGTGACAACGGTTCAGAAGAAGACAGGTCCCGACACATCCGAGACAGTCACCGTAAGGGTCAAGTACCTCGGAGAAGGGTACTGCCAGCTTGTTTCCGGTGACCTTAAGGTCGGTGATGTGCTTACATACACAAAGAGCGGCATGGATGCCATGAGCATGATGATGGGAGGCGGCGCTCCTTCCGGAAACGGCAGAGGCAGATGATGGGTAACGTCATAGAACTCTATAACGTCAGAAGGTATTACATTGTCGGTGACTTCTGCGTAAGGGCCCTGGACGGAGTGACTCTCCAGATCCCCCGCGGTTCCTTCACTGCGATAATGGGACCCAGCGGTTCGGGAAAGAGCACGATGATGAACATCATCGGGTGCCTCGACACGCCGACCAGCGGCTTTCTGAGAATAGACGGGGAGTGTACCAGCAACCTCAGTGAGGAAGAGCTGGCATTTCTGAGAAACAAGAAGGTGGGATTCGTTTTCCAGCAGTTCAACCTCTTAGGAAAGCAGACTGCCCTTGAAAACGTGATGACACCGCTTCTTTATGCAGGCGTGAATGCTCACGAAAGAAAGGAAAGGGCAGAGATGCTCCTGGAGAGGGTAGGCCTCAAGGAAAGGATGAAGCACCTTCCGTCCGAGCTTTCCGGCGGACAGAAGCAGAGGGTTG
>JALEVV010000007.1 GCA_022788185.1 Spirochaetales bacterium | reverse complement strand
CTCATGACGAAGAATCCCGTCACGATCAGCCGCACGACCACCGTCGAGGAAGCCGCACGTCTCATGGTCGACCAGGATCTTTCCTGCCTTCCCGTGGTTGAGGACGGAAAGCTTGTCGGTATCGTATCCAAGAGCGACATGTTCAAGATCCTCCTCGAGCTCTTCGGGGCGCGCCACTTCGGAATCCGTCTTTCCTTCCTTGTCGATGACAAGCCCGGTACGATCGCAGCCGTAAGCCGTGTGATCAGCGATGCCGGTTACGACATAATTTCCTTCGGAACGTTTATGGGAACCGATCCCTCAAATGCCATCTGTACCATCAAGGTACAGGGGTGCACCAGGGAAGCCCTGCTTGAACTCCTCTCTCCCCACGTGAAAGAGATCCTCGATATCAGAGAAGTCTGAGGATGGGCAGGAAGAAGGACAAAAGAGCGGCTGTAAACAGTCGCTCTTTTAAAACGGAGGAGGATGAGTCAATTGACTCACCCTTCAAAAACATAGTTCTTAAGGAAAAAAAGGAAGAACCCGTAAAGAAAAAGCCCCAGGCTGTGAAGAAGAAGCCCTCTGAAATCGTTCAGGGGTATGATCCCGGTGCGTCCTTCGCTGACATCCTTTCCAACTGGGAGAGGACGGGAAATCCATATGCACTTCCCCATGAGAAGAAAAAGGAAGCTTCTGTCACTAAGCAGGCCTCCTTCGGTGACATCCTGGCCTCCTGGGACCGCATGAATGATCCTGAGGCACAGAGGAAGAAGAAGGAAGCGAAGAGGGTATCTCCCGAGTATAAGCCCACAAAGGACTTCGGCGCCCTTCTTGATCAGTATGAGGGAAAGGTTCCTCAGAAGACAGCTGAAGCGCTTCCCCGCCGGAAGGAAAAGGACAGCGTGAGCAGGGCAACCTTCTTCCGTCAGATGGAAGAGGATGACGAGCGCCCCTCATCCGTTGCCTGGTCCGTCTTCGGCGGCAATGCGGAAAAGAAAGCCGAGCCTGAAAAGAAAAAGGAAACAGCTGCTCCCGTGAAAAAGGAAAAGCGGGTTTCAAAGGAATATAAGCCCACTAAGGACTTCGGAGCCCTGCTCGATGCCTTCGAAGGAAGGAAACCTGCTGAAACAAAGAAGGAAACTGAACCACTGAAAAGTGTTCCTGAAGAAAGGAAGGCACCTGCAGTACAGCCTGAAGTGAAGAAGCCCACCTTCTTCCGTGAGAGGGAAGAGGATGACGAGCGTCCCTCATCCGTTGCCTGGTCCGTATTCGGTGACAACAAGCCTATCGAAAGACCCGTGAAGGCTGTAGAGCCTGAAAGGAAAGCGCCTGAAGAGAAGGAAAAGCGGGTTTCAAAGGAGTATAAGCCCACAAAGGACTTCGGAGCCCTGCTCGATGCCTTTGAAGGCAGGAAACCTGCCCCAGCAGAGAAAGAAAGTGAAGAGCTGAAAAGCATTCCTGAAGCAGGGAAGGTCCCTGAGGATCGGACGAAGGAAACTGAAGTGAAAAAGCCCACCTTCTTCCGCGAGAGGGAAGAGGATGACGAGCGTCCTTCATCCGTTGCCTGGTCCGTGTTCGGTGACAACAAGCCGATCGAAAGAACTGTGGCAGAGCCGGAAGCTGAGAAGACCGAAGACCCCGTGAGCGTCAGAGTATCTGAGGAATATAAGCCCACAAAGGACTTCGGTGCCCTGCTTGAGGAGTTTGAAGGCAGTAAGCCCCGGAGGGTGAGCGAAAGTGAAGCTCCCGAAAAGAGTGAGCCGGAAGTGAAGAAGGCTACCTTCTTCCGCGAGAAGGAAGAGGATGACGAGCGTCCCGCAACGGTTGCCTGGTCAGTCTTCGGTGACAATAAGCCCATCGAAAGACCGGTGAAGCCGGAGCAGCCGGAAAGGAAGGAACCTGTCCAGGAGAAAAAGCCTTCGCCTCCGCCCCGCGTACAGCCCAGGAAGTCCCGTCTTTTCAGCGAGAGCGTGAAGAAAATGCCCGAGAAGACCTTCGAGGAGATCCTGAAGGAGAAGGGCGAGATGAAAAAGAAGCCCAGGGAGAAGACACTGAACGAACTCAGGATAATGCTTCCAATGGCAACCCTTGATCTCCATGGCATGGGGTATACGGAAGCTGAAGGGGAAGTGAACCGCTTCCTGGATGAGGCCGTATCGTCCCGCATCGAGAAGGTCGCCATCATCCACGGCAAGGGCCTCCACTCGGCAGACGGGGAGGGGGTTCTGAGGGAGCTTGTATACTCCATACTGGAAGCCAGAGGCCTCGTGAGGGAGCTCACGGTACCCAAGCCTCAGTACGGCGGAAGTGGGGCCGTATGGGTCATTTTAAGAAAACAGACAAATGAGGAGCCGTCCGCTTAAGGGCGGCTTTTCACCATTTACGGGATGGTAACCGGGGAAAATTGTTCAGAAAAGGATAGATTTTTTCAATTGAAAAACTGCCTCCCTGTACGGGAAGATTAAATCAGAAAAGCCAAAAAGGAGGCAATTTCAATGAAAAAAGCATTAGTACTGTTGCTTTGTCTGATTACAATCATTTCTTCCGTTTTCGCTCAGGGCGCAAAGGAAGAGGTTGACACAAATCAGCCGATCACACTCGAGTTCTGGACGCATGAGGATGATGCAAGACAGGCTCTCGAGGAAAGATACATCGCAGAGTTCCAGGAACTCCATCCCAATGTGACGGTCAACGTCACCAGGCAGAGCGCTGAGAAACTCAGAGAGCTCGTTCAGACCGCATTCGCTGCCGGCGAAGGTCCCTCATTCTTCAACCTTCCGATCGAGAATGAGTTCCAGTATATCGAGGCAGGACGCGTGGCTCCCGCAGATTACGAGACCCTCGGCTTCAAGGATGCAAAGGACCTCCTCAATGCCTATGCAGACGGCATGATCGATGCAGTCTACTATGACGGCGACATTTACGGACTTCCCCTTGAGACAACCAACTGGTCAATCTTCCTCAACAAGAAGGTCTTCCGCGATGCCGGTCTCGATCCTGAAAAGGATTACCCCAAGACATGGGAAGACATGGTTGAAGTATCCAAGAAGATCATCATCCGTGACGGAGACATCATCCAGCGCCGCGGTTTCGACTTCAGGTATTCCTATGAGCTCACATACTTCGTTCCGATGGTAGAGCAGCTCGGCGGTGCGCTTTCGGAGAGTGAAGGCTGCGTCAACAAGGATGCATGGGTCAAGGCCCTTACCTTCATGCAGAACTGGGGACCCCAGGGTGAGAACCTCGGTAACCCGACCCTCACGGCTGCTAGAAAGCTCTTCAACAAGGACAACAACGACATCGCAATGTGTAACACCGGTCTCTATCAGGAAGCAAGAATCCTCTCCGATAACCCGAACTTCTACAACAGCGGTGAGTGGATGGTAGTTCCTTACCCCGTATTCGAGAATGCAGTCAAGGACGTTGCAGGCTGCTACTACGCCCACTTCTACATGGTAAATGCTGATGCTTCCGCTGCAGAGCAGAAGATGGCATGGGAACTCATCAAGTACATGCTCCTCACACCGGGACATGCTGAAGAGTACCTGACCAACGTCGGTCTCATCCAGCCCACAAAGGCCCTTCTCGAAAGCGACACCTACGCTTCAATGCCTTACTCCGATGTATTCAAGAATGACTTCGCAAGAGCTCACATCACATACTACGGAAAGGGTGCAACAGCGATCCAGAGTGCAATCAACAGCGCAATCAAGCAGGTCATGCTCCAGGGTGCTGATCCCGCAGCTGCTTACGATGCACTTCAGAAGAACGTCATGGAGATCCTCGCTGACTGAGGCCCGGATCACACCGACAGCTGAGAGTTGCGGGCCGGAATCAACGGCCCGCAGCCATTTAAGAGGATCATGCAATGAAAACGAAAAAATACAGTATTGAAAGAAAACAGGCCAGATGGGGCTTTGCATTCACCGTTCCCTGCCTTGTCTTCTTTGCCATATTCAGCTTTTACCCGATCATAAGCGCATTCATCACAAGTCTCACGAACCGTGACGCCATCAAGCGCACATGGGATTTCATAGGATTCGACAACTACGTCTACCTCTTCACCCAGTCAAACGGCGGTTTTTCCCTGATGAACTCCCTCAAGGCCACGGGAATCTTCACGATCGGAACCTTCATTCCGATGGTCGTCGTATCCCTCCTTCTGGCCGTACTGATCATGCAGTTACGCAGGCCGTCCCACTCAAAGATCTTCGAGCTTGCATTCTATACACCGGCAGTGCTCTCATCGGTAGTCGCTGCCACCATCTGGATGATTCTCTTCCAGCCCACAGGTCTCTTCAACCAGCTGACCAATACCATCATGCGAACCAGCGGAAGGGACTATCAGTGGCTGACAAGCGATGCGATGCTCAGGGCATCGACCATCATAGTCTACTTCTGGAAGTACATCGGTTACTTCACGATTCTGTTCATCACCGGCCTGGCCTCGATTCCGCCGACGATCTATGAGGCTGCAATCGTGGACGGCTCCTCCAGATGGCACACCTTCTGGAAGATAACCCTTCCGCTGCTGAAGCCCACCATCATGCTCGTCTCGATCATGGCAATGCTCCAGTGTCTCAAGACATTCAGTACCCAGTACATGTTCGTGCAGGGCGGAACGGCCAGGGAACCGATCGACGTCATAACGATGAACATCTACTACACCGGTGTCGTGAACAGGAGGCTGGGACGCTCCAGCGCCATGTCCATCATCCTCTTCGTCATCATGCTCTTCTTCACGTTCCTGCAGTTCAAGACGCAGAAGGGCGATGAGGACGTGGAATACTGATAGGGGAGGATAGCAAATGAACAACAACAAATTCGTCGGAAAAGTCGGAATCGGTGAAATCCTCACCTATGTCGTCCTGATCCTGGTGCTCATTTTCACGCTGATGCCCCTTCTGTTCATGGTCACGGCGGCCTTCATGGATGCAAAGCAGATAATGAGCATGCCATACACCTGGATCCCGAGCAGGAAGTACTTCACAACCGAAACAAGGACGTTCTTCACGAACTTCCAGAAGGCAATTCTCGGAAACCATGGGGAGAAGATTTTCTTCCGCAACCTGATTAACTCCCTCGTTGTGGCCTTCACCTGTTCGCTCACTACGGTCCTCATGGCATCCCTCTGCGGTTACGGACTTGCCAAGTTCAACTTCCGCGGAAAGACCGCGGTCTTCATGGCGATCATGAGCACAATGATGATCCCCTTTGAGGCGATCATGATACCGCTCTATCTCGTTGCCTCGAAGTTCAGGCTCATAAACACGATACCGGGCCTCATAATCCCGTTCCTGGTAAGTGCATTCGGAGTCTTCCAGATGAGACAGTATCTCATCACATTCCCCGGTGAGTACCTGGATGCCGCCCGTGTCGACGGTCTTTCTGAGTTTAAGATCTACTACCGGATAGTGCTTCCGAACTCCACTCCGGTAATTGCGACGCTCGGAATCCTTTCCTTCCGTAACCAGTGGGACAACCTCCTCTGGCCGCTGCTCTGCTCCCAGGCAGAGAAGATGAAGACGATTCCGCTCTACATCTCGAAGTTTGCCGAAGAGAAGCAGACCGATGAGGGTGCCCTGATGGCTTGCGCACTGCTTGCCTCGATCCCGATGTTCATCCTCTTCTTCTCCCTCTCCAAATACTTCCTCGGCGGTGCCGCCGTCTACGAGTCAAGAAAGGGCTGAGAGAAGGCAGAAAAAAGGAAAAGTACACGCCTGTCGTGTACTTTTTCCTTTTCATGCAATGAAATAAAAAAGCTTCCGCCTTTCGGAAGCCTTAGATGTCAGTGTTCCCTGTAAACGATTCTGCCCTTTGAAAGGTCATAGGGTGAGAGTTCAACTTTAACGACATCACCCGGAACGATCCTGATGTAGTGCTTTCTCATCTTACCTGAGAGGTGAGCGAGAATGACGAGCTTGTTCTGGAGCTCAACTCTGAACCTTGTATTGGGGAGAGCCTCCTTAACTACGCCTTCAACTTCAATAGCTTCTTCCTTAGCCACGTTTCCTCCATAATAAATGCTTTATCAGCAAAGCCTTAGACAGTATAGGACCAAGTACGTGTCTTCGTCAATGGGCTGGAGACGGGAGTGAAAGATTGTTTTGTGAACACAACGGCCTTTGTGTATAATCTAATCAGGAGGATGTATGACGAAAAAGAGTTTATCTCTATGCTGTATCGCACTGCTTGCAGTCGTGGTGTGTGCTTTTCTCATTATTTCCGGCCTCATGCGCTCCTCCCAGGTGGATGAACACGTCGTCATCGAGTTCTGGACCCATGAGGATGCCAACCGTGCCGCCCTTGAGGACAGATATGCGGCAGAGTTCATGGAACTGCATCCCAATGTGGAGATCAGGATAACAAGACAGTCCTCCACCAAGCTTATAGAGCTTGTCCAGACCGCCTTCGCTGCCGGGGAAGGCCCGACGATCTTCAATCTCTCGGTAAATGATGAATATCCGTATATCGTGAACGGGCGTGTGGCCCCGATTGATTACGAAGCCGCAGGTTTCAGGGACCGTGCCGATGTGGAGGAAGCATATCTTGACGGCATGATCTCCCCGGTGGTCTATGGGGGTGAGGTCTACGGCCTTCCGCTGGAGCTTACCAACTGGTGCATATTCATTAATAAGAAGGTTTTCAGGGATGCAGGACTTGACCCCGAAACCGATTACCCCAGAACGTGGGAGGATGTGGTTAGAATCTCAGAGCAGATAGTGAAGAGGGACGGCAACATCCTTACCCGCCGCGGCTTCGACTTCCGTTATCCCTACTTCCTGGAGTCGATGGTTCCCATGGTCGAGCAGCTCGGCGGAAAGCTCATCAGCGATGACGGCAGGGAAGCGATAGTTGGTGAGGAGGCCTGGGTGAAGTGGCTTACCTTCATGCAGGAGTGGGGGCCCAACGGACTGAATCTTGGCTCTCCGACCTATCGCAATGCCCGCTCGCTTTTCAACAATGACAACGGGGACATCGCCATGGCGCTGACGGGCCTCTATCAGGAGGCGAGGATAAAGTACGACAATCCTGCGTTCTATGAGAGCGGGGAATGGATGGTAGTGCCCTTCCCGGTCTTTGAGGATGCACTTTGCGACACTGCATGCTGTTACTACGGCCACTACTACATGGTGAATGCCGATGCGGATGAGGCCACCCGCAGGGCTTCCTGGGAGTTCATCTCCTACATGCTCTCCCATGGGGAGGAGTATCTGGAGCAGGTTGCGATAATCCAGCCTACTAAGGCCCTCTTCGAGAGTGAGACTTTCAAAAGCATGCCCTATGCGGATGTGTTCCGCTCCGATTTCGAACGCGGCCACATAGTCTATTACGGTGCTGCCTCCGGTGAGCTTCAGAGCCTTATCAGGAGTGCGGTCGGCTCGGTGATGCTGCAGGGCGAGAGCCCGAGAAACGCCTATCTCAGGCTTAAGAGCGCTGCCCAGGAGGTCATTGACGAGGGCCGGTTAAAGTGAGTCGCGGAACTGGGTCGGCGTCATGCCGTAGTAGCGCTTGAAGATCTTGGCAAAGTATCCTGGATTGGCAAAGCCGCAGCGCGGTGCGATCTCGGAGATGTTGACGCCTTCCTTCCTCATCATGTCAGTTGCCATGTTGAGGCGGTACCCGTTGAGGTACTGGAGGAAGTTTATGCCCGTCACCTCCTTGAAAAGGGTGGAGAGGTGGTTCTCACTGAGCCTGACATAGGCCGCCGCATCCGACAGTCCGATGGGCTTCTCGTAGTTTTCCTTTATGAAGGTGACGGCACAGCTGATCTGGTGGTTGTGGAAATCCGTGGGCAGCTCGATCCTCATGGTGCCTTCCTCCTGCTTTTCACTCATGTGCTCCTGCCTGATCCGCTCGGCCAGCCTGCCGCAGACATTCTCCAGCTCCTCATCATCAACGGGCTTTTCCAGATAGTCATAGACCCCGATCTGGATGGCGCGTCTCGTGTAGCCGAAGTCGGTATATCCCGAGAGCACTATCGCATTCTGGTCCACGGAGGGACACTTCGAGAGCATGGTGAGACCGTCCTGAAGGGGAAGCCTGATGTCCGTCAGGATTATGTCGGGACTGCTCTCCATGATGAGTTTTTCCCCGCTGATGCCGTCCTCGGCAGTCCCGATCACTGTAATGCCCAGCTTCGACCAGTCGAAGGTGCTTACCAGCTCCTCCAGGATTATCTTCTCATCCTCAATTATCACCATCGTCAGTGTTTCCATTTTCCGCTTCCTCCACCGGGATTGTTATCGATACCTTAAAGCCTTTTCCGCTTTCTGTCTCTATATTGAAAGTAAAGTCACCTTTGTACCTGAGGTCAAGTCTCCTGTAAATGTTGTATAGTCCCACGTGGGACGTGTCCTTCAGCAGTCCGGGATCGCGGAAGGCGGGTATCATCTCCATTCCGGCCCCGTTGTCAGAGACAGTGACATGAAGCCTGTCACCATCAATTGAGAGGTTTATGTCGATGTGAACGCTTCCGTTCTGGGGCTCAAGACCGTGAACGACCGCGTTTTCCACCAGCGGCTGGATCATCAGCTTCGGCGTTATGATCCTGTCGGTCATGACACCGTCAGTATTCACCGAGTAGGTCAGCTTCTCACTGAAGCGGATCTTCTGGATCGCCAGATAGCTCTCCGTGAGCGAGAGCGACTCGGAGAGAAGGCAGGTGGAGGAGTGGTTCTTCAGGGAAGAGCGCAGAAGCTTGCCCAGCTGGAGGGAGATGGTGTAGATCTCACTCTCCCCATGGAGCTTCGCCAGTGCCTTGATCGTGTTGAGGGTGTTGAAGATGAAGTGGGGGTTGAGCTGGCTTTCCAGCGCCTTGCGCTCCGCTTCCGCAGCCTTTGCCTCCTCCTCGCTCCGCTGCTGTATGAGATAGATGATCTTGGTAACCATCGTGTTGAACGATGTTGAAAGCTCATCAAACTCCGTTATTCCCGTCTCGCCGAGGTAGATGTTGAGGTTACCTTCCTCGATGTACTTCATGTTCTTTGTCAGCGTGTTGACGCGCTTTGATATGGAGCGGGAGAAGAGGACTGAGAGGATTACCGAGACCAGTGCTCCCAGCATCAGGGCAAGGGTTGCCGAGAGGAACATTCTCTCGCTGTTTCCCTTATATATGTCCGTATCTATGTAGCCTATTACGGAGAACGTCCCGGAAGGGAAGTGGTAGTAGTACTTCTTAATGCCCTCATCGGTCAGGAACGGGAAGCGGTCGAAGCTTCCGTAGCTGTTGGGGTGGTTGAGGGAGAAGGCCTGGTAGATCGTGTTGTCAACGAGAAGGACGTCCCTGAAAAGGGAGGCGTTGGTAAGCTCCGGGATGACCGCTTCCGTGTAGACGTCTATGATAACATAGCCGAGTATCGTGTCATCGGAGGCAAAGACGTTTCTCAGGATTGAGAAAAGGATCTGCTCCCCGTCCTCATTGATCCTGTGGTCCCCTATGAAGATCAGGGACTGCCTTCCCAGATCCCTGATGGTCGTGGCCTCTGCTATGATGTTCTTCCTGTTCCACTCATTGCCCTGTATTCTCGTGTCATATTCGGAAGGGAAGATTCCCGATGAGATCCTGACCTTACCGCTTTTGGAAACTATGTGTACATCGGCATTCTTAAGCTCCTCCGTGAGCGCCGTGTACATCATGTTGTATATTGCAGTGAGCTCGCTGTCGGAGAGCACGTCATCCTCCAGCGATGCGATTATCCTATCATCGGTGCTGAGAGTGTATGCGGTGTGCCTGTACTCCTCCATCTTCTTCTCCAGCAGCATGCCGTCGGATTTTATCAGCACCTTCGCCTGTTCCTCCAGGGCACTGGAGAGACTTCTCGAGGCGAAGAAGTTGTAGAACACCAGGAAGATGATGAGCGGGATCAGCATAATAATGAGAAAGTATATGAGAAGTCTGTTGCCCACAGACGCCGAATGTCTCTGCATGTTATCAGTATAGTACATGGACAGGTTTTTCTGTTAGTTTTTTCCGCCCTGTTGTCAAAGGCATTACATCTTGTGTATGGTTTGATGGCAGGAGGATTTTTATGGATTCCATCATAAAGGACTACATCAACACACATGACGTGACACCCGAAATGGTCATGTATCTCTCACAGCTGGAGCTGGTGGCGAAAAGGGACGCCCGCCTGGCTTCCCTCATCGTTAAGGAGCTTGAGGACCAGCGCTGTCACGATCTGAAGCTCATCGCCAGCGAGAACTTCTCATCCCTATCGGTTCAGGCTGCCATGGGCAACCTCCTGACTGACAAATATGCCGAAGGCTTTCCCTTTCACAGATTCTATGCGGGCTGTGCCAACGTCGATGAGATTGAGGCCGATGCCTGCGAAAAGGCAAAGCAGCTTTTCGGAGCCGAGCATGCATATGTCCAGCCCCATTCCGGCGCCGATGCAAACCTCTGCGCCTACTGGGCGATCCTGAGCACCAGGGTCCAGATTCCCGCCCTTGAGGAAATGGGAGTGACCAACGTAAGTGAGATGTCCAGGGAGGACTGGATGAAGATCAGGAAGCTCCTTCATGACCAGAAGCTCCTCGGACTGGACTACTACTCCGGCGGACACCTTACCCACGGTTACCGCCAGAACATCTCGGCCCAGCTCTTCGACGCATACTCATATACAGTTGATAAAGAGACAGGTCTTCTTGACTACGAGGCAATAATGCGTCAGGCAGAGGAAGTTAAACCCCTCATCCTGCTGGCCGGATATTCAGCTTATCCCAGGGCGATCAACTTCCGCACCCTGTCCGAGATAGCCCACAGCGTCGGTGCCGTCTTCATGGTTGACATGGCCCACTTCTCAGGTCTCGTTGCCGGAGGAGTGTTCACCGGAGAGTTCTCCCCGTTCCCCTGGGCAGACGTCGTCACCACCACTACCCACAAGACGCTCCGCGGACCGCGCGGCGGCATGATCCTCTGTAAGGAGGAGTTTGCCGAAGCTGTGGATAAGGGCTGTCCGCTTGTGATCGGAGGACCGCTTCCCCACGTGATCGCGGCCAAGTCAGTGTGCTTCACCGAAGCACTTTCCCCTGAATATAAGGAATATGCCGCCCAGATCGTGAAAAACTCAAAGGCCATGGCCGAGGAGTTCATCAAGGAAGGTGTTCCCGTACTCACCGGCGGAACCGACAACCACCTCATGCTCGTTGATGTCTCATCCTTCGGCCTCAACGGCAGGATGACCGAGACACTGCTCAGGGAGTGCGGCATCACGCTCAACAGGAATGCGCTTCCCTTCGACGTGAACGGTCCCTGGTACACATCTGGCCTTCGTGTCGGAACTGCAGCCGTCACGACCCTCGGCATGAAGGAATGCGAGATGCGTGAGATCGCAGACATCATCTCACTGGTAATTAAGAACGCAAGGCCCGTGAAGCTTACCAAGGGTGAGAAGGCAGGACAGCTCAGCCGAAATAAGGCCAAGTGCCCCGCAGAGATCCAGGAAGAGGCAAAGAATAGGGTGAAGGCCCTGCTGGAGCGCTTCGTGCTCTATCCTGAGATCGACCTTGATTACCTGAAAGCAAAATTCAACTGACATTAAGCAAGACCGCCACTGTACCTTAAAGCTCAGTGGCGGTTTGCCGTTGACTCCCGAATAAAACATCTTTACACTTATATTCAGAAAAAGGCACTGCCGATAGACGGTGGTTACCTTATTAAAAGTTTGAGAAATTAATCCCGCTCAACTCTGTTAGGACCAGAATGGCGGGATGTTTTTTTATCTGAAAAGTAAGGCCGGAAATCCTTTGCATCACAGGCAGCAATACAATTCAGTGATGGCTGTTCATGTATGCATAAGTATTGGTTCCTGCAGGATAATCATATGATATGATGGTTGTACTTTGTTGCAATCTGTTGCAATTCTTTGTTGACTTATGGGTAAAGTAAGGTACAATGAAGGTAGACATACTACGCGGAGGAATCATTATGGCTGATAAAATGAGACCGGTTCCCTTTGTGAACCTGTTTGACAGGATCGTCGGGGAGTACAGGAATGAAGGTTCGATATTCTCTATTCATGAGAGTGAGTTTTACACACCTTCCGGGGATAAAAGTGTCAATGTGTTCTCGCAGAAGTGCGTGACACCGCTCGGTCCTGCAGCAGGCCCCCATACCCAGCTTGCACAGAACATAATAGCTGCATATCTTACCGGATCAAGATTCATAGAGCTCAAGACCGTCCAGATCATGGACACGCTTGAGATAGCAAAGCCGTGTATCGATGCACGCGATGAGGGCTACAACGTCGAGTGGTCCACAGAATATACCCTGCCCAAGGCCTATGATGAGTATCTCAAGGCCTGGATCATCCTTCATATCATCGAGACACTTCAGAACAAGGGTTCCTTCGAAAGCCCCTCATTCATCTTCAACATGAGTGTCGGTTACAACCTGGAAGGCATTAAGACCGAACGCATGCAGAAGTTCATCAACTCTATGCTCGATGCCGATGTGGACGGAAGATTCGACGGCTATATTGAAGATGTAAAGAGAGTGTTCGTGAAGGGTTATCTGGACGGCACTCCCTGGGCCGGTCTTGAGGAAAGTGTCGTTGCAATGCTTCCTAAGATTTCAAAGAGGATTTCCCCGTCCGTGACTATTTCAACGATGCACGGCTGTCCTCCTAAGGAGATCGAGGCAATCTGTACATACATGCTTACCGAGAAGAAGATCGACACCTTCGTAAAGCTCAATCCCACACTGCTCGGTTTCGACGGCGTGAGGGGAATCCTCAATGACCTGGGATACGCCTATGTCGGTCTTAAGAGGGAAAGCTTCGACCATGACCTTCAGTACCCGGATGCGGTTTCAATGCTCCACCGTCTCGTGGACCTCGCCGCAAAGGAGGGCAGGGGCTTCGGCGTGAAGCTTACCAACACCCTTGGCTCCGTCAATGACCAGGGAGTGCTCCCCGGTGACGAGATGTACATGTCAGGCCGCACGCTGCTTCCCATCTCCACCAGCGTTGCTCTTAAGCTTTCAGAGGAGTTCGGCGGTGCGCTTCCCGTATCATACTCAGGCGGTGCCAATGCCCTTACGGTCAAGGCACTCTTCGAAGCAGGCATCAGGCCGATAACCCTGGCAACCGACATGCTGAAGCCGGGCGGGTACAACAGAATGGGACAGCTCTGTTCAATCCTCTCGGAAAGCGATGCCTGGGATATGAAGAAGATCGATGTTGAAAAACTCAGGACCCTCAATACCTGGGCCCGCGACAGGAAGAATATCATCAGCAAGGACTTCCGCGGTAAGAATAAGGCTAAGGTCGTAACACCGCTTACACTTACTGACTGTTATGTCTCTCCCTGTGTTGAGGCATGTCCGATCCATCAGGACATTCCTGAATACATCCAGCTCATGGGCGAAGGCAAGGTTGCAGAAGCCCTTGCAGTCATTCTCGACAAGAACGCACTGCCGAACATCACAGGCTGGATCTGTGACCATCAGTGTCAGAACCACTGTACCAGACTCGATTACGAAGGCCCGGTTAAGATCAGGCAGATGAAGAAGCTTGCCGCAGAGGAAGGTCTCAGCGAGTTCCTTTCCGAAATCTGGGTTAAGCCTGAGGACCCCGCGGATGTGAAGGCAGCGGTCGTCGGTGCAGGTCCCGCAGGACTTTCCGCAGCTCTCTTCCTGGCCCGTGCCGGTTTCAAAACAGAGATCTTCGAGCGTGAAAAGACCGCAGGCGGTGTCGTAAGCAACATCATTCCTGAGTTCAGGATCCCGCGTGAGGTGGTTGAACGGGACGTCAACTTCATCCTCAGCAACGGTGTGGACATCCACTACGGAGTGACTGTGGATGACGTGAAGGCTGAAAACCTCAAAAAGGCCGGTTTTGACTACATCTTCTATGCTATCGGTGCAGAGAAGGAGAATAAGATCCGTCTCGAAGGTGAGGGTAAGGTCATTGATGCCGTAACCTTCCTCGGTGATGAGAAGAAGGGTATCGACAGCGGTCTTGGCAAGGACGTGGTCGTTGTCGGCGGCGGTAACACCGCAATGGATGCGGCCCGTGCGGCCCTCCGCACCGGTGCAAAGGTAACCGTCGTGTACAGAAGAAGCTTTGATGAAATGCCTGCCGACAGGGAAGAGTATGAATTTGCCTTGGATGACGGAGTATCCTTCGCATTCCTTACCAACCCGAAGGCTCTCAATGACGGTGTGCTCACGCTTTCCGTCATGAAGCTCGGAGAGAAGGACAGAAGCGGAAGAAGAAGACCTGAGGACACAGGTGAAGTCATCACACTGCCGTGTTCCGCCCTTATTACGGCAACAGGTAACAAGCCTGATACCGAAACTTTCCAGGCTCTCGGTGTTGAGGTCGTGGACGGCTTCCCGACTGACGGAGAAGGTATCTACATCGTCGGTGACTCCCTCACGGGACCCACGACTGTTGTCCGTTGTATCGCAAGTGCCCGCGATGCGGTCTCCCGCGCGATTGATGACTGTCTGGAGAAGCTCGCCTCATCAGATGAGGATGACGATGAATGCGACTGCGGCTGCGAGGAACATGGTGAGGACTGCACCTGCGGCTGTCATGACAGCGATGAGGAAGAGGAGGAAGAGATCAGCGATGAGGAGCTTGAAGCTGCCGAGGATGAGTTCTTCCAATCCATCAGACAGAGGAAGTCCAAGGTCGTACGCTCATGCGATAAGTGCTCTTCAGAAGATTTCATGAAGAGGGAAGCATGCCGCTGTGTCGAGTGTTCATACCTTTGCAACAAGTGTGTTGAGGTATGTCCCAACAGGGCCAACATGGCACTCGACTTAAGGGATACCGGCCTCTTCGATGATCCCTTCCAGATCCTGCACATCGATGCATACTGCAACGAATGCGGCAACTGCGCAACGTTCTGTCCCCATGACGGAGGACCGTACCTTAAGAAGTTCACGCTCTTCTCCAGGGCCGATGACTTTGAGAACAGCACCAACAGCGGTTTCCTCGTATCAGGCGACGAGATCACGGTGAGGGTTGAAGGAAAGATCATGAAAGGCAGCGTTAAGGAAGGACATGCGGATGTGGATGTAAGTGATGAGCTTTCCGCCATGATCGATGCGGTGCTCACACGCTACTCATATCTTCTCAATGCAGTGGAGGAATAAGCGATGTCAATTCTCATTAAAAACGTACGCATAATGCAGACTGAGCCTCCTTTTGACGTGAAGGAGAACATGGATGTCCTCATTGAGGACGGCAGGATAAAGGCTGTGGGAGCAGGGCTCCCGCAGAGAGCCGATAAGGTCATCGATGCCACCGGCAAGACCCTTATCCCGGGCAATGTATGCTCACATCATCACTACTACTCAGGCCTTTCCAGGGGCATGCTAATTTCGGCAGGTCCCCAGACCGACTTCATCCAGGTACTGAAGGAGTGGTGGTGGCGCCTCGACAGGGGCCTTGATGAGGAAGCACTCTACTACTCATCACTTATCTGCTCCATCGATGCAGTGAAGGCTGGTACCACCTGTGCCATCGACCACCATGCATCCCCGTCCTTCATAGACGGATCCCTTTCCGTAATCGCAAAGGGCATGGAAGAGATCGGACTCAGAGGTTCCACCTGTTACGAAGTTACTGACCGTAACGGAGGCATGAAGGAAGTTGAGGACGGCGTCAAGGAAAACATCCGCTTTGCAAAGGAAGTGGATGAAAAGAAGAAGAAAGGTCCCGTCCTTGTTGAATCCATGATCGGAGGACATGCTCCCTTCACGATTCCCGATGCCGGACTTCAGCTCATGGCAGATGCCATGAAGGAAACCGGACGCGGAATGCACCTCCATGTGGCTGAGGACAAATACGATGTTGTATGGTCCCATCACCACTACAATGAGGACATCATCGACCGTCTTGACCGCTTCGGTCTGCTGACGGACAACACTCTCCTGGTACACGGTCTCCATCTTTCAGAGAAGGAAATCGCAACCATCAACGAGAGGAACTGTTTCTTCGCCCACAACGGCAGAAGCAACATGAACAACCACGTCGGTTACTGCAGGACACTCCCTATGATTAAGAATCTTGTCATCGGAACCGACGGCTGCGGCGGCAATATGTTCGAGGAACTCAAGATTTCGTTCTTCAAGCATAAGGATGAAGGTCTCCCGTTCTGGCCGTCAGAGTTCGTTGCCGCCCTCAACCGCGGTAACCGCCTCATTGAAAAGAGCTTCAATGACGGAAGGAAGTGGGGAAGGGTGGAGGAAGGCTACACTGCCGACCTTACACTGCTCGACTACAACGCTCCGACTCCGCTCGTAAGCGCCAATGCCGCCGGACACTTCGTCTGGGGCATGAGCAGCAATGCCGTTGACAGCGTGATCATCGACGGAAAGCTTGTAATGGAGAACCGTAAGATGATCGGCATTGACGAAGCTAAGATCTATGCCGAAGCCCGTCGTGTCGCCCAGCGTGTCTGGAACACTGTTGACAAAATCAAACCGTAATCGACTGAAACTGGATAGTCAGTCCTGAAACCCCCCTGCCACCGGACAGCCACCGGTGGCTTCTTTTTGCCATCAAATGTCAGAAGTTACGAACTAAGTACATACATCTAACATGAACTTCACTCATAAAAACCCATAAAAAGTAATAAGTAAACCCCAAAAATGTAAGAAGTATGACAAAGTTTAACCGGTTTACATATCAAAAATAAATATTTTTCACAAATATGAAAATATTTATTGACATAAGTCATAATCCCAGTGTATATTCCAAGTGTAAACAAAAAATAGTACACGACAAAGGGAAAAGAAAAGAAATGAAAAAAGCATTAGCAGTTTTAGTTATCATGATGGTTGCACTTGTTTCAGTGTTCGCAGATGGAACAATCACACTTAGAAATAAAGTTGAGGGTACTGATTCCTCTATCGCAGTTTATTACGGTATTGATGCGAACCACGCAACAGCACTCAATACTGATCGTGATGCAGAGAATATTGATCTTGCCGGTGGTTCCAGATATTTCGATGTCAGACTTTCCGGTAACAAGGCTGTAGACCAGGATCACACAGTCAAGTTCACTGTAACTCCTTTTGAACTTTACAATGAGAATTATACGGAAAAGAAAGTACCAAACAATGGAACATATCAGGTACCTGTAAAATTCTCCGTTACTCCTGTTGCTGGCAACCTTGGCACGTATGCTAAAGCTTCCTACAGCGGTGACACTCTCTCTGTTACTTACAAGGCATACTCAAATATTGCAAATCATATTGTTGCAACAGCATCACTTAGTTGGGCAAATACTGCAACTGACCTTGTTGCAGGTAACTACCAGTCCACTGTCACTGTTACAATTGATGGTGAGTAATCGGTCGTAAATAACGGCAACAGCAGACAGGCCTCCTTCGGGAGGCTTTTTTGCTTTTGTGTTATATTTATAATGTGCTTAGGATCGCAACTAGATTTGTTGTGAATTCGGATAAATTGCATTACCTCAGATGTAACACAATTGTTTTAACATGGGTCTTTTGCTGAATTACCCCTTCGAATGAATACTGATTGCATTCAGCGTCAGTTTTCGTATAGGTTGCCAGACTTTGAGGGAATAAACAAAACGAGATAATATGGATATTCAAACCGTCAGTAGCGAAACCCGAAAGGGTGAACGGATAATCAGACCGACACAAATAGGATAACATATCCTCCGTAAAATGGAGCCTCGGTATGACACAGTAGAGTGAGACAGCAACAATACGGGTAACGCTACCGCTGAATACGGAGAAGGCTGTTTATTTCCTAAAGTAATGAAAGGCAGCTATCCAAGGCACGTACAGGCAACTCATTCATGCTCAGTCCTTCCATGGACGGATATAGTTTATGACTGGCAACAATCATCCGGGGTAACAGTGCCTGGAATAGTAATCACGCTTATTATTATCTTCCTGAGCCTTGATGCAAAGTTATATGTGAAGCTATTGATGAGTGTCCGGTTTGCATGCTTCCTCCAGTGTACCACTAATTCAGTACGCCTCAGACTGGGATCAGTACTATAGAACTCTTTCCGGATAGAGCACAGATATTATCTATGGAGCAGGCACCTTGTATCCTGTAAAAGCCCTATACCCTTTGATGATATCCATATTGAGCGTTCAGCTTATCCTAAGTTCTCGGTTTGGTACTCCATTCGGGCGCAGTTAAAGCATACTGAATAATCAGCCTGTAATAAGAAGGATCATATCGTCTGATCGTAATATCAGAGGCTGTACTGTCAAAAACTGTATTTGGTTCGTTTATGGATGCGAAAAACAATAATATGTCATATGTTTATATGATTTATCGCATCCTTTTGGGGAATGGAAATTCATATGACTTATTTAAGTTCTTATAACAATAGTAGATAAGTATTATTTATTAAATAATATATAAAACAGTTGACATAAGATTGGTTGTTTGTTATATTCCAAAGTATCAAATACTTGCATGAATTATTGATAGGGGAAAATAAAATGAAGAAAGTATGTTCAGTTCTTATCATTACACTGGCAATAGTAGGTACAGTGTTTGCAGCAGACAGCAGTTCGATAAAATTACAGAATACAGTTGATTCCAGCCAATCTTTACAGGTTCTCTATGATGAAGTAGCCATTGACGGAAATGATAATGTTGATAACTCTATTGTTCTTACTTCCGGGCAGGCAAAGCCTATGGCTGTAAAGTGGATTGGAAATACGAATGATGATGTAAAAAGCCTGCGTGTTGATATTGTGACGAATGGTTTCGTCAATGAAAAGGCTGTTAAGGATGAAGAACCTGTTCCCGTTCTGTTTATCGGTGATGGTATCGAATCAACCGGAGATAAATCATTTGCAATCACTGATAATGGAAAAACCGTAGGTACTGTTACCAGGGCTTCCGCATATGGACACTGCGGAGTATCATACACAGCTGAACCTTACACTGTCGGTTCTTACATAATTGCAGAGTTCACTCCAACCTGGGATGGCAATTATAACTGGACTGCCGGTGAATATGAGTGTGTAATTGAGTTTTATTTCACAGCGCCATAATCTGACATCTTAACCGGCATTGGTACAGGGAGCTTCGGCTCCCTCTTTTTATGTCTTTAGTCATTTGTTGCGTTTTGTTTCATTTTCTGTTTTGACATTTTGAATTGGTGATGTATACTGAAGCTAGATAACTGCCGTTATTGAATTTGGATGGATAAATCCATTATATCCAAATAAATATAATGGTTCGATGGAGGCTAAATGTCAGTTACTCACATTGATGACAGGATCACGAGAGTAGATGCCCTGGAAAAAGCCAGGGGCGAAGCCAAATATCTTGCTGACCTGAAATTTGAAAACATGCTGTATTCCCGTCTTATCCGTTCCACGATCGCAAGGGGTAAGATCAGGAATATCAGGGTTCCGTCACTGCCTGAAGGATACTACTTCATCAGTGCAAAGGATATTCCTGAAGGAAACAAGAATGCCCTCAAGATGATCGCGGATGACTGGAGATGCTTTGCTGACGGGGACGTGAAGTATGTCGGTGAGACAATCGGTATACTTGTAGGTTCGGACAGGGGAGTTCTCAATAAGTTATTCGATGAATTCAGTGTTGAATATGAGGAAGAGACTCCTGTCATTTCAATCGATGATGCAATAAACAATGAAGCCGCACCGCTCTGCGGGGAAAACAATGTCATGTGCTCTCTTGTAAGTGAGAGGGGCGGTGATGTAAATGAAGCCCTGGCAAAGGCTTCCGAGATCATAGAGGAAACCATTGAAACAGGCTTCCAGGAGCATGTGCACCTGGAGACTAATGGTGCCATTGCAACGATTGAGGACGGTAAGTATGTAATCTACGCATCAGCCCAGTGTCCTTTCTACATCAGAAAGAGCATCTGCGGACTTCTCGGCCTCAATCCTGAAGACATCGTGGTGAAACAGACCGTTACAGGCGGTGCCTTCGGCGGTAAGGAACACTTCCCCGATGTTCTGGCAGGACCGCTTCTCATTGCCGAAAGCATCATAAAGAAACCGATCCAGCTCAGCTTTGACAGGGAAGAGGATATGCTTTACTCCGTCAAGAGACATCCGTCAAAAATTGTCTTCAGGACAGGTGTTGATGAGAATGGAAACATCCTTGGATCGGACATCAAGGTTTACTACAACTGCGGTGCCTACCTTTCATCATCCTACGTTGTCCTCCAGAGAGGCGTGTTCCATGCCAATGGCGTCTACCTCTTCCCATGCACTAGGATTGAGGGTTACGGCATGGCCACAAACACATTCCCATCCTGTGCATTCCGCGGTTTCGGCGCACCTCAGACACTCTTTGCGATCGAGACGCATATGGACCACATTGCGAGGAAGTTCGGAATTGATCCTGCAATCTACAAGAAGAAGTACTTCCTCAAAAAGGGTGATGAGACCGTTACCGAAGGTCACATCATTGAGGACGTGAAGCTCAATGAGATGATGGAGCAGATCACATCTGCCAGCGATTACTTCCGAAAGAGCGCTGAGTATGAGATCGGATCCGGTAAGGGAATCGGCATAAGCTTCTACAACCACGGCGGTGCATTCACCGGTAACGGTGAGCAGGCCATCATCAAGGGACGCCTGAGACTTATTAAGGATGGTAACACCTTCACGATTCTCTGCGGACAGACCGAGATGGGACAGGGCTTCAGAACCGCCCTCAGAAAGATTGTCGCGGCCACTCTTGAAGTAGGCATGGATGACGTCATCTTTGATGCACCCAACACCGACATGGTTCCCGACTCAGGCCCTACCGCCGCATCCAGATCCACCATGATCGTAGGTAACCTCGGTTACAGGGCTGCCCTCCAGATGAAGGAAAAGATGGGTGAGGAGCACGCTGAGGTTGAGGTTCAGTACGAACATCCCGAAGGTCATCCCTGGGATCAGACCACGTTCAAGGGTGATGCATACCTGGGTTACGGATGGGGTGCCGCCTGTGTCGAGGTAGAGGTTGACAAGATAACCAATGAAGTCAATGTAAAGGGAATCTGGACAAGCCATGACATCGGACACCCGATCGATGAACTCATCGTTCACGGTCAGGTAAACGGCGGAGTCATGCAGTCCCTTGGATATGCCGCAATGGAGAAGATGGAAAACAGAAATGGCCACTTCAGACAGTCCAGCATGTCAGACTATGTCATTCCCACCAGCATGGACTTCCCGAAGCAGGAGTACTTCTTCGTCGATAACCCGTACCCCTGGGGACCATTCGGTGCCAAGGGCATGGGCGAGCTGGTATTTAACGGTGCTGATGCCGCATATGTGGATGCGGTCGAGCGTGCGCTCGGAATCAGCTGCACAAAGATCCCTATCCCCGTTGAGGATATTGAGGGCCTGAGAAAATGAGCATGATCGAATTCAGATTGAACGGAAAGCCGGTTGCCTTTGACGGTAACCCGCTTAAGAGACTGTTGGATGTGCTCCGCGATGACTTCGGCATCACGGGCACTAAGGAAGGCTGCGGCGAGGGTGAGTGCGGTGCATGTTCTGTCCTTAAGGACGGGAAGCTCGTTACCTCCTGTATCATCCCTGTGGGAGCCGTGGGCGGATGTGAGATCGTCACGATCGAGGGACTCCGTGAGACGGAGCAGGGCAAATGCCTGGTCGAAAGCTTTGCCGAAGGCGGTGCCGTACAGTGCGGTTTCTGCATTCCGGGAATGGTAATGGCCGCAGAGGCAATTCTGCTTAAGAACCCGCATCCCAGCGAAGCCGATGTTCGTCTTGCCATCAGCGGCAACATCTGCCGCTGCACGGGCTATGACCTCATTGTCGAGTCGATACTGCTGGCAAGCAGGAAGGGGGAAGGTCTATGGTAAAAAGTTTCATCCCGCAGAGCCTTGAGGAGGCTCTGAAGATAAGGGCCGAAGAGCATGCGATCCCGCTTGCAGGCGGATCTGACCTCATGGTACAGCACAGGAAGGGCACGGGTGTCGTTCCCGAGTTCTCCTCTCCCATTATGATCATTACCGGTCTTAATGAGCTTAAGGGCATCAGGACAGAGGATGACGGCACCGTCGTCATCGGAGCCCTCACCACTTCTGCCGAGATTGCGGAGAGTGAAATGGTTCCTTTCTTCGTCAGGAAGGCCGCTTCCCTAATGGGTGCAATTTCACTCAGGAACAGTGCAACCATCGGAGGAAATATCGGAAACGCATCCCCCAAGGGGGATCTGCCCCAGCCCCTCATCCTCCTTGATGCCTCAGTCGTGCTGAAAAGCATCAGCGGTGAGAGGACCATCCTGCTTGATGACTTCATAAAGGGCAGCAAGAAGACAGAGCTCCGGGATGATGAGATCATCACGGAAATCCGCATCCCCAAGGCAGAGTGGACCTATGGTTACTACAGGAAGATAGGAACCAGAAAGGCCAATGCCATCAGCAAGCTCTCCCTATCCGCCCTCATCCTGGCAGAGGATGGCGTGATAAAGGACTTCAGGGTATCCAGCGGAGCGGCAGGTCCCAAGGTGGCACGCTCCCGTGCCAATGAGGAAAAGTTAATCGGAAAGAGTATTTCCGAGATAGAAGGTCTCAAGGCAGATATCCTTGATACCCACGACACTGTAATCTCCCCTCATGCAATGCCTGAGTGGAGAAGAAACACGACAAGAAGAATGCTTGATCACTTCCTCTCTGAAGTGGCGTCCGGTGCACCGGCAGGCATAATCGAATAGCTTTGGGAGGCGTTATGGAGAAAGTCACTGCGGCAACACTGTCCGAGTGTTTCCTGAAAAAGAAGGAATTTCCTTCCGCCCGGTATATCGCGGGAGGAACCGAGGATCTTCGCCTGAAGGCCGACAGGCCCTCAGCCGTCATTCCCCTTACCGGTCTGATCGAAAGGAAGGCAGAAGTGAGAGGGGAGGAAGTTTTCCTCTCTTCAGCCCTGACTTTCTCCGATCTCGAATCATCCCCGATCGTGCCGGCTCCCCTTAAGGAGGCTGCCGGTAAGATGGCTTCCCGCGCCCTTAAGAATGCGGCAACCCTGGGCGGAAACATCGCTTCCAGGAGAGCTGACAGCTACCTTATTCCCGTGCTGCTTGCCTACGGAGCAAAGCTCGTGGTCTTCTCAGACAGGGAAAAGACATGTGAGCTTTCCAAATATGTGAATCGCTCCTGCGACTGCATCATACTGGGTGTTCTCATAGATCCCCTGGTGAAGGTCGTGACGAGACGGGAGTCTCTGACTTCCTCCTCCCATGCGGCAGTAACCTCCGCCATGAGCGGAAAGGGATACTTCACCGCCGTTTCCGGTGGAAGCATATATTCATCCGCAGAGGAAGCGCTTTCAGCTGACATAAAGGATGACATCACCGGAAGTGCCGCATACAAGAAGTATCTTGTCAAAGAGAATTATGAGATCCTGAAGGAGGCGCTTAATGGTTAGTTTCATCTTAAACGGTAAGAAAGTATCATCGGCCCTCGATCCCATGACCAGCCTCAGGGAGGCTCTGGTCGCCCTCGGCTGTTCAACCGTCCGTGACAGTGATGACGGGGAAGGCTTTGCGGGAAGCGATTCAGTCATCTTCAATGATGAGGTAAGATACTCAAACCTCATCCCGCTCTTCATGGCAGAGGGAGCCGAGATCAGGACTGCCGAGTCCCTGATAAAGGACAGGAAGCTCAATGACGTCCAGAGGGCCATGGTGGCCGCCGGTGTCGTTCAGAGCGCCTACAATTCGCCAACGGTGGCCCTCATTCTCACGCACCTTCTCGAGCATAAGGGCGATGCCACAAGGGAAGACGTTAAGGATGCCCTTTCCTCAGTATTCATCCGCGATGCGGGCTATGAGCACTTCTACCTTGCAGTGAAGCTTGTACAGGAAGAGAGAAGGGAAGGTCACTACGTCACTCCCGTATCCCCTTCATTCCGTCCAGAACTGGATGTGATCGGAAAGCCTACCGGCAAGATTGATGGTGACAGCCTGGTCCGCGGTGAGAAGGTCTTCGTTGAGGATAAGGTAATGCCCGGAGCATACGCCCTTGAGGTCCTCAGAAGCCCCTATGCCATGGCCTATGTAACAGATATCGACACCAGTGAAGCCGAAAAGCTTGAAGGCGTCGAGGCAGTCATCACGTGGAAAAACGTTCCCGACGTCTACTACATGTCTGCCGGTCAGGGTAACCCCGAACCCAGCCCCCATGACAGGAAGCTCATCAACCGTAAGGTACGCCATGTCGGCGACCGCGTTGCCGCGATCGTGGCAAAGGATAAGGAAACCTGCGAGAAGGCCAAGGCCCTTATCAGGGTCACTTACGAGCCCCTGACTCCCGTACTGACGGTGGAAGAGGCAATGGCCGAGGGCGCCCCCCTCGTCCACAACGGAAAGATCGAGTACGTCGCCGGAGCTCCCGCAGATCTCGATAAGCAGAATGAAAAGTATGATGAGAGGGACGGAAAGGTAATTTACCAGTTCCCGCTCCATGGAGACATCAGACACAACATCGCAGCCGGTGCCCACGGCGGCATAGGCTCTCTGGAGGAAGGCTTCCGTGAAGCCGATGCCATCGTAGAGGAGACCTACCAGACCAGCCAGGTTCAGTGCACCCCGCTTGAACCCCATGTGTGCTACTCCCTGATCGAGAACGGCAGACTGACGGTTCATGCCTCAACCCAGGTACCCTGGCATCTGAGAAGAATCGTTGCCACTGTCTGCGGTATAAGCGAGAACAGGGTTCACGTCATCAAGGAAAGAGTTGGCGGCGGCTACGGCTCAAAGCAGGACATCCTGGTCGAGGATCTCTGTGCATACTGCACGTACATCACCGGAAAGCCAATCTATTACAGGAATACCAGAGAGGAGGAGTTCATCGCCAACTCCACCCGTCACCCGATGAGACTCACGGTTAAGATGGGTGGTAAGAAGGATGGAACAATCACGGCAATCTACATGGATGTCAGGGCCAACACAGGGCCTTACGGCAACCACTGTCTCACCGTTCCGATGAATGCATCCAGTAAGACCCTCCCGCTCTTTGCGGTGAAGAACATGTTCTATGACCTGAACACCTACTACTCCAATATCGCACCCACCGGTGCATATCAGGGGTACGGTGCTCCCAAAGGCTACTTTGCAATCATGTCGGCTCTTGCCGAGCTGTCCTGGAAACTGGGACTTGATCCCCTTGAGGTTGCAAAGAAGAACGTCGTTGAGGAAGGCTACATGCTTGAGATCCTCAAGGGCCTCGGAGAGGGCCGTGAGGGTGCCATCGTGCCTGTTGGCTCATGCGGCGTGAAGGAAGCTCTGGAAAAGGGTGCCGAGATGATAGAGTGGGGTAAGAAGGAAGTTTCCGATGATCCTGACTGGACAATCGGAAAGGGCTTTGCCATGATCCAGCAGGGCTCCGGTCTTCCCGGACTGGACCACTCCAACTGTCAGGTCAAGCTGCTTACCGACGGTACCTTCCTCGTCTTAAGCGGCGGTGCCGACATCGGTACCGGACTGGACACCATCTCGGCAAAGATCGTTGCAGAGAACATGAAGGTTTCCCTGGATAAGATTTCTGTTGTCTCAGGTGACACCGACTCCTGTCTCTTTGACACCGGCGCATACGCATCATCCGGCACCTACTTCTCCGCTTCGGCAACGCTCCGTGCGACCGAGGATCTGGTTAAAAAGATGATTAAGGAAGCCGCGATCCAGATGGGTGAATGCGAGGAGGATCTCTCCTTCAGGGCTCCGGGTGAAGTCGTTTCCGCAAAGACGGGAAAGACGCTTTCATACGCAAAGCTCAGTCATGATACCCTTGCGGGTGACGGCCGCGGCCAGCTGGTCGGTACCGGATACTTCGTTACCGCCAACTCGGCAATTCCATACGGTGCCCACTTCGCCCAGGTTGCAGTTAATAAGAGGACCGGAGAAGTGAAGGTCATGAAGTTCTACGCACTTCAGGATGCCGGAACCCCGATCAACCCGGAAATCGCGCTCTGCCAGATGTACGGTGCCGCGATGAAGAGTATCGGACACACGCTCTATGAAGGCATGGTCCTGGATAAGGACGGCGTATGCCACAATGCGAACTTCACCGACTACGGAACCCCGATGATCGGGGAAGCACCCGATGACTTTAAGGCAGTGCTCATCGACGTCAACGACCAGTACGGTCCGTACGGTGCGAAGAGTATCAGCGAGATCGCAACCAATGGTGCGGCTCCCGCCATAGCGATGGCAATTGCCGATGCCACGGGCGTCTGGGTACGCACCTGGCCGATAACACCCGAAAAGATTCTGAAAGGAATGGGTAAATTCTGATTACGATAAGGGCTGTCCGGAAGGGCAGCCCGATCTTTTTCCTCCCTGTTGACATAACAAATAATTCGGTGTAATGCATACTCTCCTGTACGGTACTGTGTTGTATTGCTCGGAAAACTGAATAAAATACATCGAAAATGTAATAATATTCAAAAGTGCCTAGACAAAATGGCATGAAATGTATAAATATGCATAGAGGAGGTCATAATATGATCAAAGCCGGAATAATCGGGGCAACAGGATATGCAGGAAGCGAACTGGTAAGGATCCTTACCTCTCACCCTGAGGCTGAAATCACATATCTGGGATCCCATTCCTATGCGGGAAAAAAGTATTCTGACATATATCCTTTCTTTTATGGAATCTGCGACATGGTCCTCTCCGAGGACAGCGTGGAAAAGGCGGCAGAGGAGTGCGACGTGCTCTTTCTTGCCCTTCCCCACGGAATCGCATCATCACATGTAAATGAAAACGTCCTTTCAAAGTGTTTCGTGATTGATCTCGGTGCCGATTACCGCCTTCACGATGCCGATGTATATGAAGCTTGGTATAAAACAGAGCACATGTCAAAGGGCCTTCTTGAGAAGGCGGTTTACGGGCTTCCCGAGCTTCACAGGGATGAAATAAAAAAGACGCGTCTCGTGGCAAATCCCGGATGCTACACCACATGCTCAATCCTCACCCTCTATCCGCTGGTAAAAAACGGTCTTATCGACAATGACACCATCGTCATCGACGCAAAGAGCGGAACCAGCGGGGCGGGCCGCAGTGAGAAGACCGCAAACCTCTTCTGTGAGGTCAATGAGAGCATCAAGGCGTACTCGGTTGCGGGACACAGACACACTCCCGAAATCGAGCAGGAACTCTCCCTTGCCGCGGGAAGCGATATCGTCCTCGACTTCACTCCGCATCTTGTCCCGATGCAGCGGGGCATCCTTTCAACGTGTTATGCAAAGCTGAAGGACGGAGTCAGTGAGGAAGATGTCAGCAGGGCATACCACACGGCCTATGACGGGGAAGCATTCATAAGACTTGCATCATACCTCCCCGAGACACGCTTTGTCCGTAACACGAACAGGGTGGACATTGCATGGAAGATAAACAGGCGTACCGGAAGGATAACGGCCCTTGGTGCGATAGACAATCTGGTTAAGGGTGCTGCCGGTCAGGCGGTACAGAACATGAACATCCTCTTCGGCCTTGCCGAGACGGCAGGCCTCGAAGCAGCAGGCGGAGTATGATAGAAGTTAAGAATCACATGATCCTTCCGGAGGGTTTTTCCCTTTCCGGAGTGCATGCAGGAATAAAGAAGGTAAAGCTGGACATGGGTATCATCAAAAGCGATGTACCGTGCACATCCGGCTCAGCATATACGACAAACAGGGTCAAGGCCGCTCCGGTGGTCTATGACATGTCGATAAAGGGAACACCGAAACTCGGTGTGGTCATGAACAGCGGTAATGCGAACGCATGTACCGGTGAGAAGGGCTATGAGGACACCAGGGCCATGGCGGCAAAGGCTGCAGAGCTCCTGGGTGGTGAGGCCGCTGACTACTTCATTGCCTCCACCGGCGTAATCGGGGTTCCCCTTCCCATGGATAAGATAATTGCGGGAATCGAGAGTGCCGCATCCACACTCGGAAGGGATGAGGAGCACATGAATGCCTGCTCCGACTCAGTCCTTACCACAGATACCCACAGGAAGTGCGTTTCCGCCCAGTTTGAAACCGGCGGAAAGAAGGTTACCGTAACCGGCTTCTCCAAGGGATCCGGCATGATTCACCCCAACATGGCAACGACACTTTCCTTCATCATGACCGATGCAGCAGTTTCCACTGAAGTCCTTCAGAAGCTTGTGGGCGAGAGTGTCGACGATACCTTCAACATGATAAGCGTTGACGGGGATACTTCCACCAATGACTCATGCTTCGTGCTTGCAAACGGCATGTCCGGAGCTGAGTGCTCCTCAGGTGAAGCATATATCTGGTTCGCATCCGCCCTTAAGGAAGTCCTCAGGGGGCTTGCAAAGATGCTGGTAAAGGACGGCGAGGGTGCAGAGAAGTTCATCGAGGTCAGGGTAAACGGTGCAAAGGACAATGTGAATGCAAAGATCCTTGCCCGCTCCATCGTTTCATCCAATCTGGTGAAGGCAGCTTTCTTCGGTTCCGATGCCAACTGGGGCAGAATCCTCTGTGCCATGGGATACTCCGGTGCCGAATTCGATCCTTCCAGAGTTGATCTGTATTTCACCTCCGCGGCAGGAAAGATCCAGACCCTTAAGGCAGGTGAGCCCCTTGCATTTGATGAGGAGCTTGCCAAGAAGATCCTCCTTGAGAAGGAAGTGGGAGTGCTTGCTGAGCTTTCCGACGGCAGTGCCTCCGCTGAGGCGTGGGGCTGTGACCTCACTATGAGTATGTCCGCATCAACGGCGATTACAGGAGCTGACAATGACGGAAAGACAGGAAAACAGCGTCAGAAAGGCGGAAGTCCTCATTGAGGCAATTCCCTATATCAGGAAGTTCAGGGGTACTACCGTCGTTATCAAGTACGGTGGCTCCGCAATGGTGGATGCCACCCTCAAGAAGGCAGTCATCACGGATATCGCAATGCTCAAGTTCCTGGGACTCAGGCCCGTCGTCGTCCATGGCGGTGGTAAGGAGATCTCGGCACTTCTGAAAAGAATGGGAAAGGAATCGGTATTCATCGACGGTCTCCGGGTCACCGACAGTGAGACAGCCGATGTGGCTGAAATGGTCCTTTCCGGTTCCATCGGAAAGAGTCTCGTAAAGGACCTTGAGTCAGTTGGCATCCATGCCTGTTCGATTAACGGAAAGGACGGTAACACCTTCACTGCCTCAAAGAAGGAGGACGAGAAGGGCAGGGACCTGGGCTTTGTAGGACAGATTGATAAAATCGACACCACTCTCATGGACACTCTTATGGATGCGGGCTTTGTTCCCGTCATCTCCCCGATCGGAACCGATAAGGACGGCTTCACATACAACATCAATGCCGACTATGCGGCATCTGCCGTTGCAGGTGCACTGCACGCCCAGAAGCTGGTCTTCATGACCGATGTGGACGGCATCATGAGGGACAAGGATGATCCTGAGAGTCTTATCAAGAGGCTGTCCAAATCAGAGGCCCTTGCACTCATCGCCGACGGCACGATCAACGGCGGCATGATTCCCAAGACTGAGTGCTGTCTCGATGCCCTTGAAAAGGGTGTCATGAGCGTGCACGTGCTTGACGGAAGGATTCCCCACTCGATCCTCCTCGAAATCTTCACCGAGGATGGTATCGGAACCATGCTGAACGGTTAGGAGCAAACTATGGATTACATTCAGACCGGTAAGGATAACTTCATGCATACCTATGCCCAGCTCGATGTCTGTTTCGACAGAGGCAAAGGCTGCTGGCTTTATGACACAAACGGAAAGAAATACCTCGACCTCGTTGGAGGCATTGCCGTCAATGCCCTCGGATATGGCAATGAGAAGCTCATTTCCACTGCCGAAAAGGTTATGAAGGAAGGTATCTTCCACGTTTCAAATCTCTACTACAACAAGTACACCGTCAGGGCCGCTGAGAGACTCAACAGGGCCGCAGGCTCTGACAGGGTGTTCTTTGCCAACAGCGGTGCAGAGGCCAATGAGGCCGCACTGAAGCTTGCCAGAAAGTACGGCTATCCCACGGGAAGGACAAAGGTGCTGTCCTTTGAGCACTCCTTTCACGGCAGGACCTACGGTGCCATCACGCTGACGGGACAGGAAAAGTACCATAAGGGCTTTGCCCCGATGGTTCCCGATATCGAATATGCCACCTACAACGACCTTGAAAGCGTAAAGGCAAAGGTTGATGACTCATACATCGCCATCATAGTCGAACCAGTGCAGGGGGAGGGCGGTATTATACCTGCCGATCCGGCGTTCCTTCAGGGACTCAGGCAGCTCTGCGATGAGAAGGACATGCTTCTTATCTATGACTGCGTGCAGTGCGGAATGGGCAGGACGGGAAAGCTCTTCGCCTGGCAGCACTACGGAGTCAGACCCGATCTGATGTCTCTGGCAAAGGCCCTGGGCGGCGGGCTTCCCCTTTCAGCCCTCTGCGGCTACGGTAAGGCATCGGATGTCTTTACACCCGGTGACCATGCCTCCACCTTCGGAGGAAACCCGGTGGCATCGGCACTGGCAGTAACAGTGATTGATGAACTTGAGGGCGGTCTTGCTGATAGCGTACTTGCAAAGGGTGAGCATCTCAGGGCAAAGCTGGAAGAGCTGAAGGTCAAATACCCTCAGGTCTGCACCGATGTAAGGGGCTTGGGCCTCATGATGGGACTTGAAGTGACACTTCCTCCCGCTTCCATCATCGCAAAGTGCCGTGAGAAGGGCGTTATCCTCTGCAGTGCAGGATATGATGTTGTCCGTTTCGTTCCGCCTCTCGTCATCACTGAGGAGGAAATTGACATTGCGGTGAGCGTCCTTGATGAGGCAATTGATGAAAGCCTGAACTGACTCTTTACGTCACAGGGCGGCAGGCTTCTGCCGCCTTGACAATTCCCAAGCTTTGTTGCATGATAACGAAGGTTACCGGGATGTCGCCTAGCGGCTATGGCGTCTGCTTTGGGAGCAGAATATCGATGGTTCGAGTCCATTCATCCCGATCTCGTATGGGAACTTTGATACAAAAAGGTTCCCTTTTTTTATTTCTTTTCATGTAAAGGATTTTTTTCCCTCTGCCTGTAACGGAATTGAACGGGAAACCCTCTCAAACAGTGCTTTTTGAAGGAAATTCCCATGAACCTGTTCAATTACGTTAATTCCCGTTCGGTTTTGTAAATACTGTATTAACAAAACAAAGAATTTCGTTAAACAGTTTAAAAAAGGACAGGGTTTGTCACTTCTGAGGTGTTATCTGGTACTTTCCGTGATCAGCTATCTGCAGAATTACATGCTTTCCAAGGGAGAGGAAGTAATGTCAGCAGTCAATGAATAATAATAGGTGAAGGAGACGGACCTGTCCTTGGTGTCAGCGTTCCCGACGACTATATCATGATATCTTCCCTGCTTGGCATGCCGCTGCTGCAGAAAAACATGTCTCCGGTCAGGTTCAGGGCCCTGACCGGGCTAGATCTAATGAAATTAGTAGGAAAAAAAATAATTCTCTGAATTTGCTCTAAAAACCTGTTTGAAGCTCTCAAACGGGACTTTTCCATTTTTTCAGGCGGTCTCAAGTCCTAAAGTCGGGAGAGCCCCTACGGTTCATTAACATGTATGAAGGGGATTTGCGGTGATACCCTCAGCTATATCGGGAAAAGAACTGACATCCTGAGGCTCGTAACCTCAGGATGTCTTTATGTTTATGGGTGTCAGTACTCCACGTCAATCTCAACCCCGTTCCCGAACCTTACCCGCACAAAACCTTCTTTGCAGACCGTCATCCTGTCACAGAGTCCCCTGAACATCTCTTCCGTGAACTTCGTGAAGACATCTTCCGATGATTTCAGCTGTTCAATGAAGTACTCAGTGATGCGGGCTCTTCGTTTCATGTCATGGCTTTCATACGTCAACGACCTATTCCTCCCGATCGATGATTCGGAGACAGGGGGTCTGAGGTCACTTCCCTTCCCGGGCTCGATAGCGGACCAGCCGTACATGACGATGCAGGTGATAAAGCTTATACAGCTTAACTAAAGAAAGCATCTTGCGGATAAGATGAGGAAACATAATGGTAAATGAAAAAAAGAGTGCCCGTTATGAGCACTCCGATTCTGGTAATAGCAAAGAATCAGTCAATTTTTACTTTATCAAGGTCTGTCAGCTTGTAGCCATCGAGTATGATTTCAGCAGTATACTTTGAAGGTTCATCTTTATTCACAACCATTTTTGCATAAAGAGTATGTGCTTTACCGCCAACTGAAGTTCCGTTTGTAAAATCAAGAACAGCTGTCAGAGTTTTGTCTTCGCTATACGATGCGGTTGCTTTACCGCAAAGAACAATAGCAACCTTCATGGGGTTTTCTTCTGCTGTCATCTTTGCGTTATCATATGTTACAGTCAATGTTTTTTCATCAAGAGTAACACCTTTCCTTGCAGGATTTTCTGATGACATCTTCATTGCACCACCATAAATGGCATAAAAGACCTTGGCGTCATCTGCAGTTGCAGCCCTCTCCTTAGGCTTGTTCTCACAGCCGACAAAAAGCATCAATGCAATGAGCATTGCCACGAATAAAACTGAAAACTTCTTCATTCCGTTTTCCCCTCAATTCTGATTTTCTGCCTCCATACGAAGGCATATGTGAAGCCCGAAGGCGTAACACCTGGATTGCGGATGAGGGAGATAAACCAATGAATAATCCACCCTCAACAACTGCATTATACCCCAAGGAATGCTACTGTCAAATGTTTCAGAGGTCAATTCAGTGATTTTTTTATAAGCTCCGGTGTGATTCCCGGGGCTTTTCCTTCATTCTGGAGGCATCATGGCACAGGCCAAAGTCATCATAAAGGCAGAGGACAACATCACGAAGGCCGTAAACTCTGCGAAGAATTCATTATCATCACTCGAAGGCGCTGCGGTTAAGATGGGCAGCGTCCTTAAGAACGCCCTTGGCTTCACTGCGGTGGTAGCATCAGTCAAGCAGCTCGGGGACGCCCTCTACGGGTGCTTTTCCGACTTCGGGGAGGCTGACAGGAAGTACAGGCAGCTTGAGATCGCACTGGGAGGAGGCGAAGCCTTCTCAAGGGCCAAGGACACCATAGCGGATCTTTCCCGCCAGCCCCTGGAAAGCAAGGATTCAATCGAGACGATGGTTGCTGAGCTTGCCGCACTCGGTAAGTCATCTGATGACATAGACAGAATCTCGAAGGCTGCAGTGTATCTTTCAAACGTCACGGGGCGTGACCTCAACTCCTCGATGACGACGCTCATGAACACCTTCTCAGGAACGACCACTCAGCTTAAGAGACTGGGAATCGATGTTTCAGACCTCGCCGCGGCAGAGCTTAAGAACGGTGCCGCTGTCGACCGTGTCATCGCATCCCTTCAGGTCTACTCCGAGGAGCTTGCCAGGACAGACACAAGATAGCACCTGACGAACATCGCAAACGCATGGGGTGACATAAAGCAGTCGGTCGGGGATCTTGTGAACTTCTCGTTTGCGCCGATGATCGCATCATTCGATGAGGCAATCGGAAACATACAGACGAAGTTCGACTCATGGATACAGGATGTGAAGATCATCCTCGGGAACTTTCCCGAGTTCCTCTCAAAGCTCTCTGAAACCATGGGCTCGATGTTCTCGAAGCTGGTGAGCTACGACAACGTTAAGACCATTGTCCTTTCAGTCGTGGAAGCGGTCCCGAAGCTTTTTGAAACGATGCTGAAGAGGATGTCACTCATACTGGATCTGTTCCTGAACGCCATACCGGATGCGGTAAAAGGCGTTGTGGACGGAATCGGGAACTACGTGATGTACATCGTCACCAATGCCTGTGACGAGATAGGCTTCAGTGTTACGGAGCTCATAAACAGCATAGGATCGTTGCTCACTGAAAGTCCTGTGGGAAGGATAATCGATTCCGTAGTCAGCACCGCCGTGAACGGGATAAGGCTTATCGGCACACTTCTGAGGAACATTCCCGAGATGATTTCCATTGTGGCTGAGAACGGAGAGGCAATCCTCAGAAACATATTCACCAGCCTTAAGAACTGGTTCTTCGGCTCGCTTTCGGATACGTTCCTGAAAGCCGGACAGCTTCTGGAAACGCTGAATCTGGCACAGAGAATCGAGAATATCAGAACAGATATTACCAATGTGTTCGGCAGGATGGGCTCATGGTTTTCTGCCATAGGAGAGACTGCAAAGGACACATTCCGCTGCATCGGGGAGGTACTGAGGGACACCTTCTCCTGGGAGACACTGAAGACCTCAGTGACGGTCCTCTTCAAAAACCTGGGAGCAGTTGCATCCGCAGCCATTAAGACACTCTTCGTGAACATTCCATCGATGCTTACGGGAATCTGTGACGGTGTAATCTCATGGGGAGGCTATCTTGGCGTAAGGCTTAAGAACACCCTGGTCGAGGCCGTGCAGAACTTCATAAGAGACGCAGGTCCCCATCTTCAGGGCACCTGGGTGGATAAGCTCTTCGGTCTTGGCTCGGCGCTTGCCGGATTGGACTTCGGAATCGACAGATCAGGTGAGGAGAAACTCCTGTCCGAATCCGTCAGGGCATTCTCCTCCGTAGGTCAGGGCTTCGAGACAGCAGTCTCGGATGTAGTCGATGCCGCAGCGCTTATAAAAGACAATACCAAGGATATCTCAGATCTATACTCATCGATAGACGGTATCAAGGTGTCTGTTCCCGAATACACAGAGGTTGCTGCAGAGATAAAGGAAACGGGGCGTCTCACCGAGGCACTTCTCTCACTCTCCGACAGATTTGCGGAGAAGACAGAGGACAACACCGTCGAGTGGCGCGAGATTACCGGAAAGTTTGCAGCCCTTCTTTCACCCGAGATCGAACGCTGGGAGAAGGAGTCTGGCGAGACCATCGGTGAGCAGCTTACCGCATGGACAGCAAAATCCTTAGACGATTACCTTGACGCCTCAATGAAGTCCTTCGCATCGATCGGAAAGACACTTACCGAGTGGGACGTAAGCTTTAAGGATGAAATCATCTCCGAGCTCGATGTCCTCTGGGGCATTGTCAGACCTATATGAGGCCTACAGACCTCGAGATTTTCTGCACTCAGATGGGGAAGTGCTCAGATTATGTGTATAAGCATAAGAATAATCTCTACTGGTCGATGCTGGACAGGGTGTACACGAAAAGAAAGAAGATGAATGAGAGAATACCCGCCATTCCCCGCTGCGGCTCTGGCGTCATGCCTACGATGGACATTGACGGGAAACTCTATGCATGTCCGCGCTGGTGTCCGTTCGCAATCGGGAAGAACACCATCTCCATAGGTGATGTCAGGACCGGGGATTATTTCCCTGATAAGGCACGTTTTATTGCTGATGACTCGAATAGGTCAGCCATCACATGTCATGAGCATTGCATGGAGTGTGAGTACGAAGAGCAGTGCGCATTCTGCCCTGCAGGATGCTACAGAGAGTACGGAGAGCTGAAGCGGACGATGCATATCTGTCCGATCATGCGGATACAGTCTGAGGCGGCTGCCGTATACTGGAGGAGGATTGATGAAAACATATGAACTGACAGATCAGGCGTATGAATCATACCTGAAGCCGTACTATGAGAACATGACACGGGAAAGAGCAGTTCTGGGTGGCCTCTTTGCAGTTGATACATCGGATCTCACTGCTGAAGAACTCAGACGGTACATGGGGACTCTCGTAAGGGATTACATTGAGGTGATGATCCGTGAGCGGCATCTGTACCACATTTTCAGGAAGGCTTTTCACCTTCCTTCAGAGTTCAGGCTTGATGACCATACGATAAGTTTTGAGGAGGATAATGATGACAAGACTTGATGAAGTGATGATGGATAAGACGCTTTCGAACGTCTCGAAGATGATTTACTCATACGTGTATAAGGCAACCGGAGATGACGATGTGGTGCTCACCCTTGACGGATTTGAGAGGATGTATTCATCCGTTGTCACGGATACTGAAAAGAGTGCTGATGAGTGCTTTGAGGAGCTCCTCTCAAAAGGACTCATTGCGGTTAATGCAGAACAGGATGACGGCGTGACCGTTTACAGACTTATTCGATGAAGGACTAACCCGGGATTGCAGTCAGCTTGGCTGTGATTCCGGGCTTTTTGTTTTGGAGGAGATTTTTCATGAAGGAGCTTGGATTCATAAGGTACGGAGAGATGATAAGGTCAAACGTAAGGCACCTGGGATTATGTAACCATGTGTACCTTGAGGGACTGTGGTTTTCCACTGGGCATGGAGGATACGGACTGTACTGCATCGTGCCCCATGACAGGATCGTGGAGGAGCGGGAGGGATTATCCTCCTGGATAGAAGCTTCCAGATAAGGGGTCGGGTAAGAGCACAGACTGAAATCATGATGTGGCTTCATCACTGACTATTCACGTTTTTCAGTTTCTTTTTGTTCCTGAAAAGTCCTTCGGAGTGATAATCGTGCACCGCTATTCAATTGCCATCCCTGTACTGATGCACCGCATTATGGCGCAGATTCCTTCCTTCGGGCTGATGAGTAATGGTTTTCTCCTTTAGAAACCCATGTCAGAGTAGGGCAATAATGGCAGAGGCACCCATCATGACCGGAAAATGACCAGTTATGCACCACCCGTTCCCGGTAGCGATACTTCTTAGCGGTGCAGTCAAAGGTGAAATAATCCAATAATAATTATATAATAATATTATATTATTCATTTTATATTATTATATATTATATATAGAGAACACCGATGCACCGCTAGCACCATAATAATAAGGGTATATATAGGACTATAAATTTAACCCTCTCTCATATTTTATTATGTATATAAAGACCCCTATGGTGTAGAAATGCCGGTGCAGCGGTGCACATGGCAAAAGTCCGAAGGCGGAGTACCTTCGGACTTAGGGGAGGGATATTAGTCTGTGTAATCCCAGTTGACCGTGGCGTTAGGTGCGTCCCATGGTGCTCCTTTAAGTTTTGTTGTTTGCTGATTCTGCTTGATATTGATGCTGGTAAGGCTGGAACACCATGCGAAGGCCCGGTCTTCGATGGAAGTGACAGAGTCAGGGATGGTGATGCCGGTGAGTCTCCAACAGCCGGAGAAGGCACTTTCTCCGATGGAAGTGACAGAGTCAGGGATGGTGATGCCGATAAGGCTGGAACAGCCGCCGAAAGCAGCGCTTCCGATGGAAGTGACAGAGTCAGGGATGGTGATGCCGGTAAGTCTGGAACAGCGGTTGAAGGCACCGTATCCGATAGAAGTGACAGAGTTAGGGATGGCGTAGTAATTCGAGCTTCTACCACAAGGATATACAATGATTGTCTGTACATTCTTATCAAACAATATTCCATCGACTGACTTGTAATACTTGTTGTTATCTGAAACATTGATGTCGGTGAGGCTGGAACAGCCTGAGAAAGCCCATTCTCCGATTGAAGTGACGGAGTCAGGGAAGGTGATACTGGTGAGGCTGGAACAGTCCTTGAAAGCCCTCACTCCGATGGAAGTGACAGAGTCAGGGATTACATACTCGGAGCCATGACCATTAGGATAAGCTATGATTGTTTCAGCATTCTTGTCAAACAATACTCCATCTATTGATTTGTAATACTTGTTGTTATCTGAAACATTGATGCTTGTGAGGCTGGAACAATATTTGAAAGCAGATTCCCCGATGGAAGTGACAGAGTCAGGGATGGTGATACTGGTGAGACTGGAACAGTAGGAGAAAGCAGAGCTTCCGATGGAAGTGACAGAGTCAGGGATGGTGATGCCGATAAGGCTGGAACAGCCGCCGAAAGCACCGTCCCCAATTGAAGTGACAGAGTTAGGGATTGTGATTTCAGTTAGGCTGGAACAGTCAGAGAATGCACCGTATTTGATGGAAGTGACAGAGTCAGGGATTGATATTTTTGTTAGTTGTGTACCTTTATAGTAGAAAGCCTCGTATCCTATCGAAGTAACTGCCTTTCCATTAATTGAATATGGAATGACAACTTCTGTAATTGTACTGGAGTTCTTAAGAGAATCCGTTCCATAAACAGCACCGGTCTTATCGATCCTCAAAAGCTCTGTATCAATATCTGCATAATACTTATATTCTTCCTCCGAGTAGGGCAATGAGAAGCTCTCATCCGTAATCAGGTCATCACTATCTTCAGCTTTCCAGCCTGAAAGTGTAAAACCTTCACCCAGCTCGATTGTCGGGAATGTCTGGGTACTACCGGCTGGACACTCCCTTGTCTCAATGAGTTTATTGCCGCTGTAGAATGATACCGTATTCATCCGAGGTGTAATAACATTTACCGTTGCCTCCTGTGACCATACAACACCTGTTTCCGTGTCGTATGCAATACAGGTGATTTTATAGCCACCTTCGTCTTCAAGTGTGATGTCTACGGAATTCCCGTTAACTGATTCAAGCATGACATCATTCACGTACCAGACATAATTGTAGGTTCCCGGAGTAATGGAGACTGCTGCGGTTACTTCCTCACCGACATTTATACTTTCACTGCTCAGTGTAATGCTCATCTCAGGACATGGCTTTATCCCGTTACTGATTACGGCTTCAACACCGCCGTGATCGCAGATGGAGTAGGATACACTCAGATTATCGTCTTTCATGATACGGACGGCTTCAGCAGCGGGCATGTTTATTGATGCATTGTCGCAGGACAGAACCAGTGCATAGAAACCATTCGGGAGCGTGAATGTTACCTTCCCTTCAGTGAATGTGGCTGATTTAACTAATTCTGTCGTATTATAGATTGTTGCAGTATATCTGACCCGATCAGAGGTTAATCCTGTAAGGTTGACGGTAAGATTTCCCGTACCGCTGTATTCATTGACCTCAATCGTAACAGATGTCCCCTGGCCGGGCACGACAGTGGCAGATGAGGATCCATCTCCTATTGCCTTTCCGTCAGCATTGTATGCTGTGGCTGTGAAGCTCCAGTTTCCGGGTGCGGCTTCCGCATTTGTCCATGAAGGGGTGCTTTCACTGAGTTCAAATGAAACAGGAGAGCCATCAGGAGCTGTTCCTTCAACCATATACTTTACTGCTTCAGGTGATACATCAGAAGTAATTGTTCTTGAAGTGGAGTCATTTACCGACACTTTGATACTTCCCGTAAGGGGGGCATTGTCTGTGCTGCATCCGATGAGAGAGAAGAGAAGGGCGATGATGGTTATAAAAACAAAACTCTTTTTCATGATGTCAATCCTCCTCCTTTACCGTGACGGTTGTTTTTGCTGATATCCATATGCCTGTTGAGGAATCAGCTGCAATGCATGAAACCTCATGGTTACCTGCTTCCGTGAAGGATACCTGAAGGGAACTGCTCAAATTGTCAATATATCGACCGTCAACATACCATTGGTAAGCATATGTTCCTTCATCCGCAGATGCATTTACGCTGATGGTTCCTCCTTTTCCGGCTGTATCAGGACTTGCCGTGAGCGTGAGTACGGGAGTGGAGACTATATTATCATTGATGGTGACATTAAAGCCGCCATCCTTTGATTCTGCCATGAATGAAACGCTGAGGGTGTCACCCTTTACGATACGGAATGCAACCGGAGCGGGAAGGCTTACTGCAGGGTTATCACTTGTGAAGCTCAGGGTGTAATACCCGTTCATAAGGGAGAACGATGCGGAATATGAACCGTTATCCTGTACAACCATATTTGCTGAGGTGTGTTCTTTCAGACTTCCATCCGTTACTTTTGAGATTACGGCAGTGTATCCTGCAGAGGGTGCGGTGAGGGAGATGTCGATTGTGCCTTCTCCTTCTTCTTCAGTTATCGTTAATCTGGCTTCCGTTGTCTGCCCCGGCTTTACGGTAACCGTAACGGTGTCAGAGCCTATTACCTGCTTCCCGGAGTTAACGGCATCTGCAGTTATTGTCCACTCTCCGGGTATCAGATCTGTCTTTGTATAGGTTGCCTTTGAGGATGAAATGTTAACATTGAACTCCTGACCATTCGGTCCTGATCCTCTTACAACGTATTCAGCAGCATCCAGAGATATGTTAGGCTCGATTCCACGGCTTATGCCGTCATTGATAGAAATCTTAATGCCACCTACGGATGGTGCATTGTCTGAGTTACAGCTTATTGCCGTAAACAGAATAAGAATGATGCATAATACAGGAATAAGTTTTTTCACAATTTTCCCCCTTATAGGCCCATTGTAACCATGGTTATTCACTGAATCAACAAAACAGGACACTGAAAATCACTGTTTTGTAACAAAATCATTGTTCGGCGTCCTGATTCAGAGTTATGTGATGTCATTTGGATATTCTGAAATGACGCATACAATCCGATAAAGAAACTCCCCCCGACAAGGGATGCTGGGGATATCGTTTCAGAGAAGGTAGTAAGAAGGCTCATGAAGGAGGAGAACATCCATGTTCCATCTTACAATAGCCCGAAGGAGTACAGTTCATGAATCGGAGAGGTCACACTTCCAGGTCAGGCTGTCAAAGTGTGGAGTTCCATAATTTAGTAATCTTCAATATCACTTTTTTATTGAAAATGACTGAATTTCACCTATATAATGATTAAAACTATGTGGAGGGAGAATAATGAAACGATTATTGAGTATTGTCATGATGACAATATGCCTTATCTCTGTGACCATTTTGGTCTCATGTGCATCTACAAATGTAAGTCGTGTATCATCAGAAGCTGTTATTGATTTGACCGGAGACTGGAACGATACTGATGTGAGACTTGTCTGTGATGATCTGGTTGATGCTTGTCTTTCATCACCAAGACTTGCCAGATTCGAGGCTCAGAACAACCGTCTTCCCATCGTTTTGGTTGGGACTTTCAGGAATGACAGTGATGAACACATTGATACGTCAATCATCACATCCAAGATGCAGAATTCAATTATCAACAGTGGTAGAGCGGATTTCATGGCAAGCAATAGCCAGAGAACTGAAACTCGAAAGGAAATAATGAATCAGCAGGCTTGGTCCAATCCTGATGATGCAAAATCAATCGCAAACGAGGCTGCTGCCGATTTCATGCTTCAGGGATCAGTCAAAACCATTGTACAGAAGAGCGGAAAAAGATCTGTAAGAACATATTTTGTATATGCAGAACTTATCGACATCGAGAGCGGAATGGTTATTTGGACAGGTGAAAACGATTCGATTAAGAAGGTTGTAACCGAAGCATCGGTGCGCTGGTAATCATATTTCAGGGGGAATATATTCATGAAAAGAACAATTGGATTTATCGTAGCGGGACTTATATTGGTATTACTGTTTTCATGCGCATCTTCGACCGGTGTCTCAAAAAGCGAATACGCCAAAACTCAGAACATGATGAAAGCTGATGATGCAGCAATGTCTGTTGCCAGTATCAAGTCTCAGGCAGATTCGTATAAGGACAAGGTGCTATATTATCTGGATCTTGGTATGGCACAGCTTTATGCGGGTCAGTATCAGGAAGCTGTTGACAGCTTTGCAGTCGCACAGGATGCAATTGATGAATACGGTATTGCAAGCGTCTCTGAAAATGTGGAAGCACTGCTTGTAAATGATTATTCCATTGCCTATCCGGGAGAAAAATATGAGGAACTGCTGGTAAACATCTTCTCGGCAATTGCTTACTACATGATGGGTAATGAAGAAGATGCAATGGTCGAACTCAGACAGGCAGAAGTGATTTACAAGGATTTCAAGGCAAACATGCAGGAACAGGAAGGCTTCCTAGAAAAGCTTGTCCTTGCTATCACGCCAAATCCATTCAGGTATCTTGATGTACCAAAAGTTAAAGACTTCACCGGATCGAATCTGGCATCATACATGAGTCTTATCATGTACAGGAACAACAATGATCTTTCCAATGCTTCCGTTGATCTTAACAGAATTAAAGGTTCTGATTCCTATGCAGGTGCTGTCAAGGAGGATGAAATCAACGTTGAAAGCGGCAAGGTCAGGGTAAATCTTGTAAGTTTTGAAGGACTTATCGGACAGAAGAAAGGAATCCAGGTCATGGTTCCGGGATCCAATGGTGCAAATCATGTTGTCTCATGGCCCTGGTTCGAACCAAGTACCAGTCAGATAAAGTCTGTTACTCTTACGTGTTCAAATGGACAGAGTGTTAACACAGCTGTTCTTGAAGACTTCAATGACATAGCTTTGAGAGCATTGGCAATGGAAGTAAAGGTGTCATATCTGAAGAGTTTCTACAGAGGCTATACAAAAGTTATTGCTGCTAAGGCAGCTGCCGATGAGGCATATGAAGCAGCAGTAAAGGCTGCAGATGCAGCTTATTCAGCAGCCATGTCAAAGAATAAATTAGCAGGCATACTGGCAGGTGCTGCTCGCTCTTCAGCACTTGATGCAGCTGAAGACGCAAGATCAAAGGCTTTGGAAGAAGTGAATAAGACTGAGGTTGCGGATACCAGAATGGGACAGTACCTGCCAGCAAGAGTTTCAGTTGCTGGTCTCAGTCTGGATCCCGGAACATATGACTTTACCGTCACATACAAACTCTCCGGTGGAAGTGATATCGTCAGGACCTTCACAGGCGTGGAAGTCAGTGAAGGAAAGAGCAATCTGATTTTTGCATCATGCGCAAAATAGTGATCACTATGGTTGTATGGGCCATTGCTTCAATGGCCCTTACAGCTTCCGCAGAGCAGCCTGGATGGATTGATAATTGGAGCAGTTATTATCCTGAGGATTCCTATATCTGTGCCGTCGGATACGGAAGAAGCCGTTCATCCGCGGACCAGGATGGATTGGCTCAGCTTGCAGCCTTTTTCGGAACTTCAGTCTCAACCAGCACTTCAGTGAGTACCAGCAATGCATTCACTTCATCATATAACTATTCTGAGGACAGTTACCGGAATCTGTTTGACTCTGGTTCAACGCTCAGCGTGAATCTTTCCAACATGGTGGGAACATCATTCAGGGAAAGGTGGGATAATGGAAAGGATTACTATTCACTTGCCGTGATAGACAGGAAAAAAACGAAGGAATACTATTACTCTCAGGCAAATGATTCAGCTAAGAGCCTCAAACAGGCTTTCAATATGAATATGTCCGAGATTTCTTTTGTGAACTTTTATCTGGTCCGGAACATTTCCGACAGTCTAGTAAAATATGATGAGGCTATGAGGATTCTCAGTGTTGTGGCACCGCCGCTTGCATCGCTGGCAGAGAAGATACCTGCACGAAATGAAATATCATCCCTTATTGAAAACCTGAAGTATAATGCAGGAGTTTCAGTGGAATGTAATGATGAAGCATGGGATAACCTAAGTGATGATTTTTACTCGTTACTGTCCTCCCATGGAATAAGCATAATGGATGAAGACTCAAGGTTCGTCATATCCATCAATATTTCCATGGAGCCGACTGATGTTCCTGGAAACGATCTGAAATTCATCAGTTATTCAATGACTGTTATCATACGGGACCAGGTGCAGAACAAAAACATCTTTACCTGGAAGTGTTCGGGGCGAGAAGGTCAGTATACACATGATGCTGCTGAAGCAAGGGCAATAATTGTCATGAGAAAAAAACTTAATGGATATTTTGATCAGAAGTTTTCAAAAGCATTCAATCTGTAAACATACATCATCATATGTTGTCCCGTACATGAATTAGTAAATGAGGGCATAAAGCCCGATAATCAAATAAGAACAATTGCATCACAGGATGCAAAGAGGAGTAAATATGAAAAGAACTATCTTATCAATGTTTGTAATAGCAGCTATTCTGCTATGTTTTGTCGGATGCGCCACAAAGCCTACGGAAAAGATTCCTGAAGACTGGTGGAATAATCCTCCGGCAGATACTGAAGAGTATCACTATGAGGTAGGTTATGCAAAAGGAAGCAACCTGATGACTTCAAGAGAATGGGCAAAAGCTAATGTAAACGCAGCTCTTGCTCAGTATGTCAGCAATTCCGTTGATACAATTGTAACTACATATCTTAATGATGCCGGTGAACTGGCAACAAACAACATGCAGTCTTTACAGGCCTTTGAGTCTGTATCAAAACAGAGTGCTAAAGCCATCATTGCCGGAGTAGTCTACAAGTATGCTCAGCAGGATGACGGTGTTTATGTCCTTGCAAAAATGCCAATCAAGGATTTTGCAGAGATTTTGAAAACCACATTTGCTGAAAACCAGCAGACATTCCAGACAAATGCCGCTGCCATTGAAGCAACAGACAAGATGAATGCAGCAATCGATAAATACTTCGGAAGAAAGTAAAGCATTCAAGGTGTGAAAGCTGCCGGGTAAGCCCGGTGGCTTTTACGCTTATCCTGTCTGACAATACATTTTTTCAGACCAGGATGAGGAGACTAATCGTGAGAAGGTACATTGAGCAGATCAGAAAGCTTATCTTTCTTATTATAATGTTCTCGTGTGCACATTCTCTTAATGCTGAAGTACCATCAACAGATTGGTTTTACAATACCCTCAATGACAAAGAACAAATTCTCTATAATGAAATAGAGGATGCCGTGTATAACTGTGAAACCGAGGTTTCCACCATACTGCCAAGATCAGATGCATTAAGAATCTTTGAAGGATTTCTTGATGATAATCCAGGTGTTTTCTGGGTGGACCGGCTGAAAACCACCTATAAACCAACGCTGATTGCCGACGAACTGGCTGGTATCGTCTGTCTGTCATATACCCATCAGGAATCACTGAAGGAAGACAAACAGGAATTTATACGAGTGGTTTCCAGATTCTCTGACTACATAAAAGATGATCCGAATGACTGGATCAAACTTTATCATATTTATGATTACCTTGGATCCACCATCGAATATTCTCTTGACTATCTTGATCAGAGCATGTGGAGTGTATTCTTCAGAGGAATTGGAGTATGTGCCGGTTTTGCCAGATCATTTCAGTACCTGGCACTGCTTCAGGGAATACCGAGTGTTGTTGTTCATG
>JALEVV010000067.1 GCA_022788185.1 Spirochaetales bacterium | reverse complement strand
GCAGTACGAGGTCCTGTCATGAAGAGATGTCTTGTCATATTAATTGAAGCCATGATCGTGGTTGCCATGCTTGGCGCGAATCCATTCATGCCCGTTTCCGACAATGTTTCATTCTACTCATCCATGATTGATGTGTATTCCAACCCCGCATCGATTTCCTTCAGGAGTGATCTCAATAACCGCTTTTCAGTTGCATTGGATTACAGTGATGATCTGAGTCTGGGCAGGGCAGGGGAGACCCTTGGTCTCATCCAGAACATGAATTCCTATCTCAATGTGGGCTTCGGCGGACAGAATCTGCTTTTTTCCGCATCCTTCGGCTTTCTTACCGAGGACAGGACATTCAATGACGGGAAGCTTTCCTTTGATTTCGTGACTTCCAATAATATCCAGATCGACTGGGGCTGGCACTTCAGTGATTTCGGCCTTGGGGTAAGGATAAAGGGTGGAAGTCAGGCGATCAGGGAGGACAGGGAAGTCGAGGATCTGATAGGAGTCTTTCAGAATTTCCTGCTTGCAAAATACACAAACAGGGAAAACAGCAACTACTTCAGCCTTGGAGTGGGAGTGCAGTACCATCCGGGAGATTTCTCCCTTGGAGCCTACAGCGACGGCTTCCTGGTTCTTGATAATTCACAGGATCTTTCAGTGAGCTCCGATATGATTCTGAAAACCCTCTCCCTGGGTGCTTCCTGGAGAGGGAAGCGGTTCACGGAGTCGGGTGAGCTCATGACGCTGAGGCCAAGGGTCAGTCTGGGATTTAATAACCTGACATCGGAATCATCTGCCCTGGAAATCGGAGCAGAGCTTACCATACAGCTGCTTCCGAGATGCAATCTGAGCTTTGGAGCCGTTTACCATGATGAGCGCAATGCGAACAGCAACTGGTTTATTGTCAATCAGGGTTCTGTGCGTATAGATTATTCCCTGTCGCTCTCATATGAAAAGCACTTCTTCCTATGCAGGTTAAGGTCATACCCCGTTAACGGAGACAGACTTTCATTCACGCTTTCCTACAGGGCATTCATATAAAAGGCCCTCCGTTCAGGAAGGCCTCTGTGAGAATCAGAAGAATCTGAATTCGTTTGAATATGTAACGCTCTCGCCCTTTGCAAGCTTTGTTATGCCATACATCTGGGATAACTCCAGAGGTCTGGAGGCATCGCCGAAGGAGTACATCGGTTCAAGGCAGAGGAACTGAGCATTGTTGGCAGGTGTCCAGGCAACGAATGTATTGAAACTTCCCAGTGTTGCGGTAACGCCATGCTCTCCCCTTGAGGATGTGAGCGTGACTTCCTCACTCTTTACGTTCCAGAGTGCGATTGGTCCCTTGTCGGTTTCCTTTCTGGAAAGGTTGATCGTGTCGCCCTTTACGAATCCCTTTTCCACGTTGAAGATGCCGTTCACCTGATATCTTCTGTCCAGTTCCTCATTGCTGCTGAACGAAAGGGAATAGGTGTCAAGGGGACAGTCCTTGCCGTTGATATCCAGGGAGAAGGCAGGATGCCAGCCGTAAGTATAGTAAATGTCACTCTCGGGTGCCGTGATCGTTGCCTCAGCCCTGTAAGCGTTTTCAAGGAGTGTGTATGTTGCAGTAAGAGTGAACGCAAACGGATAGTACTGTCTGGTGCTTTCATTGTCCTTAAGTGTAAAGGTCACACTGTTCTCGGTCTGGGATACGAACTCGAACTCCGTGTCCCTGGCAAAGCCGTTACCTGGCATGCGGTACCTGACGCCGTTGACTTCGATGCTGTCCTCCCTGATGGGGCCGGTCATCGGGAAGAGAAGGGGAGCCCTTCTGGGCCAGTGGGCAGGATCGCCTGACCAGATGTATTCAATGCCGTTCAGAATGTAACTCTGGGGTTCCGCACCCAGTGATGATACTGTCAGGCTGCTGTTCTGATTTTTTAATGTAATCTCCATGTTACCTCCAAAAAAACAGCTCTTATGAAAAGAGCTGTCTGAAATACTTATTCAGTTTCCGATTCCTCAGATGCCTGCTTTTGCTTCCCGGATCATCGAAGCGGCAGTTGAGCGATCGCTGAGAACGCTGAGTGAATAGCGGATCTCACCGAGATTGAACTTCTGTGCTGCGATGAGCTCTTCTGTCTCAGTCCTGCTGGCAAACGGGAAGATTAGGATGAAGACACCTTCATCTTCGAACACGAATGCGTTCAGGGCGAGGGTAAGGGAAAGCTTTTCTTCCGTAATTCCGTCTGTCATTGCCAGAGCGGCGACAGTGAGATCTGTGTAATTCTCACGCGCGAAGGCAATCTCATGCTCAAGTGTCTCTTCAAGATTGAGATAGACTTCGGGAATTTCCTTTTCGACAGTTCTGATGACCTCAACGGGTTTCTCAACTTCCCTGACGACCTCGACAGGCTTTTCAACCTCTCTGACAACCTCAACGGGAACTTCCCTGATGACTTCAACAGGAACTTCAACCTCTTTGATGACCTCGACGGGTTTCTCGACTTCCTTAATGACTTCAACCGGGATTTCAACTTCCCTGACGATTTCGACGGGAACTTCCCTTACGACGTCCCTGACAACTTCAACAGGAACCTCCTTAACGACTTCCTTAATGACCTCGACAGGAACCTCAACTTCCCTGATGACCTCGACGGGAACCTCCCTGACGACTTCCTTAACGACCTCGACAGGTACTTCCACCTCTTTGACGACTTCAACAGGAACTTCCCTGACGACTTCAACGGGTACTTCAACTTCCTTTACGACCTCGCGTACGATTTCGACGGGAACTTCCTTAAGGACCTCGACGGGAACCTCGACTTCCTTAACCACATCCCTGAGTACTTCAACGGGTACTTCCCGGACGACATCCCTGATAACCTCAACAGGTACTTCCTTTACTACTTCGACGGGAACTTCCTTGACTACTTCCTTAACGACCTCAACGGGAACTTCCTTGATGACTTCAACAGGCTTTTCGACCACAACCTGTTCCTTCCTGAGAGCCTGGGAAGTGGGAGACATGTCTGCAGGATCATCCTTGGCGGCGCCTTCATAGGATGCGGAATATGCATTTGGAGGCAGGCGGTCCATCTGATCCCTGTAATCTTCATCATTCCTCTTGCCGGCTATGATGCCTATCTGAATGAGAACGAGACCAACCAGAATCGGGAAAAGCTTTACAAGCACATCGTAAACCTGTTTCTCCGTGATCTGATAGACCGGTACAATGTATTTCAGGAACACCAGAGTGAATATGGCCAGCACGATGAGTGACAGTATCACGCTGGTAATTACAAGTTTTGCCGTACTTTTTGTCTTAGACATTTAAAAAGCCTCCAAAATCATGTACAAACATAGGTACTTACTATTATTATACATAGGTGGGTAACCTATGACAATAAAAAAACTGCTCCTGATTTGCTTAAGTTTTCTGTTATTTTCCGTTACGCTGACAGGTATATTCTCCGAAAACGGTTATTTGGTTAACAGAAGTCTGAAAGCAAGATATGAGGCACTGAAGCAGCGCGAGGAACTCTATGAAGTCCGCCTCAAAGCCCTTGAAAGACAGCGGGACAGTCTCTCTGAGGACTCTGCGCTTGATGACCTGGCCCTGAGGCTGGGATATAACAGGGAAGGGGAAAAGGTTTTCTATTTCGAAACCCCTGATGAAACCGAAAACGTAAGAACATATGCTGATGATCCTCTTCCCGAGACGTACAAAGGGATCTGTACCTGGATTCTTCTGCTCGTTTCGGCCGGACTCACCATCCCTGTTGCGGTAATCGTACTGTTTTGCGGAAGGAAGAAGGAAGGATTTGAGGAAGAGGGCGCGGAAAGGAATTACAATGAAGACTATGATTTTTGACATCAATGATGATATTGATGTCCTCATCGATGCACTTTTGCACGGAAAAGTAGGTGCTATGCCCTGTGATACCATCTATGGGCTTTCGGCAATTGCCAATGAAAAGACAAGTGAGAGGATTTTCGAGCTGAAGAAAAGGCCTCAGAACAAGAACCTGATAACGCTTACGGACTTTGATCATCTTGACTCAGGACTCATCGTTCCTGAGGTGCTTCACGACATCTGGCCCGCACCGCTTACCGCAATTCTTGCCCGAAAGGATGGCGGAAAAACTGTTGCCGTCAGAATCCCAGCCGATCCCTTCATTCTGGAAGTCGTGAAAAGGGTGGGGCCCATCTGGTCCACAAGCTGCAACATTTCCGGCGAGCCAAGCCTTTCCACCTTTGATGAAATCGTGAAGGTGTTCGGAGGTGAAGCCGACTTCATCGTGAAAAAGGAAATGAGGGCCGGAGGCATGGCCTCGACCCTCGTTGACTTCACCTCAGTTCCCTGGCGTGTGCTGCGGCAGGGAGCCTTTGACTTCTCACCCTTTATCTGATCTTCCTTGCCTCGAGATAGTATCTCTTCTCATTGGCGTGGCCAATCGAGAAGGTCTTTCTCGGGAAGGCCCTGTCACGGAGGATCGATTCGAAGAATGTTTCCTTTGATACCTCAGGCAGGATGATTCCGATATTGCCCGGCTTCTTTCCCAGCTCTTCGGTCACGTCCATTCCATGGATGTAGTCGATCTCGGCAAGCTTGTCGGAGAGGACTGCATCGATTACGCTCTGCAGCGTGCCTGCCGCTGTTGAGCTTTTGGGTTCTTCCATCGTATAGACTTCATAGGAGGAGCCGTCGATATATCCGAAGTGCTGTCCCGGGGTGTTGATCCTTTCCTTAATATCCTCAAGGTCAGTGGCTTTTTCCTTTGTGAATCCCTTTGCCGTATCCTTAAGCTTATCCTCAAAGGCTTGCTTTGAAAGGGAGAAGAACACTCTGTGTATCGGTTCGAAGAGAAGCGCCTCATCGAAGATGTTCTCAAGTTCGACAAGTGCCCACCTGGCAGGATGGTTTTCCCTTTCCTCCTCACTGAGTCCGGCTTTAACATCTTCCCAGATGCTCTTCGCGGTGGCAAGGGAGTGGTTTCCGTCACCCATTGCAAAGAGGAGGGGATTGTCGGGATTGAGTCCTGCCACAAGGGCCTCAAATCCTTCCAGCACTCCCTTCAGGTCGCTTTCGTCATCGACAAGATATCCCCTGATGTGACCCCCGTTCTTCATGAGGTCTGTGTCATATACCTTATGAAGGGAGCTTCTCCTGTCACGGAGCGGCTCTATGATCCTTCTTTCCGCATCGCTTATCAGGACCATGATGTGGGGAAGCTCCAGGGGAGCGTTCTTCCTGATCTCCTTTCTGGGCGGAATGCGGGAAAGGATTGTTCCCTCAGTTGCCCTTACCGGGGTTTTTGAATCTGGTGCATAGCTGTATTTGTCCAGATCGAGGGCTGCCATGAGTCCGAAGCGGCTACCGCTTTCCGTTGTTCTCTCCACGAGAATGAAACACTGCTTATACTCGGTGAAGACACCCTTTTCCAGGTAATCCTCCATTGCCCTGTTTATCCTGACTATTCTTTCAGCCCTGTCACCGTCCTCCAGATAGCACTCAGGGAAAATGAGTGAGTCGGTGGTGGGAACGCCTGCAGTTTCCTCTTCAACGCTCTTCCAGTACTCCTTCTGACTGGTAAACTGATCACATGCGACTACCGCCCATTTCCTGAGATCTATGCCGGGAGCGGGAAGAAGAATATCGGCCGGAGCGGCCCCGATCTTTCTTAATGCCGTGATAATTTCATTTTTCATGACTTTTTCCTCTCTTAAAACAGGGTTTTCACAAATATAATAAGCTTATTTTTATGATTCTCACAAGGAAAAAATAAATACTTACCGTTTCTTGTACTCATTCCTGCCGTTGTGTACTATTTTCTTCATGGAATCAGTACTGATAATTACCGGAGGGGAAGGGCCGAAGACGGCACCTCCCTTTGAATATGATGAAATAATCGCATCCGACAGCGGATATGACAGGGCAGTGCGCCTGGGCCTTAAACCATCCATCATCCTCGGGGACATGGATTCCACTTCGTTCAGGGATGAAATCACCGCGTCGGGAGCAATTGTGTATCCCCGGGACAAGGATGAATCCGACACGGAGCTTGCAATCAGAAGGAGTGAGGGCAGGATGTACGACCTTCTCGGAGGCGGAGGCGGTCGCACCGATCACCTGCTTGCAGTCCTTGCCCTCTTTGACAGATATCCCCTGCCAAGATTCTGGTTCACGGGAGAGGACGTTCTTGTTTCCTGCTCAGGAGAGCTTGTCCTCTCACTGGAAAAGGATATGGATGTGAGCATCATCCCGGCCACGGGAAGGACTTCCAGGGTAACTTCCTCCGGTCTCAGATGGGAGCTGGATGATTACGTCATAAGCCACTCATCCGTTTCGCTTTCCAACAGGGCCGCTTCAGGCATCGTGACGGTGAAAAGCATCGGAGATGTTTTCGTAAGGCTGCCTATCCGGACTTTGCCAATCCTTCCCGATTGTGTATTATCTTATATTAAGAGGTAAAGGATGTTGCAGTTCAGACGTGTATTGGCTTTTTCATCAAGGGTACATACCTATCTGATGGTGCTCTATCTCTTTTTCAGCCTCATGTTCTTTTTTACCTTCGTGACGGCCGTGCCTGATGTGCTGACAGATTTCATACATCTTGCAATGACGCTGATAAGCTGGACCATGATATTTTTCGGGGTATGGATAATATTTGCCTCCGTCTACCAGTTTTTCTATACGAAGGTATTCGCATTCACGCCTGCCATACTTACCGTTCTGAGAATCGCACTCGTACTTGTTCTGGCAGCTGTTTCAGACCTGGCCGAGAGCCTTGTAACCAAAGGAGTTTCACTGTGAGTGAGTGTATCTATGCCATCAGAGGTGCAACGACGGTGGATTTTGATTCCGTATCCGCAATTGATCAGGCGGTAAAGGAGCTTTTCTTCACCATTCTCGATGAGAACGGTATTACTGAGGATGAAATATCCTTCGTACTCTTTTCCCAGACTTCCGACCTCAGGAGCCGCAATGCGGCTGCTGCCGTGAGAAAGGCCGGTTACTGTTCCTCAGTTCCTCTTTTCTGTGTTCAGGAAGCTGAGATCAACGGCATGCTTGATAAGGTCATCAGGGTTCTGGTTCAGGTAAACCACCCCAGAAAAAAGGATCCCGTCATGGTCTACCTGAACAGGGCGGAAAAGCTCCGCCCGGACTTAAAGCGATAAGAAAGCCCTGAAAAGGGAGAGAAGGGCAGTGGTGTCCTTCGTTCCTCCGCACTCATAGGGCGAGTGCATTGCCAGCTGTGCGACTCCGATGTCTGCCGTCCTGACCGATACCTTCTGGATTGAGAGGTTTCCGAGGGTGGAGCCTCCCAGAACATCCGAATTATTGACGAATACCTGATAGGGAATGCCGTTTGCGTTCATCAGGCTCTTAAGCTCAGAGCCTGTGGAGGCATCGGTTGTGTATTTCTGGTTTGCCGAGTACTTAATGAGAATGCCGCCGTTGAGCCTTGGTGAATTCGTTATGTCGCTCTTTTCCGCGTAATTGGGATGTACCGCATGGCCGTTATCCGCACTGATCATGAAGGAAGAAGCCAGATGGAGATATCTTTCCTCTCCGATTGCACCGAGGGACAAAAGAATTCTGTCAGTGACTGAAGAAAGAAAATCACTCAGTGCTCCCTGTCCCGTGCCGCTTCCCACTTCCTCGTTGTCAAACAGGGCGATCATGGAAATCCTGTCCTTCGGTTCTGTTTCCTTAAGGGCCCTGAAGGCACTGTGGGCACACTGAAGATCATCTATCCTCGGTGAAGAGAAAAACTCCTTCTCCCGGCCCCAGACTGCGGGGGGAGTTGTGTCTGAAAGACATAAATCCCAGTCCAGGATATCATCTTCCCTGACACCAAGCCGGGATGCGACGAAACTTCTGAACGAGCCTTTGGGTGCATCCTGGGCGAAAATCGGCATGAGCTCCTTCTGTACCGAATATTTGATGCCGTTATTGGCATCCCTGTTCTGGTGTATTGCCAGATTCACGATTGATACGGCGGGACCGTCGGTTTCAAATAATCTTTCTTCCGGATTTCCGTCCTTATTCACAAAAACCCTTCCGGCAATGGAAAGCGGCCTGTCAAACCAGGGAGCCATGAGCATTCCGCCGTATTTCTCGACGTTGAGTCTTGTATAACCGTGGTTTTCGGCTTCACAGGAAGGCTTGATCCTGAAGCATGGACTGTCCGTATGGGCGGCTGCGATGCTGAAGCCCATGAATTTTTCCGGTATCCTGAAGGCGATTACGGATGAAGAGTTCCTTGTAACATAATAGGAATGTCCCTTCTGCAGGGAAAATGGTTTTTTCTCGGTAAGCCTTTCGAAGCCTGCTGCCTCAAGCTCAGAAGTAATGTTTCTTATTACATGGTAGGGTGAGGGACTTCTTCTTATGAAGTCGGTCATCTCCATTGTATCCTTTATATATTCATTCATTGGGATCCTCCGTGGAGGATATGTTATCACTGTTGGGATAAAACAGAAAGACCTCTTCGTCTGAAGAGGTCTTTGAGCCGACTGTCGGATTTGAACCAACGACCGGCTGATTACAAATCAGCTGCTCTGCCAGCTGAGCTAAGTCGGCGGCTGTTCGTGAAGAACATGGGTATACTACCTGCAAAAAGAAATAATTTCAACCACTTTTGACAAAAAAATGGGCGGGGAATGGCAGATTAATTGATAATTCCTTTCAAAATGAGATAATAAATTAACAAAAAAAATAATGAAAAGAGAAAAATAAGGTCGGTAAGGGTTGAAAGCCTGTGTGATTAGTGCTATTTTAACATAGTTGAATTCAAACAGATTATTTGACACTCGTTCCTGCTTTGTGTATCATGAGCGGGACATGTCAGTTACGGAGGAATAATATAATGGCCGGTAATGTATCAAAGAACGCTCACCGTGAAGGTGCAAAGGTTTTGACAAGCAGATGGGGCGGCGCAATCAAGATGAAGAGCGTCTTCGAGAATGGCAAGCTCCGCCACTATGCTGTATGCGAGAAGACTGGAAACACAGCACGCAAGGCTAAAGATCTTATGTGATCCAGCCTGTCTGGGCTTTATACCGAATACCTGTCGTAAACAGCGGCAGGTTTTCTTTTTTTTGCCATTTTCTTTTTAAAAAAATTTTGCTTTTTTTCGTATCTTAATCTCACTCTTCGTGTTATATTGTATCAGAGAATATTTTCTTAAAATAATAAAACATTCGTTCGTTGTTAGGAGGAAGACACGTGAAGCGTTTTACAAAGACACTGTCAACTTTAGTTCTTGTCACGATGCTGGTACTCTCACTGGTCGGCTGCCAGAGCACATCCGCTCCTGTTGAGATCGTTCCTGAAATCGTTGAACCGGTAGTTGAATTGCCTGAAGCTCCGGCCCCTGTGGTTGAAGCTCCTGCAGTTGAGGAACCGGTTGCTGAAGAACCCGTCGTAGAAGAGCCTGCAAAGGCAGAGCCCGTATACGGTGCGATTTCTGTTTATGGCTATCCCCTCTCTTATAAGGTAGAGGAAGGAAAGGCAACTGTCACATACCCCTCATTCGTAACCAATGCGGAAGTCGCAGAGTTCCTGGGATATACGGCAGCAAAGAACAGTGCACTCGTTGAAGGCGTTACTTTCAGAGTTACCGCACCCGGTACAGTAGAGATCTACTATCCCGCAGCAGCTACCCTTGCTGATGTCGAATATGTCGGTACTATCGTAGTCGGAGATCTCTTCGAGTATGTCAACCTGCTTTTCGCAGCTCCTGCTGAAGAGCCTGTTGCAGAACCCGCTCCCGTGGAAGAACCCGCTCCTGTCGAGATGCCTGCTCAGAAGTATTCCGGTTCCGTTTCCGTTTTCGGTTATCCCGTACGCTACGAAATCGAGCTCGGAAAGGTTTTCATTGACTATCCTTCATTCATCACCGAAGATGACTCTTTAGGTTTCTTCTCCTTCGTTACTGAGAAGTACGGTCCTTATGCAAGCCTTGTTACCTACAGATTCACTGATGATTCAGGTGTTGAGCTTTATTTCTCAACTGATGCTACATTTGAGGACATTAAGGTTGTTGCAACAGCTCTTGCCAATGACCTTGTAACATACCTCACTGACCTCTTCGCACCTGCTGAGGAACCCGTTGCAGAGCCTGCTCCCGCAGTTGAAGCTCCTGTTGCAGCTGAGGAACCCGTCGTTGCTGAAGAGCCTGCAATCGTTTATCCTTATGGTGTTCAGCCCATCGTCAAGAACACTCAGGGTGACAGCGAATTCGATCTCTTTGTCGTACACACCAACGACGTCCATGCAAGAATTGTTCCTGCTGACGGCGGTATGGGTTATGCAAAATATGCAACACTGCTCAAGGCTGGCCGTGCAATCACAGACAACATCCTCGTTCTCGATGCAGGTGATGTCACTCACGGTACAAACCTTGCCAACATGTTCAAGGGCCAGACAGTCGGTGAGATCCTCGCAATGATCGGAACCGATGCAGTCGCACCCGGTAACCATGATTTCAACTACGGTGCTGAAAACCTCAAGGAGCTTGCTGCTATGTCCGAAGCCATCGGAGGACCGAAAGTGCTTTCTGCCAACATCCTCACTGAAGATGGTTACAATGTTTTCCAGCCCTATCAGATCTACGAGTTCAACGGCTTCAAGGTCTGTGTCATCGGTCTCACAACTCCTGATACAAAGACCAAGGCTCATCCGAAGTACACAGAAGGTCTCACATTCTGGTCTGATGAAATCGTAGCAGCTGCACAGTATGCAATTGACCTCGCTCATGAGTACTGCGATTACGTCATCGTTCTTGGCCACATCGGTCTCGACGAGGATGGTTCTTCCGGTATCACAAGCGAATGGATCGCATCCAACGTCAAGGGCATCGACCTCTTCGTTGATGGTCACAGCCACACAACCCTTCCTGAAGGCTACAAGGTCGGTGACACTCTCATCGTTTCCACAGGCGAGTACATGAAGAACGTTGGTCTCGTACAGATCCACGTCAAGGACGGAAAGGTCACAGGCACATATCCTATGCTCATCGCTGCTTCCGATGTTCTCGATCCCGCAAACAGCGAGCTTGCAGCTGAGTTCGGAATCACCGAAGTACCCGATGATCCTGAAGTATCTGCTTACATCGCACAGGTTGAGGAGGCACTCAATGCCAAGCTCAGCGTCGTGATTGCAGAAGTTCCTGTCAAGCTTGACGGTGCAAGAGCTAACGTCAGAACAAAGCAGACCAACCTCTCCAAGCTTATCTGTGAGGCTATGACAGCTGAAACAGGTGCTGATTTCACAATCACAAACGGTGGTGGTATCAGAGCTTCCATCGCAGCCGGTAAGGTTACACTCGGTGATGTCAACAACGTTCTCCCGTTCACCAATATCGTCACAGTATGTGAGATCACAGGTGCACAGGTTTACGAAGCTCTTGAGTACGGTTACAGAATGCTTCCTGAAACCAACGGTGGCTTCACACAGACCGACCTCAAGGTTGTTTACTCCAAGTTCTCTGCTCCTGGCAGCAGAATCAAGAGAGTCGTTCTTCCCAACGGTGATCTCATCGATAAGGAAGCTACATACACAGTATGTACAAACGACTTCCTCGCTGCAGGCGGTGACGGATTCACAATGTTCGGTAGGATCTTACAGGAAGGCAGACAGCTTAACGAAGTCTTCGCTGACTACCTCGCTAAGGTCTACCCCGTCAAGTAAGCCACTCTCAGTGAGTAACTTAATAGCCGTTCCGGAAGGGACGGCTATTTTCATGAAATTCCATAAAGTTTTTTTTAATATGTGTTGACACTTTTTCCCGTTTGATTTATATTCACTAACGTTGCTGATAAAAAGCATTCCCCTTTAGCTCAGTCGGTAGAGCAGCGGACTGTTAATCCGCCTGTCGCAAGTTCAAATCTTGCAGGGGGAGCATGACCCGGAGTTAATTCTCCGGGTTTTTTAATGCCTAAACGCATAGATCTTGTTTATGCTATCTTATTGGTTTGTGCGTATACTTCAGTTTTAAACAAACGTTTGTTTTCTCATTTTAATAACAATTGTTCTTGATTCATTTTCAGAATTTTTTCTTAAGTTGTATTATTCATCGAACTTGTATTCACTGACCTGGTGAACTATAATTTTTCAATAAATTTTAATTGGGGGAAAAATATGAAGAAGCTATTTGTTATTGCTCTTGTCTTATTGTTTCTTTTCGTTATTTGTTCATGTTCTACAATGGATGTTAGAGAATCTGCTCAATTGACATCTGAGCCTGTAGAAGAAAGAAAGACTGTGCAGATTATTGATGACGTTATTTTCATCGATAAAGGTCTGGATAGTGAAATACAGCTTATTATGGATGGTGGACACCTTGTTATTGATATCAATCAGTTGGAAAGTCTGATAAATGATAATATACTTGAGGCCGCTCTTGCCAAAATTAGTGTATCCAAAAATGGAGTTGATTCTCATTATTGGAAGAAGGATGAGAATTCCAAGAAATATTATATCCAGTGGAATCTTGATATCTATACCATCACCTATGATGATGTCGGAATAATCGTTTCTTCTGAGGAAGCACCTACTGAGGATACGGTTGTGGAAAAAAATCCCAGTCGTGAAGAATCTGTAGTAATTGTATCTGATACTAGACCCACTAAGTACACATCTTTTGACGAAGTTCATATTAATTCTTTACCTTTTACATTAAGATATGGATATGACTTTGTCGGTTGGAAGGAATCAGAGTCAGACAGTTCTGATACAACTTTGGAATATGTTATTAGAAAAGGCTCAAATGGAAATAGATCATTAGTAGCCGTATGGACACCAAAGACTATCTCAATCTCTTATGATCTGCAGGATGGTATTTTTGAGGCAGAAGTACCTGATAATTATATTTTCGGTTCTGATTCTTTTGTAATACCTGAACCTGTTAAAGATTATTATACGTTTGTTGGGTGGTTAGTTAATGATTCCGAGAATGTTGCAGTGGGACCTTATCATGTAGATACACATAGTGACGGAAATCTTATGCTGAAAGCGGTTTGGGCTCCTGTTAATTATTCTATTGGCTATGACATCTCCGGTTTGATAATTTCAGATGCAGATAATAATGAAATTGACACTGTTGAATTGATTCCTGCTTCTGAAAAACAAGTTAATCCTGATTCATATACTGTAGAAGATGATTTTTATCTTATCGGTGAAGAAAGAGAAGGTTATGAATTCATGGGTTGGATAGAGAATGGTGATGATATTGCCAACTATGATTCTTCTTACCACATTGAGTGCGGTACTAACGGAGAAAAGAACTTCGTAGCAGTCTGGAAGGCTTTGTCATTTGCGATCAGTTACGATCTCAATGGAGGGAATCTTGTTGAAGAAGGTCCAGATTCATTTACCTATGGGGAAGAACCCTTTAAAGTGCCTGACCCTACCAGAGAACACTACATTTTCGGAGGTTGGATTGTAAATGAATATGATGACCCTGTAAAAGATTTTACTGTTGATACCAGTTCCGCTCATGACCTAGCTCTCAAAGCTTATTGGATTCCTGTTGAATATAAAATCAGTTATGATCTTGATGGTGGTCGTTTTACTGACCTAGGCGATAATCCTGTCTCATACAATGCTGATACTGATAGTTTCAGTCTGTTTGCTCCTGAAAAGGATGGTTTCGAATTTGTCGGCTGGAATGCAGAAGTCACTGAAGGAACATATGGTCCTGATTACGTATTGAACCTATCCAATGCAGGATACAATATGATTCTTGAAGTGTGGGCTGACCATGCAACTCTTGTTCTTCCAGAGTTCGTTGATTCAGATACCATCAGTAATCTGATTCTGGAGTTCGGACGTAAATATAAAAAAGTTGCTGGTTCATTCAATGTAGTCATAACTGGTAACACTGTAAGCTTTGAGTATCCTGAAGAAAATGGTCAATATCTGACCGAGTATTTCAGTTCCAATGACAATACAATGCAATCCGTGGTCATTTCAAAGGGAAGTTATGGTGACAGAAAATATAGAGCCATATGGGATGTCATTAATTATTCCATATCTTATGATTCAGACGGCATAGTCGACGGCCAAAAAGAAGAACTTAAAAAAAGTAATCCCGTTTCATATACTGTTTTGGATGAATTTACTCTGATTAATCCTGAGCGTGAAGGTTATACATTTAAGGGATGGATAACTGAAGGCGAAGACTCTTCCCTTGCAAGAAATATTGAGACCATTATCACCGGCACAACTGGTGACAAGAGCTATATTCCTGTATGGGCTGAGAATATATATACTATCAATTATAATCTTAATGGTGGTAGTCTTCCTGAGGGATGTAGTAATCCAGACACTTATTCGGTTTCATCAAAGAGTTTTTTCCTGAAATCCCCCGAAAGAAAGGGTTATACATTCAGCGGTTGGAAGATGGCTGGTACTTCTGATGAACCCAGAACCTTTTATTACATAAGCGGAAGTAACAGGCATGAGGATTTGAATCTTGATGCAATCTGGAGAGCAAATGAATACAGGATCAGCTATAATCTGAATGGAGGAAAGCTTTCAGAGGCTAATCCATCTTCTTACACAGTAGACGACAAGAATTTTGTACTCGTTAATCCTGAAAAGACAGGATATTGTTTCGCTGGATGGAAATTAAAGGATTCTTCTGATGAACCAGTAGTGTCATATACTGTAAAGACCTCAGAAATGACTGATATCAAGCTTGAAGCAGTCTGGGAACCGATTGAATACACTATTACCTATTCAGATGCTGGATGCTATTACAAATATGATATTGTTAACCCTGTTTCCTACACGATAGAGTCTGATGACATTGTTATTGCAACTCCACATAAAGATGGATATTCATTTAAAGGATGGGTTGTTTCAGGAGACAGAACAGAAACATTACATGAGAGTTATGTGATACGTAAGGGTAGCTTCGGTGATATTAAGCTTTACGCAGAATTCAGTTTACAGAGATATCCTGTAGGGTCTATCACCGAAAAGCAGCTTGATATTGCTGAATTCGGTAAAAATGGTATTCCCAGACCTGATTGGGTGATAAGTACCCCGTACAGTCTCGATGGAATGCATATTGAAAAAGCTTATGCAAAAATGGGTGATTTCATTTCTTCATACGACGAGGCAGTAAGAAAAGCCAGGATTCAGTGTGCACAGAATATCGGATATCAGATAAACATTGTTGATAAAAACGTTAATGACGTTCCATATCTTTCTGCCACAATAGATGCTAATCATAATAATTTGAATACATTTGTTGTCGAGTACTGGGAAGATGCTGTTGGTGGTGTCTGGGTATTGGTTGCTACCGAACAGGATGTATGATGAAAAATCTGATATCAGCAATACTATTATTGGTTCTGCTGTCTGCTGTTTCATGTTCAAAGGATGAAACGATCATTTCACCGGCCCAAACTGTTGATGCATCTGTTTCATCCGCAGTTGAACCGGTTCTGCAGATGGCAGGTATCAGTGCTGTCAGTCAGCCGGACGTGATTGCCAAGGCAGAAAATGATACTGTCATAATTGGTTCTTGCCAATATACATATGACAGTAACGTCGGTGGTTATACGGTATCAGCGTCGAATGTTGATGATTCAATCATCATCCTTCCACAGGTCAACGGCATGCCTGTCGTTGTCATTGAAGATGGCGGATTTGAAGGTCACACGGAGTTGTGTGGTATTCTGATTATCCCTTCTTCAATTAGAAAGATAGGCAAGAGGGCCTTTGCTGGCTGTACCGGACTGGTCGGAGATTTGTTTATACCAGACAGTGTTGAGCAAATCGGAGAATCAGCATTTGAAAACTGCATTGGTTTAGATGGTGTGCTGTACATAGGGAAAGGCCTCAAGGAGATTCCTTCGAGATGTTTTTCGGGGTGTATTTCTTTCACCGGCGAGCTGCTTATTCCTGAAAATATTCGGAAGATCAACTCTAAGGCTTTTCTCAAATGCCGCTGGATTGAGGATGAGATCATTTTTGCAGGCAGTCAGGTTGCTGTTGAAGCAGACGCATTTGAATAATAGGAGGTTCAAATGAGGAAATCCACAATTGCAATTCTAATAATTCTAACTTTTTTCAATATATCGGTTTCTGCTACGAATAATACATTTGACGAACTTCTTTCATTGTATACTGAAAAAGTATCGGAACAGGTTATTGATGAAGAAGAAGAAAACAAGGTTGATATCTCAGCTTTAATTAATACGTATTCAGTTTTTGTTTCTGAGGTAGCACTGAATCAGACATCCGAGCTGGAATATGCATCTTCAGTACCGGAAATCAGCATAGTAATCCCTTCTATTGAAGAATCGGTTCCTGAAGAAGCAAAACCAACTGAGGATGTTGTTGTAAATCATGCAGAGATAAAAGAGGTTGCAGCTGATAAATCAGATAAAAACAGTAATACTGAAGTTCAAATATCCTTCAGTACAGGAAAAACAGGTGTGCCAGCTCCCTCAGGAATAGAAAAGCCGGAAGTAAATCATGATGCTGGTACCCAGCAAGAGGAGAAAACTGATATTCTGCCGCCTGCTGCCATTGAAAAGAACTTTCAAGATAATGGCAGCTTTGATCTAGAACTGGATTATGAATCCAGTCAGCAGTCCATAATGGAAGAGGAGGAATCTTCAGGGCAGAGTGTTTCTGATCATAAGAAAAAATTCAGGATTGACGCCTTTGTATTACCTAGCATTGGTGTCATACATGAACCCATTCTACATGGTGGCAACAGTGGATTCGGTATCGGTGTCGGAGCCGGTATGAAGGATATCTTTGAATTCGGTACATCCTGGTCCATATCACTCAAATGCTATTTCACTGTCAATCCAACACTGATAACCTCAATAGATTACAGATTTAACAAGTTCAGATTCTATTTTGGGTTGGGATTGGATTATATCGTCAGGCATACATCTGTCAGACCTGTAATAAACATGGGTGCAGTATATGAATTTAATAACGGATTTGAAGTCGGTCTGGATTATACTATGAATAATTATAAGTTCCTGACCAATAACCTGATATTCAACAACATTGCACTGTATGTTGGAAAAGTATTCACACTATAGGAATAATGATCATGAGAAGATTAAACACTTTAATTATACTTCTGTTTGCTGTGCTTATGCTGACCGGCTGTTATTTTACTGAAGTAAGTAAGCTGAAGATAAGTATTACAGATCATGGGAAATACAGCAGCATTTTCAATCTGGTCAGTATCAGATGTGAGAACAATGAACATGCGAAAATCTACTACACAATAGGTGATGAGTTTTCATTGGACAACTATCATGAGTATTCTCCAAGCTATTACAGTCTGAACGGCTATAATCAATTGGGTATTCTGGTCCGTTCTGGAAACTCTATTTCTGCGATCGCAATTAGTGCCGGAAGTGGGGACTCCGATGTCTGCACTCTTAAAACGAAGGAATCTATCGCAAAGCCCGTGATAACTGACAGAGGATTGTATATCAGCAATCCGGGAAAAAGGATAATCTCAATTTCTTGTGCTACTTCGGATTCAACCATAAGGTATACAACTGACCAAACTACGCCAGGTATGTATTCAACATTGTATCAGCCATCATATTATTCATCGGTTTCAGGAAGCAGTTACTATGGAGTACTGGTTGATGTGGGCAGTACTGTTAAAGCAATCGGAATTAAAAACACAGATAAATCAGATGCTGCAATAATAAATTCCGTTGATACTCCGTCAATAGCCGATAAGGGGATTTACAGCTCAGATTCTTCTAAGCGGATAGTTCAGATAACAAGTTCAACATCTGGTGCAACTATCAGATACACTACGGATGGGAGCGTCCCAAATGATAGTTCGCCTGTTTATTATCCCCACTATTATACTTCGCTTTCCGGTGTATCAAGTTATGGGGTTCTTGTTCCTGCTGATAGTTCAGTAAAAGCCGTTGCTTCAAAAACTGATTATATCGGCTCGGGTGTAGCTTCATTCGGCCAAAGTCTTAGTATTAATCTGAAAGGGCAGTGGAGATCAATAACTGATAATTCGGTGGTGTATGATTCATCCCAATATGATGCATATGAATCTTATTCGAATTATCATAAACATTCGTCAAGTGCCGAAATGGAGATTACTATTTCCGGATATTCAGATTTTACCTTCAAGGTAATGAGTGATGCCGAATCAAATTATGATTATCTTGAAGTCTATGATATTGATTCATCCTCACAGGTAAAGATGAGTACTAGAGGAAATCAGAATACCTGGGAACACGTTACATTTTCTAATATTTCTTCCGGATCTCATAAAATCAGAATTGTGTATAAAAAGGATAGTTCTGATCATAGCGGCAGAGACAGAGGGTTTGTCCTGATTCCTAAAACTTAAGATTTATTAATTAATCGTAAAATAATAAATAACAGCACGGATAATTGCCGTGCTGTCCTTATCTTAAGTTTTATTATCAGCGCTGTGTCCAGTACTCTCTTGGAACAGGATCGCAGCCATCCCAGATGATCTGTCTGAAGTGAGTGGGATCGGTATTGCCTTCAGTGTTGATGAAGAGGATCTGGCTATGCTTGTCGATGCCGAGGTGCTCAATTAGATCGGGGCAGAGATCCTTTTCCATGAGGATTGAGTAAAGCGCTCCAATAGTTACGGCACCTGACTCACCGCTGATTACAAGGGGATCATCCTTAAGCGGTGTAGCGAGAATTCTCATGCCTCTGGCTGCAATATAGTCGGGAACTGAGATGTATGCGTCCACAAGCTCTCTGAGGACCGTCCAGGCGATTGGAGAGGGCTCTCCGCATGCAAGTCCAGCCATGATTGTATCAAGATCACCTGTGACGGTGTGGGGCTTTCCATCGTTGATCTTTGCGGATTCAAAGATACAAGCGGCCTTGTCAGGCTCAACCACAACAAACTTAGGCATGTCATCCTTGAAGAGGGAAGCATAGAATCCGATTACGGAAGCCGCAAGAGCGCCTACACCTGCCTGTACGAAGACGTGAGTGGGTTTGTAGTATCCCATGCCTGAGAACTGTTCCTGAGCCTCAAGCAGCATTGTTGTATACCCCTGCATGATCCAGGTAGGAACTTCGGTATATCCGGGCCATGAGGTATCACTGATGATCTCCCAGCCGTTTTCCTTAGCGTCTATCGCCACCTGTCTTACAGCATCATCGTAGTTGCCGTCAACTACTGTGACTTTCGCACCGAATGCCTTAATCGCATTGATTCTTGCTTCACTGGTTTCCTTATGGACATAGATATTGCACTTGTGTCCGAGCATGCGTGATGCCCAGGCAATGCCCTTACCATGGTTACCATCGGTTGCGGAAGCGAATGTTATGGTACCGAGTTTGTCATGGCATTCCTTGCTGAGAAGATATTTATAGCTCATCTGGCTGTCTGAGAGTCCCAGTCTTTTCTGAAGGAATCTGTAAATGGCGAATGAACCGCCCATAACCTTGAAACTGTTGAGCTCAAGACGCTGGGATTCATCCTTAACGAATATTCCCTCAACACCAAGCATGTCAGCAAGGTGGGGAAGGGGATAGAGCGGAGTCTGTCTGAAGGTAGGAATCTGCCTGTGGAAATTTCTGGCTGTCCTGGCTATTTCAACATTGAATAGCTCGTCAGCCGGTTTGATGTTCTTTTTTTCATAGCTTTTGAGGATGTACTCAAAATCAAGATGTGTTGCCTGCATTATGTTTGTCTCCTTGATGCGGCCTTAATATAATCTATATGATGATAATGTTCAATATGATAAATAATTTTTTGATAAATTCATAATATACTTAAAAATTAAGTAAAAAATTTCGGAAATCATAAATTGTATTTTATATACATATAATTTGAGCTCAAAATTTTGAGTATTTCACAAGAAAATAAATACAATTTTATAAATTAGTCAAAAAAAACTTTTATTTTCTGAATTTTCCATGCAAATATAGAACACATGGACGACAAATTGTTATTCGAACTTGACGGGAAGATGCCTTCCCTTAAAAAGGCTGTGCCCATAGCGGCCCAGCATTTAGTGGCCATGATTGTAGGCTGTGTCACCCCTGCCATCATAATAAGTGCGACAGCAGGTCTGGATGAGAGCATGAGCATCGTGCTGATCCAGTCATCCCTAGTGCTTGCCGCGGTATCGACACTGCTGCAGCTCTTCGGTGTGACAAAATTCTGCGGCTCCAGACTTCCCATCATCATAGGCGTATCTTTCGCCTACCTCTCAAGCATGAAGGGAATCTGTGAGAGCTTCGGACTTGCCTATGTTTTCGGAGCCCAGCTTATAGGAGGCATTGTAGCGATTATTTTCGGTATCTTCTCAAAGAAGATCGTAAGATTCTTTCCACCTCTCATAACTGGAACAGTCGTATTCACTATCGGTCTGCCCTTTATCCGACGGCCATAACCTATATGGCAGGGGGAAGCGGTAATCCTGATTTCGGTTCTATTCAGAACTGGGGCATCGCCATATTCACCCTGGTCATCGTCACACTGCTCAACCACTATGGAAAGGGAATGCTTAAACTCGCAAGCATCCTGATCGGTATCATATGCGGCTATATAGTGTCACTTTTCTTCGGCATGGTCGATTTCTCAGCCATAGGAAGGGCAGCAGTCATAGCACCTCTTAAGGTTCTGCCCTTCGGAATAAAGTTTGAGATTTCTTCAATAGTGACGATATCGATACTCTTCGTGATAAACAGTGTACAGGCCATTGGAGACCTCAGTGCCACTACCATGGGCGGAATGTCCAGGGAACCCTCCGGTGATGAGATCAGGGGCGGCATCATAGCCTTCGGAGTGTCCAACGTCATATCACCCCTCCTCGGGGGCCTTCCCAATGCAACCTATTCCCAGAATGTGGGTATCGTATCAACTACCAAGGTAGTCAACCGCAGGGTGCTGTCCCTCTGTGGCATATTCCTGCTCTGTGCCGGGCTCATGCCCAAATTCAGTGCACTGCTTACAACAATTCCGCAGTGCGTGCTTGGCGGCGCAACCGTAAGTGTATTCGCATCAATTGCAATGACCGGAATGAAGCTTGTTGCAACAGAGGAGATGAACTACCGCAATACTTCGATAGTCGGACTCTCCGCAGCCCTGGGAATGGGCGTAAGCCTTGTAAAGGAATCTCTGGCACAGTTCCCTGAGTGGGTTACTATGGTATTCGGATCCAGTCCTGTGATAATCGCGGCACTTGTTGCCATTATCCTCAACCTGATCCTTCCCAAGAATCTGAAGTAATTATAATTAAGGGGGCTATCTAGCCCCCTCATAAATCATGCGAATCTGTTTATTATCTCTGAAATGTCTTTCAGATGAGCTTTCATCTCATCCTCACTCTCTGCCTCAAGCACTATCCTGAGATAAGGTTCGGTATTACTCTTTCTCACGTTGAACCACCAGGTATCAAACTCAATTCTGTATCCGTCAAAGTCCAGAACCTGTTTGGGACTGTCATTTGTTACGTATCTGTCATAGAGGGCGGCAATTGCCTCATCCTTCCTGTCAAGACGGAAGTTGGTCTCACCGCTGTTTGAATAAACGATGATCTCATCGATAAGGGATGAGAGTGTTCTTCCATTCCTCTTAAGGTCGGCAACGACGGAGAGGACGAGAAGGGAAGCGTAAACACCGGAGTCACAGTTGCCGAAGTCCCTGAAGTAGTAGTGGCCTGCAAGTTCTCCGCCGAAGATTCCGTTAATCTCCCTGATCTTAAGCTTTGCAAAGGCGTGTCCTACCTTCCAGGTCGTGACGCTGAATCCTAGCTTTTCCAGATATTCGGTTGTGGAACGGCTGGTCCTGATATCCTGAAGGACGTTGCCTTTCTCCTTTTTGCTGTAATAGAGGCCGAGCACTGCAGTCACATAGTCGGGCTGTATGAAGCGGCCCTTTTCATCGATGAACATGACACGGTCTGCATCCCCGTCGTAGATGACGCCGCAGTCGGAGCCGTTGGCTTTTACCGCTTCCATGATGTCATGGCAGTTCTTTACCTCAAGGGGATTGGGCTCATGGGCAGGGAAGGTGCCGTCAAAGTGGTCATAGAGGAAATTAATGTTGCCAAGATACTCTTTCAGAACATCCTTTATCACGAGATTGGCCATTCCGTGGGAAAGATCCATCGTGATCTTAAGGTCTGAGATGTCGCTTACGCTCTTGGAGAGGAATTCCACATAGCTGTCCCTGACTGAGGAATAATCGAGAACCTTACCCTTATTTGCGACAGGCTTCACCTCACCGGTCTGAACAAGCTTCTCAAGGTCCTTGAGCCCGGTCTCGCCTCCGACGGGAAGTGCGCCCTTACGGCTGATTTTAAGACCGTTGTACTCGGGTGGGTTATGACTTGCCGTTATCTGGACCGATGCAGAGGCATCGAGGAAGGTGGTTGCGAAGTAAACCATCGGTGTGGTGGCAAGACCGAGGTCATAGACATCTGCTCCGCTGTCCGTGATGCCCCTTACAAGCTCATCATGAATCGTGTCAGAGCTGACCCTGACGTCCCTGCCGACTGCGACGAAGTCTGCACCGAGAAGGGAAGGAAGGAAATATCCTATCCTGTATACCGTTTCCGAGTTGAAATCCACATTCCAGACTCCGCGGATATCATAAGCTTTAAATGCTCCCATTCTGTAACTCCTTACAAGTATTTACGAATTCCTTATTGCTTATGAGCTCGAAATAGAGGAGTTCTCCATCCTTGAGCTCAACCTGTGTTACCATTTTTGCAAAGACCTGCGTGATACCCGATGCCTCACTTAATGGTATCGTCCCTTTGGCCCTTATCGTTTTCTCGGCATCACTCTTCCTGACCCTCCTGATGCTGACTATGTCCCTGGAGTGTATTATCCTGTCGTACATTACGTACTTTTCCCTGTTCTTTCTGTTGATGGGATAACCAAGGAAGGTCGGAAGTCTTTCGAAATCCTCCAGATAGAGGCTGTCCGAGAAGGAGCAGAGGAAGACACCGTACTCTCTCAGTATGCCGCGGTTCGAACCGAACCAGGTGGAGAAAGTTCTCCACTTTATCTTATAACCGAGCTTGGCCTCGCGCTCCTGAATAAAATCTGCCTCTTCTTTTTCCATTATCATGTTCCAAAGTGAAATTTTATTATATCATAACAAAAATATGGAAGAATATGTGAAAAAAGATTTTGCGCGCCTCTTAAAGAACGGTGCGCTGGAGGCCCATCGCTGGATGAACCAGAGTGACAGTGAGGTCTCAAGGATTTATGACAGGAATCTGGAGGAACTGCAGGTTACTGTCGAGCTCTACGGTAAGTATGCCAGGATAGTTAATTACGGTGATGAGCTTTCAGAGGATGATAAGGCAGTAATAAGGGACATCGTATCAAGGATGGTGTACATCGAGAGCAGCAGGATAATCTTCCAGGAGCGAAAGAAGAGGGAAGAGGGCGAACAGCATGGACTGATGGCTGAAGAGCCCGTTATCGTGAATGTCAGGGAAAATTCCCTTGTCTTCCGCTGTGACCTGACGACCCATGTGGACACGGGACTTTTCCCTGACCAGGTGAATACCCGTCTCATGGTAAAGGACAACTGCTTCGGCCTGAGGGTTCTTAATCTGTTTTCATATACAGGATCCTTCAGTGTTTATGCTGCCGCAGGCGGTGCCGAAAGCGTAACCAGCGTGGATCTTTCAAACACATATACTGCCCTTGCCAGGGAGAATCTTAAGGCAAACGGTTTCCTGAGCGAGGAGAAATATCCATGCATAACCCAGGATGCCAGGGTATTCGTTAATGAGGCGGTGGAAAGAGGTGAGAAGTGGGACCTCATTATCTTCGATCCTCCCTCATTTTCAAACTCCCATAAGATGGAGAAACCCTTTGACATCAAAAAGGACGCATACGAGTGGTTCATACTGCTCAATAAATTATTAAAACAGAAAGGCATATTGATTTTTTCGACCAATTTGGCTACTTTCTCATTGGATAAGAAAAAGCTTAAAAGCATATATAAGGTAAGAGAAATAACGGCAGAAATCCTGCCTTTGGGATTCAGCCGCAGAAAGAACGGTATTTCGAGAGTATATCTATTTGAAAAGGTCAGGGATGCTCAGGAGTGCTTAAGGGATAAGAACGTGGAAAAAGTTAAGGACGAAGATTTTGAGAGGCTCATTCTCTCAATGGAGAGGGACGAGGAAGCAAAGAGCCCGTCAGAAAGAAAGGACGCCGGAGACAGAAAATCCGGTTCGTATGATAAGAGAAGCCGTGAAGGTCAGGGGGACAGACGTTTCCAGAGAGACAGGGACGCAAAGCCCCGCTATGACAGGGACGAGAGACGTGATTCAAGACCACGCTATGACAGGGATGAAAGACGTGACTCACGCCCCCGCTTCGACAGGGACGACAGGCGTGATTCAAGGCCCCGCTATGACAGGGATGAAAGACGTGACTCACGCCCCCGCTTCGACAGGGATGAAAGACGTGACTCAAGACCCCGCTTCGACAGGGATGAGAGACGTGACTCAAGACCTCGCTTCGACAGGGATGAGAGACGTGACTCAAGACCCCGCTTTGACAGGGATGAAAGACGTGATTCAAGACCTCGCTTCGACAGGGATGAGAGACGTGACTCCAGACCCCGCTATGACAGGGATGAAAGACGTGATTCACGCCCCCACTTCGACAGGGACGACAGGCGTGACTCCAGACCCCGCTTCAGCGAAGACAGGCCCCGTGAGAAGAAGCAGGTTAAGCCCTACGGCTATGATACGATAAAGAAGAGCCGGGCAAGGGACGATGAGGAAGGAAAGTTCTTCTGGAGAGATGACGAATGATTATCAGGCAGGTCAGAAACGACCTGCCTTTTTTGCATAAATTGCCTTCTTCGTTACTGTTATGGCAAGCAGGCCATTGAGAATGAGAACGAAGAAGGGAAGGGCACTCTGACTTATTCCTGTTGCAATGAGTCCGTAGACCGGAGGAAGGAGTGTGCACCCCATATAGGCAAAGGCCATCTGCAGGCCAATTATCGTCTGGGAATACTTTTTGTCGTAATAAAGTACGGTCTCATGAATCATTACGGGGAAGATTGGACCGAAACCCATGCCCAGAAGGAAGAGGCATATGTAGCACATGATCAGGGTATCCTGGAAGATCAGAAGGATAGCCGAGACCGTGATGAAGACAAGTGAGAACCTGATGATGTGCCTGTCCTGGAAAAGATCACCGAAGAGACCGTTGAGGATTCTTCCTGCAGTAAGTCCAAGGAATACCATTCCTGATAGGGATGCGGCTGATGCTGCATCAAAGCCCTTGTCATAAACCATGTATGAGGCCGCCCAGAGCATCGTAGAGTTTTCAAAGGCACAGTAGATCAGGAATGAGACGATGGCAAAGGGAACACCCTTAACCCTGAGTACATCCAGATAGCTGATCTTCTCCTTTCCGGACTCTGCTTCCGTTTCCGGGCTTCCTGAATACAGTTTCCAGAGCGGATAGGAAGCCAGGACGATGAGGAATATGATAAGCTGGATTGCCGAAACCGATGAATAGGCATTTCTCCACGAGCGTCCCTCAGTGAGCAGTGCGGAAATCAGGACAGGACCCACCAGTGTTCCGATACCCCAGAAGCCATGGAGGAAACTGAGCTGTTTCTTTTTGTAGTGGAGGGCCACGAAGTTATTGAGTGCGGCATCAATGCTGCCGCCTCCCAGTCCCAGAGGAAGAGCAAGAAGTATGACCTGCCAGAAGGCAGTAGTCCTGGAAATCAGAAAAAGTGATATCGAAGTCAGAATGATTGATGCAGTCGTAATCTGCCATGTCGAGAATTTCCGCGTCAGCTTTCCCGATAAAAGGGAAGATAAAATCGTTCCCAGACAGGTAACCATGCTGATGAGTCCGGCAGATTCCAGTGGAACGGAGAAGGTGAGGTGCATGACAGGCCAGACCGATCCTGTCATCGAGTCGGGAAGACCCAGCGATATGAATGCAATGTAAATAACAGCCAGAAGCAGTAAAGTCATGGGCCTAATGTATCATAATGCCAATGACCTTACCAGTATCATCTGCCCTTGAGGAAACTGAGAAATCCTCCTTTTCTCGCAAGCTGGGGTACCTCTTCCCTAAGACCCAGAAAGCGTGAAGGATTGATGCTTCCAAGCTTATGCACAAGCTCATCGGAGAAGGGTGATGAATCAACGATATAGTAGTAATTGAGGTAGCTTTCAACACGCAGGAGGTTTACTGAGAAATCAGAGCCGAAAAGGATTCTGTCCTCGATCCTTGTCCTGTCTTCCGCGCTGACTTGAGAAAGGTAGTTAAGGAACTTGGGGTAGAAATCCCTGTAGCACCCGGTGAAAGAAATGTCCGTATATACGTTGTCATATGACCTTATCATGTCCATGAGTGTGTAGAACCACTCACTTTCCGGAAGCTTCTTTATCCTTGCCTGGACAGTGTCGATGAGCCTCGATCCCGTATTCACCGCATACTGCCTGCCCACATGGGCAAAGTCGATGATAAGGGAAGGGTAGTTTTCCAGTACCGTTTTCCAGGAGGCCGGATCAGTATACTTCCAGGCATCGATGGGATCGACGCCTTTGAAGCCCTGGTCATCGCAGTGGGTGATTATGGGAATCCTGTTACGCATGGCAAAGTCATAGAGATATCTGACCTTGGCCAGTTCCTCCCTGTCCTGAGGCCAGGGATTGAAGCCGAGAGGCGGGTAGAGTTTAATTCCGAAGAAAATCCTCTCCCTGTCCTTTGACCTGTGACGGGGATGCATGACATGGCTTGTGTCGACAAATCTTTCCAGATGGGATTTCAGAAAGTCGGCACTGTGGACTGCAGGGTTTATCCCGATAAAGGGATAGAATTCAAAGAGTCCTTCAGGAGACTTCTCATAGTAGGCTTCTACAGCAGCTGCCGTATCGAGCGCATACGGCGTGATCTTATCGTAGGCAGGGAAGTTGTAATACAGCCTGTCTATCGTGCTCTGGGCCTGGGAAAAATCCATGAGGAGAGGAGAGAGTATGATCCTGTCATAGACTTCTGAGCGGAAGTGGAACTTTCCGTCCCTGATGTATGGGGTGGATGGATATTCCCCCTTATTTCCATCCCTTCTGTACTTACCCTTAAGATCATCCTCCATCATCATGAATGTCTCATCCATGGGCCTGGAGAAGGCCGTGAGAGTGTTTTCGATGTGATCAAACGCTTCGCCCCGAAGGAGGGAAGAGAACGTGAAGATGTAGTCCTTCGTGATGTTTCCCTGAAGCAGGGAGCCCACTGAGGTATCGAATGATGAGAGGAATGCCGCAAGGTTGGGTTCCTTCAGCGTCATGACGTGAAAATGGATGTCGAAAAAAGGATTCATGGAATATAAGATAACAGCGTCGGGGTGAAAAAGGAAGCGGCAGCAACCCTGCTGCCGCACCAGGCCTTATTTGATTCCGAGCTTTGCCTTCTGCTTTGCCCAGCTGTCCTTAAGGGTACAGGTCCTGTTGAAGACCATGTGATCAGGTCTGCTGTCCCTGCTGTCAACGCAGTAGTAGCCGTTCCTGATGAACTGGAAGTACTCTCCGACCTTCGCTCTGGCTGCTTCCTTCTCGATGTAGGCCTTCTCGATGACGATAAGGGAGTCGGGATTTAGGTCGTCAAGGTAGTTGCCGGTTTCGGCACCGGGACACTCAGCCTTGAAGAGCTTGTCATACTGCCTGACCTCTGCCTCGATGCAGTCATCGATGCATACCCAGTGGCTGGTACCCTTGACCTTCCTTCCGTCGGGAGCCTCGCCGCCGCGGCTTAGAGGATCGTAGGTGCAGTGAACCTTGGTAATGCGTCCGTTCTCATCCTTTTCGACTGAGGTTGCGGTGATGAAGTAAGCGTACTTGAGCCTGATCTCATTGCCGGGATAGAGGCGGTGATAACCCTTGACGGGGACTTCCATGAAGTCCTCCCTTTCGATGTAGAGGTGGCGTGAGAAGGGAATCTCATGGGTTCCTGCATTGGGATCTTCCACGTTGTTGTCGGCAGTGAAATACTCCTTCTGTCCCTCCGGATAGTTGTCGATCTCGATCTCAAGGGGATCAAGGACCGCCATGAGGCGCTCAGCCCTCTTGTTCAGGTCTTCCCTGACGCAGAACTCCATAAGGGAGTAGTCAACGACGCCCTCAACCTTGGCAACACCGACCCTGGATACGAAATCCTTCATGGATTCGGGAGAGTAACCTCTTCTTCTGACACCGCTGATGGTAGGCATTCTGGGATCATCCCAGCCGGTGACGAAGTTATTGTTGACGAGGTAAAGGAGCTTTCTCTTGCTCATCAGCAGGTAGTTGATGTTGAGCCTTGCGAACTCATACTGATGGGGAGTGTGCTCAATGCCGTCAATGGAGGTTGCCCAGTCATAGGCGGGGCGATGATCCTCAAACTCCAGCGTACAGATGGAGTGGGTGATGTGCTCGATTGCATCGCTGATCGGGTGGGTGAAGTCATACATGGGGTAGATGCACCATTTGTCTCCCGTTCTGGGATGGGTTGCATACTTGATCCTGTAAAGGGCAGGGTCCCTCATGTTGATGTTGGGGCTTGCCATGTCGATCTTGGCCCTGAGAGTATATGCGCCTTCGGGATACTTTCCGTCTTTCATTTCCATAAAGAGGCGGAGGTTCTCCTCGATGGGCCTGTCCCGGTCAGGGGAGTTCTTTCCGGGCTGGGTAAGGGTTCCTCTGTATTCCTTCATTTCCTCAGCTGAGAGGGAGTCGACATAGGCCTTTCCTTCCTTAATGAGGCGTACCGCGATCTCAAAGAGCTGATCGTAGTAATCGGAAGCATAGTATTCATGCTCCTTCCAGTCAAAACCGAGCCAGCGGATGTCATCCTTGATGGAGTTGATGTACTCCATGTCTTCCTTGGCCGGGTTTGTGTCATCAAGTCTGAGGTGACATCTGCCGCCGTACTTTTCGGCCAGCCCGAAGTTCAGACAGATACTCTTGATGTGTCCGATGTGAAGGTAACCGTTCGGCTCCGGAGGGAATCTGGTGACGACGGTGTCGTCGGGGAGCCTGTGGTTCGCGAGGTCATCCTCAATGATCTTCTCGATGAAATTGAGAGGACGCTCTTCCTTAGTCTTTGTTTCTTCCATATTAACCTTCCTTGCCCTTTCAGAGGGGCCCCTGGGTGTGCTTTATGGCAGTATGTTAGCAGAATATGGGTGCTATGGGAATAAAAAGTGAAATCAGAATGAAAGACTTACCCTGCCTTTTCCCCTCATTATGATCCCCACCGAGACGCTCTGTCTGATGGATGCAAGCTGAAAAGACGATACGGTTTCATCTCCGTTGAGAAAGATAAGCCTGTCACCCTCCTTTGAGAAGGAGAAGCTTTCCCTGTCATGAAGCGGGATTATTGTCTCATCTCTCATGCCCAGAAAGGATATCCGCCTGACAAGCATTCCGTTTTCAGCCATCAGGGAGGCACCATGTTCTTCCGAGAGAATGAGTGCAAGACCGTATGAAATGCCTTCCTCAGCCCTGATCCTGACAGAGCACTTCTCATCCTCTGCAAAGGTATAGACCAATGCCGACTCCCCGCAAGGCTCGCAGGTAAGGGAAGAGGAAGATGTTATCTTCACTTTTTCAGGTTTACATATCCATTGGAGTTTTTTAAGTTTCACAAATCGATTATCATTTCTATCAGGGCTTTTTTCAAGGGGGCATCATTATGGTATTTGTATACGGAAACGCTTTTTCAAAGGAAGATTCGGCCTTTTCGCTTGTAAGGGAAATCAGAAAGAGGGAGCCGAGGGTGTGTCTGCTTTCAGCCCTGTCCGATGATGAGGCGGGACTGTCGGTCATTGATACTATGATAAGTGAAACCATCCTCTTTGATCCCGCGACGGTCTATCCCGGCACCACGGCAGACAATCCCCATGTGATGAGCGCATCGGAGATTAAGGAAATCCTTGAAACCTACAGTGACATAAAGGCCTTTGTCTTCAGCAGGGAAATAGTGGAAGATGAGGTTCGTGTGAGGGAAGCTCTCTCTGCCCTTGATTCGATTAAGGAAAGGCCCGTTACGGTCAGCGTGGGTGAGAGCGGCCTTTTTGCTGCCGATCTGACCATCGTCAGGAAAAGACCCGATGCTGCCGATGCAGAAAGGGCATATCTCATACTCGATGAGGGAAAACTCGTTAAGGGAAGTGGTGAAAAGAGTCTTCCTGAAGTAGCCGATGAGGGTGCTTCAATCGCATTTCTCTCTCAGAACGATGTCTTCGGTTCGGTAACCGAGAAACCCTCGCTGAATCTCATCCGGCTGTGATACTCACTCTTTTTAATAAGCAGGTCCTCATCACTCTTATGGACAGTGTCCCTGAGAGAGCAGCCTGACAGGGAATCCCAGGTGGCAGTGCCGTATGTGAAGGAGGCTCTGTCCATGGTCACGGAGGCCCTGAAGTCCTCAGCGGCCGCCTTCATCATCTCATCCACCTCCGCTGTATCCTTATTCCTGACAAGCAGGAGGAATTCATCACCTCCCATCCTGAAGGCCATGCTGTCCTGATCGGAGAGGACGGCAGAGACTGCCTTGCTGAAGGAGGTCAGAAGTTCGTCACCGGCACTGTGTCCGAATGAATCATTGAAGTGCTTCATGTCGTTGATGTCAGCTGAGATGACGGTCATTCTGCCTGGCCCGATGTGATCAGCGCGGTCCTCAAAGGCCCTGCGGTTCAGAAGTCCTGTGAGGGGATCCGTATAAAGCCTTTTCATCATCTCCTCCCGCTTTTCCTTTCCTGTAATGCTCTTTATGCATATCATGGCCGACTGCTGGATCATTAAGGCAACGGCAATGAGGGCAAGGCCGTAAACAGCGGGAGGAACCGTGATGGGAAAGTAGCTCATGATGATCACCGTTATGTCTGAGACGGAATAGAGCAGAATGGCCATGACTGAGCCTTTACGGTACTTCATTTCCGGTTCACCGGTCTTCACTGAGTAGATTGCCATCAGCAGGGTAAATGTCATGACTGTAAGCCTGATCCATTCGGATCTGATGACATGCATCAGGGGAGAGGGTGAGAAAAGCAGCGGGAGTGTCAGAAAAATGTATGTCAGCGGAATGAGCACGGAAGTAAAGAGAGCGATGCGGAACCTCCGGTGCTTTTCCAGAATTATTATGTTCTCCCTGATGTAGTTCGTCATTGCCGCGGGAAGGAGTGAATAAAGCAGCAGGCTTATCTCGCTGACAGTAAAGGGTGACGGAATAAGGGAGAAGATGAAGTCAGTCCTGAAAACGATCAGGAGTGCGGCCGGGAGTGCGAAGAGGCTTATGGACATCAGAATTTCCCGTCCCTCGTTTTTTCTGAAGAACAGGGAGAAAATGAAGAGGATGACAGAGAAAAATGCGATACATGCGCCCAGAATGAATACAGGGAAGTCTTCAGATATATAGGTTCCTTCCAGTACCTGCCTGTCTCCGAATACGATGGGGACAACGTCTATGGATGTTTCAGTATCAGCGATGTTGTGATAAACGATCGTAAGCAGGGCTCCTCCCGCATTTCGGGGAATGTTCATGATAATGGGATAGTCCTGCCGGAATGAAAGGAACCCGGCTTTCTGCGAGAAATAGGGCTGCCCGTTTAAGTATATGTCAAGGTCGGTATGCTCCGTTCTGAGGAAAACCGCAGGGTAATCAATGGACTCCAGGGAAGGAACGTTAACTGAGACTGCCAGGTCGGACAGGGCACCGGTCAGAATGCTGCCGCCGCCTTCCTCATCCATCGTGCCAATGAACAGCCTTCCGTTTACCGATACCCAGTACGTCCCTGTATAAGAGAAGGCACTTCCTGAACCGATGTGGGAAAGCTCAGAAGGAAAGAAGAATGCCGATAGGACCACCACCATGATGGAAATAAGCAGAAGGGGAGTGACCACTATTATTGTATTCCTGTTATCAATAGACATCCGACACCATCCTTGCCCTGCACAGGATCGACCTTTCGTCCCTGCTGCCGCGTTTATCCCTGTACATCAGGTCATCTGCCCTTGAAACCGCATCCCTCAGCGAATCCCCGTCCGTTACCGTCACGCATAGTCCGCCTGCGCTCAGCGTCGATGAATAGGGTGAATCGGAGGCAAAACGTTCCTTCATGTCCCTTATGAGTATTGACAGCTGCAATGCTCCGTCATCAAAGCCCGCAACGCAGAATTCATCTCCCCCGATGCGGAATATCCGCTCCTCCCCCGGAAAAAATGATTTCAGGACATTGCCGCAGTATCTTATGAGTCTGTCTCCCTCCTGATGGCCAAAGCAGTCGTTTATGCGCTTCAGTCCATTGATGTCAATGTAGATTACATACAATGACTTCCCCTTAAAGAGGCTTGCTGAGGAGAGGAAATCCTCAAAC
>JALEVV010000038.1 GCA_022788185.1 Spirochaetales bacterium | reverse complement strand
CACCCGTCCGCCGCTCTGGGGTCCCGAAGGACCTTACCGCTCGACTTGCATGCTTAAAACGCGCCGCCAGCGTTCGTTCTGAGCCAGGATCAAACTCTCCGTTATCTGAAACACGGGAACAAGTTCCCGTTCTATTTCTTCCTTACTTCAGTTCATCCTGTCATACTCGCACGAACCGGCTTTGATTTATTTCTCTACCGTTCGAATTTTTCGAATTGACAGAAGCTCTGCGCTTCTGGTGTACTCTTTTAAAAGAGCCCTAATCTTCTCTTCCCTTCGCTTATATATCTGTCAAAAAACTTTGTCGCATTTTCGAGCTCGTCGCTCGATTGCTTCACTAAGGTAACAAATTATTGTGTTTGTTGTCAACAATTTTTTCATTTATTTTTGCACATTTTTTCTGATTTCCCATATGTGCTTTCATTCAATCGAATTACCGGAATATTTTTTTCAGAAGATATCCTTCAGTGCCCTTATGGCCTCGGCAAATCCGGTTCCGCCGTATCCCGAAGTCATAAAGGCAGGGAGATGGGAGAATTCATCCTTTCTCTCCTCAACGCTCTTCATTCCGACCGATGCGGGGATGAGTGCAAACATCTCATCATCATTGGGGGCATCCCCGAGATAGATACTCTGATCCAGAAGCGTCGGTCTGTCTATTCCGCAGAGCTCCATGAAGGCAAGCAGCCCTTTGCTCTTTGAATAATCACCGAACCAGACGTTGAGATGGATCGAGCTCTGGGCATAGCGGGCACCCATGCGCGTTGCCATCTCCTTTATGTCCTCAAGCTCTTCTCCCGTCACTTTGGAAAGATCAACGGCGATGTCGTAAAGGCGGGCATACTGATCACTTGAGAGGTGCTCCTCCCCTATCATCCTCAGCAGCTCATCCCTCTTATTCAGATCCTCTCCGGTTATTACCGGATTCTGCTGGTAGCGGATTTGCCCCTCTTCATCCTTATAGAGAAGAACCGCACCGCTCTCTGCTATTACCATATATACGGGCCACTGTCTGAGGTATACCTCACACCAGCCGGCAGAGCCACCTGAGAGCAGTATCGTCCTGTATCCTTTTCTCTCTGCTTCATACAATGCAGAGAGCGCCTCCGGGAGGAGGCGTCCTTTGCTTGTTATCGTGTCATCCACATCGGAAATGATGAGGGAAACGTTTAAATCCTTAAGCTCTGAAGCAGGTCTCATCTGGTCATACCCGAAAGAGCCTTGCTCTTGATGATGGCAACCGCATAGGTCATGAAGCTCATGAGTGAGGCAACTGCCGCAAGGTAGAAGAAGACATTGAGTACAACAGAGTAAGTTGCAGTCCAGCTGCCGGGCCAGAAGTGGCCAGCAACAAGGAAGATGATCGACAGAATCGAGGTAACTGCGTAAAGCACTGTCTTGCTCTTGCCCCAGATGTTGGCGGCAACCGCCTTGCCCTTACCCATCATCAGCATCCTGAGAAAGAGAATCGAGAACTCCCTCCACATTATGATGATGAATGCGATTCCGGGCATTATTCCGCTTCCGAAGAAGCAGACGAAGAATGTCAGGTGGGAAAGGGTGTCGGCAAAGGGATCCATGACCTTTCCCAGGTCAGTGACCATCTTGTACTTCCTTGCAATCTTTCCGTCCAGCAGATCAGAAAGCTCCGCCGTCAGGTAACAGATAAGCATCAGTATTATTGAAACGGTTCTTGTTCCCTCGCCGAACCATCCTGGCAGTGAATAAGCCAGGAAGAATACAGGCACCATTATCAGTCTGAGAACCGTGAGTTTGTTAGGTAAATTCATTTTTGGCCCCTAGAATCGGTATATCCTTTTATATTTGTCTATAAGGTATTCCTTGAACGGAGCCGCGTCAAGGGATTTACCCGTGACTCTCCTGACAAGGTCAGAAGGAGTGTATATTCCTCCCCTGGACCAGATGTTCTCATCCTGCCATGCCGTGATGGCACTCCAGTTTCCGCTTCTGAGTATCTCATCAACCCTATCCCTGCCCCCGAAATCAGCTGTCATCTTCTTCAGGAAGGCAGCAGCATGGAGATTGCCCAGGGTATAGGTCGGGAAGTAACCGAACATGCCTCCGGCCCAGTGAACGTCCTGCAGGATGCCCTCACTGTCATTTTTTACCTCATATCTTATTATCTTCCCGCTCAGGGAGTTCCAGAGCTCAGGAAGCTCCGACACGCTCCGTCCCTCCTCAAAGATTGCCTTTTCCATGCGGTAACGGAGAATGATGTGGAGGTTGTAGGTGACCTCATCGGCATTCACCCTGATGGCTGAAGGCTCTATGGTGTTCACAGCCCTGTGGAAAGCATCCAGACTTACACCCTTCAGGGACGGTACCGCTTCCTGAAGCTCAGGGTAGCAGCACTGCCAGAAGGCAAGACTTCTTCCCATCATATTCTCCCAGAACCTGGACTGGGACTCATGGATACCCATGGATACCCCCTGTCCGATCGAGGTTCCCCTGATCTCGGGATTGAGGTTCGCATGGGAATCGTAGAGGGCATGTCCCGTCTCGTGGACGACCGATGCAATCGGGTCGAAAACGGACGGATCGGTATACCTCGTCGTGATCCTCACGTCATCGGGTCCCAGGGAAGTGGTGAAGGGATGGGCCGAAATGGCAGTTGTGCCCCTCAGATTATCAAAGCCCATGCGCCGGCTGAGTCCCATGCAGAACTCATGCAATGCCTTCTCGTCATACTTCTCCAGCAGAAAGCCCGCCTCGGGATTCTTTCCGGCAGTCATGTCCATCAGGGCATGGGTCGATTCCTCCAGATCACTGAACACGGGATCGAGGGTGGCCATATCCAGGCCTTCCTCGTACATGTCCAGCAGCGCGTCATAGCACTTCTTTTCCGGCGAGACTGTTGCAGCGACTTTTTTCGCAATCTCAATGAGCTTTTCCAGATGGGGTGCAAAGAGTGAGTAATCATTTTCAGCTCTTGCCTTCACCCAGGCAGGATGGGCGTTTCCTTCCGCTTCAGCCATCTCCCTGACAAGCTCTGATGAAAGATTTGCCTCAGTCCTGAAGAATCTCTGCCAGAAACGGACAAGCCCCTTATCCGCATCGGAGAGGGTTTCATCGTCACTGAGGGCAGAGACAGCCTTTCTCAGCTCATCCTTTGTGGACTCCTCATGCTTCATCGTGCTCAGGAGGCCCATCTGGCGGGACCGTTCCTCCATTGCCTTTTCAGGCAGGATGGTCTCCATGTCCCAGCTCAGGAGGGCAATCACGTTGCCGAGCCGGGTTATCTTCTCATCCTGACTTCTCAGGTATTCAAGCTCCTTTCTCATCACGCCTCCAGGAATTCGTCGCGCTGGGGTGTGAAGATGTCGATGAGCTCACCCTCCTCAAGGCAGACACAGCCATGGATGACACCGGGCTGCTTGTAAAGCGTATCCCCTGCCCTGACGACCTTTTTAACCCCGTCAACCTCGAATTCGAACGCACCTGACTTGATGAAGGTGCTCTGGGTATGGGGATGGCTGTGAAGCGCACCGATGCTGCCCTTATTGAAGTGGAGCAGGCAGACCATCAGATCCTTGTCGTGGGCGAGTATGCGTCTGGTCACTCCGCCGCCCAGATCCTTTGCAGGACAGTCATCAATGAAAAAGAAATTCTGCATATTATCCTCCCTTATATATCAGAACACCCCCTTACGGGGGCGTTCCTTACGGCTCAGATCTGAGCCTTTGAATCGACTGTTCCGTGAAGCTCCTTAATGAAGTCCTCAAGAGGAACACCGTTCACCTGCTTACCGCCGCGGTATCTGACTGAGACGGTTCCTGCGGCCATCTCCTTCTCACCGATGATCAGCTGGTAAGGCACCTTCATCTGCTGAGCCTTCCTGATCTTGGCATTCATTCTGTCGCCTGAAAGGTCGGCATAAGCGCGGAAGCCTTCCCTCTTAAACCTTGCCTCGAGGTCGGTGGCATAGGTATTGGCCATCTCACCGACGGGAACGATGCAAACCTGCTCAGGTGCAAGCCATGGCGGGAATGCTCCGGCAAAGTTCTCCAGAAGGACGCCGAAGAATCTTTCGATGGATCCGAGCAGTGCCCTGTGGATCATGAGGGGTCTCTTCTCAACGCCGTCCCTGTCAACGAACGTCATCTTGAAGCGCTCGGGGAGGTTGAAGTCGAACTGGACCGTTGAGAGCTGCCATTCACGGCCGATCGCATCCTTGATCTTAAGGTCGATCTTAGGTCCGTAGAAGGCACCGCCGCCCTCATCGATATCGTACTGGAGGCCTTCCTTCTCAACTGCCTTCTTCAGGGATTCCGTTGCGCTGTCCCAGAGTGCGGGATCACCTACGGACTTCTCAGGGCGTGTCGAGATGTAGGCATGGATGTCGTTGAAGCCGAAGGCATGGAGCATGTGCAGTGAGAATCTCAGAACCTCAAGGATCTCATCCTCCATCTGTTCGGGAGTACAGAAGAGGTGGGCATCATCCTGTGTGAAGCCCCTTACCCTCATCAGGCCATGGAGCGCACCGGCCTTCTCATATCTGTAAACGGTACCGAGCTCAGCCCAGCGGCAGGGCAGATCCCTGTAGCTCTTCAGGCTGTTCTTGTAGATCATGATGTGGAACGGGCAGTTCATCGGCTTTACATAGTAGTCGGCGTTATCCATCTTCATGGGAGGATACATGCCGTCCTTATAGAAGCCGAGGTGACCGGAAGTCTCCCAGAGCCAGCTCTTGCCCACATGGGGTGTGTACACCATCTCGTAGCCGTTCTTATAGTGCTCTTCCCTCCAGAACTGCTCAATGGTCTGTCTGATCCTTGCTCCCCTCGGGTGCCAGTAAACGAGTCCGGGACCTGCTTCCTCATGGAGAGAGAAGAGATCGAGCTCCTTACCGAGCTTTCTGTGGTCCCTTCTATCGATGTCGGCAAGATGGTCAAGGTACAGGCGAAGGTCCTTGGGGTTGGTCCATGCGGTTGCATAGATTCTTGTCAGCATCGGGTTGGATTCCTTACCGCGCCAGTAGGCACCGGCGATGGAAAGGAGCTTGAATGCATCGGGGTTGAGTTCCCTGGTGGACTTCACGTGAGGTCCGCGGCAGAGATCCGTGAATCCGCCCTGATTGTATAGTGTGACGGTCTCCCCTTCAGGGATTGCATCGATGAGCTCGAGCTTGTACTTCTGGTCCTTAAACTGCTCACGGGCCTCATCCCTCGTGACCTCGATTCTCTTGAACTCCTTGTCACTTTTGATGATCTTCTTCATCCTCTCGGTAATCTCATCAAGATCCTCATTAACAAGCTGACGGGGAAGCTCGAAATCATAATAGAAACCGTTCTCTATCGAGGGTCCGATGGCGATCTGCGCTGTCGGGAACATCTCCAGAACGGCCTCTGCCATCACATGGGACATGGAGTGTCTGATGACGGCAAGCTTTTCTTCATTGGCCATAACAAATCTCCTTAGCAGGAAAAAGAAAAAGTCTTTTGAACTTCACCCTTCCTGCAGACAATTCATTTCTGTTTGCAAGGACGAATTTCAAAAGACTCGAATCCGCGGTCCCACCTTGCTTCCCCTTCCATACCGAAAGGGACGCTCAATTTGCTGAAGTGTATCGTCCTGTCTCACGGACTGCTTGCTTTCTCGCAGCCAGCTCCGAAGGGGTTTTCATCGGACATCCGTCATGGAGCTCTCAGCCACGGCTCCACTCTCTTCTCACGGAGAGGTCAGACTACTCGTCTTCATCAATGCATCTGAGGAAAATACTACTACTTATACTTTTATTCGGTCAAGAACGTGATGTATCTTTTTGATGCAACCGCAGGTTTGCATAAAAGCAAATGCAGGTTGATGGTACTGCGGCATGCTTTGATATATCATGAACCCAATGAATATGGGTAATACATTTGTCAGGCTGAGAAAAGAGCATGGCTACACACAGGAGAGTCTTGCGGAGGCCCTGGGTCTCTCTAGACAGGCAATAAGCAAGTGGGAAAGCGGGGGTTCACTTAGATAAAGATACCACACCAATCCCACGCTGACTTTTGCTCAACCAATACAGCCGGAGGGCTGGATAACAAGAAAAGGCGGTATGCGCCCCGTGGAGGGGTAGCATATCGCCTTTTCTTGTGGGGGTTTCCAAAGGGGGCAACGCCCCCATTTGGCACACGACTTTGCGAAGCAAAGTGTAGTGTGTTTATACGCTCTGTCGGCGTTGTCGTGAAAATGCCGTTGCCGCCGGGGAGGGCAAGGGCATTTGAAGCGGCAAGAAAACAGGGCTGTGCTTGCGTGGCGTGGAGCCGCAAGCGCAGGTCTGGTTTCATCAGCAGACAGAGCGTATATGAAAGCCCCCGTCCCTCGTCCTACGCTCCGACTTGTGGACAAAGTGTCCCGAAGTTGTGGCCACACTCCCGGAAAAGTAGCAGGACAGCGGGCAACCGTCAAGGCTGAAATGAACGGGGTTACACCCGGCCTTGA
>JALEVV010000015.1 GCA_022788185.1 Spirochaetales bacterium | reverse complement strand
CTTTATTTCCACTTCAGTAAGGTCGGTGGGAAGGTGCTTTTCACTGTTGTCGATGGTAAGGGCTACCTCCGCATAGGACAGAGGCTTTCTCCTGTCGGTACCGTTGAAGATGACATCTTCCATCTTACCGGCCCTGAGCGTCTTCGTGGACTGCTCACCCAAGACCCATTTGATGGAATCGACGATATTGGATTTACCGCATCCGTTGGGACCGAGCAGCGACGTGATGCCGTCGGCAAAATCTATGTGAGTCCTGTCGGCAAAACTCTTGAAACCGAGAATATCAAGACATTTAAGGAACAAATGGCATCTCCTTGACGAATGAGTCATGGTCAATCTATCATTTTTGAAACGAAAATGGAAGAATTATTCTCTTTTGACACCCCCAGGGTAATATGCGGTACCGATGAAGCGGGACGCGGCCCGCTGGCAGGCCCGGTTACGGCCGCCGCAGTGGTTCTGCCACCTGACTTTCCCGTCAGCATTCTTGCAGACAGCAAGAAGCTCAGCCAGAAGCAGCTGCTGGAAGCGGAAGCTGTCATCAGGGAAAAAGCACTCTGCTGGAGCATCAGGTTCATATCCAATGAGGAAATAGATGAGATCAACATTCTCAATGCGGCCCTGAAGGCCATGGCCCTGGCCTTTGAGGACGTGAATGCCAAAATCCATGTCGACCTTCTCATGGTTGACGGGAACAGATCCCCGAGAAAGTTCATGACCTCCACTCCCCAGATCGAGACCGTGGTAAAGGGTGATGACAAAATCCATGAGATAATGGCCGCATCAATCCTGGCAAAGACCGCCCGTGACCGTTTCATGGAGGACCTTGACAGGGAGTATCCCGTCTATGGCTTTTGCCGGAACAAGGGATATCCCTCAAAGGAGCATCAGGAAGCGATAATGAAATACGGACTCTCCCCATGCCACAGGAAAAGCTTTCACCTGAAGAAAACCTCTACAGCAGGGCAAGAGACACTCCCATTATGAGCATTCCGAGGAGGATTCCCCAGATTACCAGGTGATGTCTTCCGTATGTCTCGGCGGTGGGAAGTATTTCATCAAAGGACAGATAAATCATGATTCCGGCAACGGCCGCATAGACATAGGCAAGGATGTCGGCGGTGAAGAGGGTCTTCAGCAGCAGGAAGCCGACAAGCGCCCCAATGGGCTCGGCGATTCCCGAGAGAAGGCTCATGCCGAAGGCCTTGCCCTTTCTGCCAGTCGCATGGTAGATCGGGGCTGCCACCGTGATTCCCTCAGGGATGTTGTGAAGCGCGATTGCGATCGCGATCGAAATGCCCTGGGAGGGATCCTCATAGGCCGTAAGGAATGTGGCAAGTCCCTCAGGAAAGTTGTGAATCGCGATGACAAGGGCGGAAAAGAGTCCCATCTTCTGAAGTGAGAACTCCCGTCCGAATTCGTGGGGATTCTCTTCCTCCGGGACGAAGCGGTCGATCATGGCGATCACTAACATGCCCAGAAAGAAACAGCCGAGAGCTATTATCCCCGACAGTTTATCACCGAAGGCCCCCGAGAGCATGTGAATGCTTTCAGGCAGGATCTCCATGAAGGAAACATAGACCATGACACCGGCTGAAAGACCGAGTGAAAAACAGAGAAACGATGAGCTGATCTTCTTCTGGAACAATGGCAGAAGACCACCGACGGCAGTGGAAAGACCGGCTAGAAGTGAAAGCAGAAAAGCGTATCCCATAAAACACAAAAAGAGGACTACTCGTCCTCTCTCTTAACACTCTTTTTTGCATGAAGCTTCAGGTAATCCAGAGACTTCTGCATTTCCTTAATAAACTCCCCGATGTCCTCCTGATAAACAAGAACCGACTGTCTGAGGAATTTTCCGTTTTCAGTAGGCTTGCTCTCCACAATGTTGAGGTAGAGATCGCCATACATGTTTTCCTTTACGTTGAAGAAGTACGTTCTGTCTCCCGTCACGCATTTTGAGGAATATAATTCACCACGCTGTCCCATATTCAAGACCTTCCTTAAGGGTATAAAAAAAGCGTCCGACGGGAATCGAACCCGCATCTTCAGCTTGGAAGGCTGAGGTAATAGCCATTATACAACAGACGCGAACAATCAGGACAATACCCCATTTGGATTTTTGTGTCAACATGAATTTCACAAAAAATTATCAAAGCTGGTAAAAAAGCCACCTATTGATTATACTCATCGCCATGAACACGATCTCTGAAAGATATGCATCATACATAATAAACAGGCAGCTCAGGCTGGAAACGGGCGAAAAGCTAACGGTCAACTGCAATGAGGACACGCTTGAGTTCGCCGGAACGCTCTCAAAGATGGCGGCAGAGGCCACGGGCGTCCCTGTCCAGCTGGTATACATCAGGGACGGAAAGGTTGAGACGGTTGAGGAAGTCGATCCCGACTTCACCGCAAAGGCAAACGGAAGAGCCGTGATGGTTCACCTTGCCTCCTTCCCCTCCTTCAAAGCCCTGGATGAGAGCGACCTCAGTGCCAGGGAGCTGCAGGAGTACAGGCTAATTGCAGAGCCTGTGATTACTGACAGACAGATAAGCGTACCCTGGGCGACGGTCTACGTGCCTACGGCGGCCTGGGCCGAGTTCGTATACGGACAGGGTGCCACCACCGACTCCCTCTGGCTCATGATAAGTGACATGCTTGCCCTGGACAGGGAAGGAATCGACCTGATGATAAGGGACAGCATCCATACTTCGAGAAGGAAGCGGATCGAAGAAGAGAAGATAACCGACATCTTCATCAAAGGCCCCTCTGCGGACCTCCATCTGAAAAGGAACAGGAGGGCCAGGATAACGGGAACCCTTTCCACACTCCGGGACGGCAGGAGCTTTGAGCCCACCTCCCCCGCCGAGGATACCGTGATCGCACTCGATGAGTTTTCAGGGGAAGGTACATTCCGCACCACCTACCCCTTCCGCCTCTTTGACAGGGTTTTCCAGGATGCAGCGGTCACTATCGAAAACGGCAGGATAAAGTCCTTCAGCACTGAAGGAGGAGCCCTCCATGCATCAAAATACCTTAACATCGATGAGGAGAGCGGCAGGGTCGGCGAGCTGGCAATCGCCGATGGATACACACCGGTTTCAAGAGTGCGTGTCGCCTCTGGCATCCCCGCCCTGGACCAGATGAGGACCACCTCCCTCGTCTTCGGCGGCATCACGCCCGCTGCGGTGACGCCGGGAAGCGATGAGGAACTGAAGCAGGACGGGGTAAACACATCCTTCGTGCGTCTGGTACTTCCCATAGGTGACATGGAAACTGAAATAAAGGCATATACGGAGGACGGCAGATACATCACGCTCATGGAAGACGGGATAATGCTGTTCTGAAAAGGAGAAACATATGAACGAAAAGTACGCAGAGCGTCTCTCTGAGCTCATTCTGACCAAGGGAGTGGCACTTAAGAAAGGCGAAAAGGTAAGAATAGCGGTGGGACCGTCTGTTTATCCCTATGCAAGGCACATGGCAAAGAAGGCCTATGAACTCGGTGCCTCCTACGTCGTGATCGACGTTATGGATCCCGATCTCGATGCGGTCAGGTCAAGATACCAGAGCGATGAGGAAGCATCATTTCTTCCTGCCTTCGTCGGAGCTGCGGCCGATGAGCGGGCTCGTGACGGATATGTCAACATCAGGATAGACAGCAATGAGGACCGCATCGGTCAGGAAAAGGGAGATGCCGACCGCATGGCCCTTATCCAGAAGATATTCAGATCCGCAACCAGAAAGTCCTCGGACAGGTACATGTCCAACGAGCTTTCCTGGTGCGTGACCTGTGCACCCGGCCCCAAGTGGGCAGAAAACCTCCTCGGCGAAGGTAAGAGTGAGGATGATCTTGCCGAAGTGCTTGCAAAGGTCCTCAGGATCGACAGGGATGATTACCTTACGGCGTGGAATGAGTTTGACACCGAGGTCAAGGCAAGAAGGGAAAAACTGAACAGCCTTAAGATAAAGACCCTGCACTACCAGTCCAGTGTGACCGACTTCACGATCTCCCTCAGGGATAACGCATCCTTCGAGGGCGGTGCCTCGGCCACTCCCGACGGCAAGAGCTTCTTCCCAAACCTCCCAACCGAGGAACTCTTCACCACACCTGACATGTATACGGCGGAAGGCTACATCACAACCACAAGGCCCGTCAGCGTGATGAACGAGATAACGGAGCACATCAGATTCACCTTCCATGAAGGTAAGGTCACGGACGTCAGTGCTGAAAAAGGTGAGGAGATAATCAGGAAGTACCTGGCAATCGATGAAGGAGCCTCCCGCATCGGTGAAGTTGCCCTGGTGGACAACCTCTCCCCCATCAGCCAGACCGGACTCATCTTCGGCTCGATCCTCATCGATGAGAATGCATCCTGTCACATTGCCCTCGGCTCAGGTTACCCTGAGTGCATTAAGGGAAGCGGCAGCGCCCAAACTGATGAGGCCCTCCATGAGCTCGGGATCAACACATCCCTGATGCACACCGACTTCATGGTGGGAAGCGCTGACCTGAAGATAACCGCAACAGGCTATGACGGCCGGGAGCACGTCATCATGGAAAACGGAAGCTTCACCCTCTGATATCCGCATTATACATGAACACCACCCGGCCGGGTGGTGTTCTCATAATCACTAATTGAGATCAGAAATAAGCTTCAGTCCGTTGAGGGTATGCCACTTGTCTACACTGTCAAGGCGGGGAATCAAAGGCTCAATGGTCCTGCATAATCCGCCGGTTGCCATAACGAAGAGCCTGCAACCCAGTTCTTTCTCACTTGTTTCTATCATTGCACTGACAAGCCCCGCATAGCCGTACATCATTCCGGCCCTGATGGACTCCTCGCTGTTCCTGCCAAGGGCGGTATCGGGAATCCTGAGTTCTGTCTGGGGAAGCTGTGCCGTCGAACCGAAGAGCGCGTTCACACCGGTAATGAGTCCGGGTGCGATAGCGACACCTGCAACACCACCGTCACGTCTCACCGTTGAAAAAGTAAGCGCGGTACCGAAATCAACGACCATCACGTCATCATCCGGATGGGTGTGATGGGCATATGCCAGATTACAGAGCAGGTCGGAGCCCAGCTCGGAGGGAATTGTATCCCTCTTAAGTCCGGTTTTAAGCGAATGGCTTACCACCAGGGGCTCAACGTCAAAGAGCCTTTTCAGATTGCGCTGAACCGAAGTCGTCAGATTGGGAACTACCGATGAGACTATTGCCCTGTCAACACGGGAGATGTCCACATCCCGGTCCTCAAGAAGACTCCTGAAGATGACATAGTATTCATCTCCTGTCTTCCTCTGGTCGGAGTAGACTCTCCAGGTCCTGACCCACGAAGTGCCGTCATGGAGGGCCAGGACAATATTGGTGTTTCCGATATCAGCAGCTATCAGCATCAGATCATCACTACCCTGTGCTTATTTCCTTCGTAAGCCTTGTCACGAAGGGCGTTGACACCTGCATCGTTGATGTAGGAATCGAAGTTGGTCATGCGGTCAATGATACCGGTCGGAGTGAACTCGATGATGCGGTTTGCGATCGAGTCAACGAACTGATGGTCATGGCTGTTGAAGAGAATGACGCCGTTGAAGTTGATAAGTCCGTCGTTAAGGGCCTGAATTGCTTCCAGGTCAAGGTGTGACGTGGGCTCATCGAAGATGAGGCAGTTAGCACCCTCAAGCATCATCTTGGCCAGGACTACCCTTACCTTCTCACCACCGGAAAGAACACGGCAGCACTTGAGTGCCTCGTCACCGGTGAAGAGCATACGTCCCAGGAAGGAACGGACGAAGGTATCGTCATCCTCGGTTGAATACTGCTGGAGATACTCGGCGATGGACAAATCGGTATCGAACATCTTCGAGTTATCCTTGGGGAAATATGAAAGCGATGTGGTCACACCCCAGGTAAAGCTTCCGCTGTCCGGCTCAACCTCACCTGCAAGGATCTGGAAGAGAACCGTTTTCGCATAGTGGTTGGGACCGACAAAGGCAACCTTTTCACCCGGATTGATGGTGAGATTGAGTTTGTCGAAAATGACTTCCCCGTCAATTGTCTTGGAAAGATCCCTGATCTCGAGGCAGTTCTTACCGATTTCCCTGTTGGGCTTGAAAGCCACATACGGGAACCTTCTTGAGGAAGGTCTGATATCGTCCAGGGTAAGCTTTTCAATAAGCTTCTTTCTGCTTGTTGCCTGCTTTGCCTTTGCGACGTTGCTACTGAAGCGCTGGATGAACTCCTTGAGTTCGGCAATCTTGTCTTCCCTTCTCTTCTTCTCATCCTTGAGCTGCTTTGCAGCGAGCTGTGAGGACATGTACCAGAAGTCATAGTTACCGACATAGAGCTGAATCTTGCCGAAGTCGATGTCACAGACATGGGTACAGACGGTATTGAGGAAGTGTCTGTCGTGGCTGACAACGATGACCGTATTGTTGAAATCGGCCAGGAAATCCTCTAGCCAGTGAATTGATTCAAGGTCAAGGTGGTTGGTAGGCTCATCCAGAAGCAGGATGTCGGGATTTCCGAAAAGTGCCTGGGCCAGAAGTACGCGGACCTTGAGGTTATCCTCGATTTCCTCCATGAGCTTGTCATGAAGGGTTGTGGGAATTCCGAGACCGTCGAGCATCTGAGCTGCCTCACTTTCCGCTTCCCAGCCGCCCATCTCGGCGAACTCGCTCTCAAGCTCAGCTGCCCTGATGCCGTCTTCCTCAGTGAAGTCAGCCTTCTCGTAGATCTCATCACGCTCCTTCATGACGGAATAGAGCTTCTCGTATCCCATGATGACCGTGTCGATTACCCTATGGCTGTTGAAAGCAAAGTGATCCTGTCTCAGGGTTGTCATTCTCTCACCCGGAGTGATGATGATCTCTCCCGTATCAGGTTCGATCTCACCGGAAAGAATCTTCAGGAACGTTGACTTTCCCGCACCGTTGGCACCGATGATACCGTAGCAGTTGCCCGGAGTGAACTTGATGTTGACTTCCTTGAACAGGACCTGTGTCCCGTAGGAAAGGGAGATGTTACTGGCTGTGATCATAAATTCCTCGCAAATTATCTATATTCTTGACTTACCGACATAAAAAAAGGCAGTACCCTGTTCCAGATACTGCCGATTAGTTCCTAGGGGAATCGAACCCCTATTTAGAGACTGAGAATCTCCCGTCCTAACCGTTAGACGAAGGAACCATCTCTTCTGGGATGGAGGGATTCGAACCCCCAAAGGCAGAACCAGAATCTGCAGTGTTACCATTACACTACATCCCAATCAATTTGACCTTGATTACCTTACAAAATTGCAGAAAAACAGTCAATAGCATTTTAAAAAAAAATTCATGAAAGTGAAAAATGATTTTTTTCGGGTATTATTAGTAGGAGGACATGATGACTGACATCAGAACCCACGAGCTTGCATCACTGCTTAACAGGACCTTCTTCTCAGGAAGAAAAGTCATCGCCAAGGACGATATCAGAAGGTATCCCGATGATGATTCATCGGCAATAACCCAGGCCGTGCTTCCGGATTCGGTAAAGAGCGTTCGCTTCAGCACGAAGTACGGAGACATACATATTATGGAATGCTGAAAAAAATCCCGCCAGCCAAGTGACGGGATCAATGCAATCAGGGGTAACTCTTTTTGAAGGCAGCAACTCTTGAATAGGCAGTCAGCTTCTCATCATCCCTGTAACCATCTTTAAGATATCTGTAGCCAAGCCCTGCGATCATGGCACCGTTATCGGTACAGAGCTTAAGGGATGGGAAAGTGACCGTGTAACCGCCCTTCTCCAGTTCCTTCAGCTCACTCCTGAGAAGGGAGTTTGCGGCGACGCCTCCACCGGCCGAGACTCTTCTGAGTCCCGTGTCCTTAAGGGCCAGCTTTACCCTCTTCATCAGGATGCCCACTGCAGCCCTCTGGAAGGAAGCCGCAATGTTCTCAGGCGTTGCCTCGGCATCTCCGTTACGGAACTTGTCCAGCTGGTTGATGACACCCGTCTTCAGCCCGGAGTAACTCATATCATAGGGATGCTCTCCCCTGTCCAGTGTGGGACCGGGGAATAGGAATGCCATGGGATCCCCGGTCTTTGAAAGCCGGTCAATGACCACACCTCCCGGATAACCGAGATTGTAGAATTTGGCAACCTTGTCAAAGGCTTCTCCTATCGCGTCATCTATGGTGGTACCGAGCACCTGTACGTCATCATAACCATCAACACGGCAGATTACGGTGTGACCGCCGGAAACCAGCACTCCGAGATAGGGATATTCCAGAGGGTTCTCGATCTGAGAAGCATATAAATGTGCCCTGATGTGATCAACTCCGAGAAGGGGTATGCCGAGGGAAGCGGCAAAGCCCTTGGCGAAGTTGACTCCGACAAGAAGGGAGCCCAGAAGTCCCGGTCTGTTGGTCACTGCAACCGCATCAAGATCACTGTATGTAAGGTGAGCCTGCATCACTGCAGCCTTAACCACCTGGCTTATCCATTCGGTATGGAGCCTTGATGCCAGCTCAGGCACTACTCCCTGATAGGGTTTATGCAGCTCGATCTGTGTTGCGATGACATTTGAAAGGATCTCATGTCCATCCCTCACAACGGCAGCCGAGCATTCATCACAGCTTGTCTCTATTCCCAATACGATCATATTTCATCATCGAAGAGTTCTTCTTCGTCCTCATATTCAGCAATTTGATCCAGATACTCAAGCGGCACTATCTCATTGAAATAGGAAGCCACCTTAAGCGATATGGCAGGGCCGATCTGTACGGAGGGAGCCTCCCTTACCGGTACTGCAGGAAGCATGATCATCAGGGAATCGGAAACCGGCTTTCCGCAGATTACACTGCCAGAAATATTATCAACCATCACGATCCTCCTGTATCAATTAATGTAACAATACAACAAAAAAAGGAAAGTGTAAATTTGACTTTACTTTTCTTCGGCTTTGGAGTATTCTACCTGCATTGCCGGAGTAGCTCAGGGGTAGAGCACATCACTCGTAATGATGTGGTCAAGGGTTCAATTCCCTTCTCCGGCTTTTTATATACTTTTGATGTTGTCGATGTACAAAAATTATTGAAAAAAGACAATAATTATTGAAACAGATGTTGCGGAAAGGCCTGAAAGGGCCTTTGTTTCATCCTGAAATTACAAATTATTGAACAGGACGACGTTTTTACACTAATTATTGCAACAGAAATCCATCATAACGCTGTCGATTTACAAATTAACGTGAAACAGGACGTCAAAAAGGGGGCTGTTAAAGAACTTTTGAGTTTTTTAACAGCCCCTTTTCATGTCTTGTTATTTGCCTGATGGTGGGGGGTGATGATGTTCCTATCGTATTTGGATCAAGTACATTCAGATTGATGTTAAGGGGGCCTACTTGGAGAAAGGAATAGAGAAGGCAAAGAAGACAGCTGCTAGGAGTGCATATAGAACAGCAATGAACTTTGTGATTTTCATGTCTCTTTCCTAACACTCTATAGATAGAGAAGCTTCTTCAGATATGGCACTTTTCCAATAAGAAGAGCTGACATAAGGGAAAGCGGAGCAAGCACAACAAAAACAAGGGCCATATATAGTATTGGAGTAAAGAAGGAAGAGGAAGAATAAGGCAGCAGATAGGCCATGAATACTTCCAATATCATTACATGAAGCATATAGATTCCGAAGGTAAACTTGGATACGGTGCGGCAAAACCTCCCTTCCTTTCCACTGTTCTCCTTCCTATAAAGCAACACAAAAGCACCTGTGGAATAAAGGAGAGGAAGAAGGCTAAGGTTGTCATAAGTGTAGTTGTAGGATTCAGGAATGGAGCTCTCGAATACTTGGGTCAAGGCTATCATGGAAATAAGACTCAATGCTCCTGCGGCCACCAGTGCCTTCTTGGTCTTCTCCTTTATCTCGACGTTTGTCAGGTACCACCCCAGAAGGAAGTATGTTGTATATCCGGAGACAAAGTTCAGGAATAAACGTGGAGTATAAGTGGAGATAGAGAATCCCATAATGTTCTTGAAGAGACTCAGGAAGGAAGGAATGTAGTTGAATACAACGGAAAGGAGTATGAAGTAAAGGATATACCTCTTATTCTCCCTCTTCACAAAGAGCCTCAGGACGGGAACTATGAGATAGAGCCCTATTATCATGTACATATACCATATATGAGGATAAAGGGTTCCTGAGAAATTCAGTATATAGTCCCAGACCCCCACACCGCCAAGAGCATGATAGAAAAAGCCATAAATTAGTGACCAGAAGACCAGAAGGACAGCCATTACCAGAAGGTGCTTACGAAAGAAAGCTTTAACGTTGAAAGACTTATCCTCGTCAAGAAATAGGGAACCGCTGACCATCAAAAAGAGAGGAACACCGATTCTAGACAACGAATCCACAATGTTTCCCCAGATGAACTCGGGAGATGAGGATGGATATTTTATTACAAATGAGGCACTGATATGAGTCATCAGCACAGTGATGATTGCAACTGTCTTAATTAGATCCAGGCTTCTATTCCAGCTTTTTTTCTCTGCCATGGTTTCTCTCCGTAATTATAGTATAAAAGAAGAATAACAATGCTTGCTGCAATCAATAATACCATCTCAAAAGGCGAATGTCACTTGCAAAAGTAAATGCAACTTTATAGAGGTTGGGAGATGCACTTACTTTTGAAAACCGAATAGTTGCACTTAACTTTGCAATATGCGTTGCCGCCCTTCCGTTTCCATGAGACCATAACCGTACTTTCTGCCGGCTTCCGGAAAAGGAGAAGACGGAAAGATGAAGACAGAAAATGACAGGAGCCACCTGGGCATCGAGGACAGGGTGGAGATCGCAGCAGGATTGGCCGAGAGGAGGACCGCAACCGAGATCGCATCCAGGATCGGCTGCGCAAAGACGACGGTCTCAAGGGAGATGAAGGGGCATTGCTCCGTGGAAAGGAAAGGGGCCTACGGGCGAAGCTTCAACGACTGCGCAAGGAGGAACAGCTGTGCCTACTGCAGCTTGATCTGCTGCACCGACAAGTGCAGGGAATACTCCCCGTACAGATGCGGAAGGCTGGTACGCTTCCCGTTCGTATGCAACGGATGCGAAAAGAGAATGTCGTGCACTCTGGAGAAGCGCATCTACAGTCCGAACGAAGCCCAGAAGGAATACGAGGGGACGCTTTCGTCGTCGAGGGAGGTCCTCCACGTGACGGAGGGGCAGCTGAAGGAGATCGAGGTCACCCTCAGGAGCGGACTCGATCAGACACTCTCCAGACTAAACAGAATCTGTCCGCCATATGACAAGAAGACGTTTGTTCTTGATTTTGCAAACACATACGAAGATATTGAGAAGGCGTTCTCCACCTACTTCACCACGACAATTCTCTCCAACACGGTAACTCCGTCTTCCGTATATGACATATATCGGAGACTGATGGGTTACTATGTCATCGATGAGGATGATGTATCGAAGTTCGTGGATCTGCTGTACAAGAAGGATTCCACCGACAAGGACCGTATGGCGATGATACGTCTGTTGCAGGAAGCTCCATACGGAAGAGGAAGCGAAGGCTATCAAGCAGACCATAAGGCACTTTATCAGGTGCTATGAGTTTATGATTCAAGTGACAAGCCTTGAAGATACTATACTTCATAAGACCTATCTATACATTTCATACCTGAAGGCATTCTTCAACAACGATAAGCCGGGTAACGGTTTCGACCTCAAGGGCAAGGTCCTGGCCGATGATTTCTTGCAGAAGAAGGCAGAGCCCCATACCGAAGGGGCAAGGATATCCAACCCTGAACTCAAGCTGTCCAATGCGAACCGTCTTAATCTTTCCGAAGAGAAGGTTAAGCGATTATCTGAAATAATAGCGGAGATCAACAGCAGGACCGGCAAGTCATACGATGAAGATGTTGCGGCAACTGCCCTTTTACAGATACGCGACCTTCTGAAGAAGAACCCGGACCTGGCAAGGTCTGCCCGAAACAACAGGCTTGAGGACTTCAAGATGGTCTATGATGACAAGATTGATGATGCATTGGTTGAAGGTCTTGATCAGAACAAGGACTTCTATACGATGCTGCTGAATCAGCCTGACATGAAGCATGAACTCATGGACATGTTCCTTTCGGATGTTTACACAAGCTTTGGGGCTTTAGAGGTTCGTTGAGTTTGATGCTTTGGGGCGTGCTATCATTAAGTAACACACCGATGTCAAAGCAAGACGCTGTCGTCCCCGGCCCTTGAGGCCACCTACACCAACAAAGCTTCACTTGGGGGCTTTGGAGGTGTGTTAACCCTGACTGCAGTATCGGTCAAACGATGAAGTCTCCGTAAATCACGGGGACTTCTGTTTCATTATTTTGTAATTCTGATATCGGGTCTTGTAAGCGGTTTCTGAAAGTCTGTTTCATTACTTTAGTTTATTTACAAATCTGCATCATCTGTCATGTTCATGTAACATATAATATTAAGCAGAAGCTCTTGTTGCAGTGTTTTTGTAAATCGACAGCTGGCTGTTGTTTACTTTCAGAACTGTTACAAACTTACCGCCGGGAAAGCCCACGCGCCTTGGCCGTGGGATGAAAGGCGTTAATGCGTAGTGCCATAACAATGTGCTATAATGATGTCATGCGGACACTGACGGTAAAACTGTATAACAGCGATGACTTCGGATACCTGGGCGACATGATAAACATCGCAGGTATCATATACAACACGGC
>JALEVV010000060.1 GCA_022788185.1 Spirochaetales bacterium | reverse complement strand
TCTTCTGGCCCTGAACGTTTTCAGCACCTTCGCCTGCAGTCTTGACTGCCTTGTACTGGAAGTAGAGTGTATTGAGGGCAGGAGTGGTTACCTCACCGATGCTGTCAACGTTTACCGACTTCGCCTCAACCTTGGTGAATGAAACGGATACAAGGTCGCGTGAATCAATCTGCGACTTTGACATTCCGCCCTGTTCACATGAAACGAAAAGCATCATAAGTGCCAGCATGATGCCTGTTACTGCTGAGAATGTTTTCTTCATAAATAGAAAACCCCCATTTTTAGTATGTTCGACCCGCAACGCAGGTCATAACCGAAATAGTAATAATGTGGTTACAGAATGCATTATATCAGTTATGAACAATTATTTCCAAATCCATACAGGGTAATAATAGGTCTATAAGAGGCAATAAATGCTTTACAGATGGTTGGACTGCCGGATTATATTTCGATCATGACCGCACCACCGGACGCATTTCCCTCACTGTCACACTGGAAGCAGATAACCTGAACACGTCCCCCATCATCTTTTCTGAATGTGAAGGAGCTGCTGTTATCCATCTCAACCGGCTTTCCGTTGTAAGACCATTCCCAGAACCAGTGAGTGGTATCAAGGGATATGGTGTATTCATCCGTATCATCGTTATAGTCAAGGTGAATATAGTCGCGGTTGATACCGAAGGAATATACCTTGTAGAAGTTCACTGGTTCCATCGGCTGTGGAGTATCATCCTCTGTATCTCCAGAGTCCTCTCCTTCTGTCCAGTATGGATATACCGTAAGTGAATAGGTAGAAGAGGAAAGCTTCTTTCCTGATTCCGCCTTTATCGCATCAGCGTAAACCAAGGGGTCCTTTGTGTACCATCCAAGGAACTTCATCCCTTCCTTCGTCGGGTAAGGCATCTGAGGCCAGCTTGCACCATATCCTTTAACAGTGATGCTTTTGAGGCTGCATTCATTGGTACCGAAATCCTTAAGGCTAACGGTACTCTGGGCAGTTCCCGTGATCGTTACATTCTCCAGGAGCTGAGGGGTGGACAGTGCATCCCAAAGGCTTGATGTCTGTGAAGAACATATGGCCTCTGCAGGAACCGTGATCGTTTTCAGATTTTTTGGCAGACATGAGTTGCCTAGACTTGAGATGTTTTCAGGAAGGGTAACGGACTTCACCTTTTCAGCCTGTTCATACGCATGACTGGATATTGCGGTGATGAACGATGGAAGTTCGATTTCATAGAGTTTTCCCGCATCCGATGAACTGTAAAATCCGTCAAATATGACCACATCATAAAGAAGCCCGTTGATGTAGCATTTTTCAGGTATTTTGGCATCAGCTGTCATGAGTTTCACCGATGCATATGCAGTTTCGGCACCGCTTGAAGTAACATAAGGGGTGAATATACAGTAAGGCTCATAGGCCTGGTATGGGTTGACCTCTCCGGAGCATGAAACTAACAGCAGGACTGAAATCAGTATAGGAAGCATCTTTCTCATTATCAGAATCTCCATCCTATACCGAAAGATGCATTAAGGGTGCAGACAAGCACCTTATATGGGGATTTGTAGAAAGCACCCCAAAGAGCATTGAGCTGAAGCGAAAGGAACATGTCAATATTCTTCACGGAAAGCACTCCGGCAGGTTTAAGTGCCACGAAGGGCATGAAGGATGCGCTCATACTTTCGGGAATTCCTGGCGATACACCAAGAAGGACTGAGCCTTCAAGCCTGATGGAAGGTGTTTGCGGTCCGATTCTCCTGTACTCATCGGTGAAGTATGCGGATTTTGTCATGAATTCAATCGCAAGTGCCGGGTACAGTCTGTATATGAGGAGACTTTCTGCAGTCTTCAGATTGCCCGGTGCATGCATTTCAAATACAAGTCCCGCATCAGCACCGATGGCAAGAAAGTTGGTTATGCAGTATCTGAAAGATGTATTGATGCCGAAGGATAGAGGGATGGAATATCCGGTTACCGCACCGGGAACACTTCTGCCTTCATAGAACTCCACCGTACCGATACTTATACTTGTTGCGGAGACATTCAACCTGAACGTCTCTTCAGACCAGTCGTATCTCATGGAGTATGATGGCAACAGAACAACCGTAAAAAGCAGTAATGTCATCACCACACGCAAAAGGTGTTTCATAACTCTACTCCTTTACGCCCTCAGCTGTAACGCATCGAATGACATATTTTGTGCATGTATTATATCACTTTGTTTACTTTTTTTTCAATTTTACAGCCATATATGAGGCATGAAGTGCCTTATGAAAGTCGGTAAAGAAAAAATTACGTGTTTTATGGCTTAAACTGACGTCTATTTGGTGATACTATTTCAGACAGTTAGAATCTGTATCTGGGGGGAGACATATATGGATAAAGACAACCGTACCATGAGACGGGAGATTTTTGAACGTTATGAGGGGATTGCAAACGAAAAACGCCTGACGATTAAGGATGCAAGCGACCTTACCGGGATAAACCGCAACACATTGACTGGAAGAGTATTCATATCTGACAGGCCAATGTACCTAAATCTTTTCATCAAGCTCTGCCTTGGGCTTGATGTCCTTCCTTCCGAACTTCTGGGACTGCAGAATGAAGGAAAGGAAGGAAATGAAGCACCAGAAGACATCCTTGGGAGACTTGATGAGCGTCAGCTCCGTGCCGTAATGATACATGCACTCTCATATATGGAGGGGCGATCATGACGAAACAGAAACCAGGCTTGGAACTTAAAGCCACACAGGAGAGGATTGAAGGTATCTATGCCCAGTTGGCACTCCGACTGAATGAAGCCCTCAGTGATAAGGGTTTGAAAGGACGTTCGCTTTCTGCCATAGCAGGATATCTTGGGATAGGTGAAGCAAAAGTCAAAGGCATACTGACATGTACCAGGGATGTCCCTCTTGCAGATATCATCACAATTGCGGAAAAGCTAGATGTATCTCCCGATTATCTGCTGTTTGGGGCAGGGGAGAAAAAGCGTCAGCCTCAATCCGTTTGTGATCCATCAGTGTATGATCCCATATTCATCGATAAGGCTGACATGATCGATCTGCTTATCAATACCGTACTGCCTAAGCTTGATGATGAGGAAAGGGAAGCAGTAATGCTACATGCAAGGCTGCTGGAGGGATAGGTAAAACCATAAAAGGAAACCATAAAAGGGAAGCCTATTGCAGTGACAAGGGTATGACCAAGACTGCCGTTATTGAAAGAGCTGTGTGAAGTATTGTGCTGAAAACCAGGATAACAAGTAACTCCTGCTTGGTGTTTAATCTGCCGTAAGAAAGGAAAACTCCCCAGGGGGTCTGAGGAGTTATTCCGAATTCTTGAAAAGTTTACCTGTACTCTATTCAGGTACTGACAGTGTATACCTGATTTGCAAAATCACAAAGAGTTATTTTGCCTCATTTCTTAATCAGACAGTGAAAAAATCCCGACAACACATCGCTGTCGGGAAACAACACTATTACATAAGAATATTAATCTGCTGCAAATACTGGCTCAGACCATTCGGAGTCTTCCCATCCATCCATAGTAAACTTAAGAGAGAAATAGCCATTAGGGCCAAGGAAATTACATTCTCCAGATATACTGTCTTCCCCATTTAAGGCTTTATCGTATAGATTATTCATTATAGTCTTAGGTCCAAATACTGCACCATTAGCTATATGTGGTTCAGACCAATTAATACCATCACTGGAAGTTTTTACCCAGGTATCCGCATTATAAAGATTATCAGATTCGAATTCTTCAATTGTGTAACCGCAAGAAATAGTAATACGATATCCATCAGAAGAAACGATTGGTGTATTCAACTTTTTAGTCTGTGTTGAAGGAGTCTGTGTTGAAGGAGAATTTTCCGCACTTCCATTAACACTTGTACCAGCAAATGAAACGGTGAAAGTATTATCCTCAGCAATCGATGCAGTACCATTTGTGGTCATGTCAGTCATGATGAGTGTGTTAGCCGTTACTGCATCACCAATGGCTACATCTGAAGCATCAAGGTACTCAACCTTAACTGATGCGATACCATTGTTTACTGTGGAGAATGAGTAGGTATGTGTAGTTGTTCCTTCAGCAAACTGATAGGTCTGAACCTGAGCATCGCCTGAAGCAGGTGTGACTGTTACCTTAACCTTAGCCTGCTGTGAAGCGTAGGAAGCAGGAATGGTAACTCCAAGTGAGTAGGAACCGGTACCGGAAGGATTGGTGAAGTCAAGGCTTACATTGACGCTCTCATTTCTGGAAGTGAGATCGGAACCGATATCCTGAGAGAGTGAGCCTGCAAACACTGCCTGAGTTGAAGCAGTTTCCGATGTTCCTGCTGCAGTTCTGAGTGCATCTGTCGCAAATCCTCTGAGAGAGATCGTCCAGTTACCTCTGGAAAGCTGGATTGTCTGGGAAAGACCCCGTGAGCCCAGGTTTGTCCACTCCGTCTTCTGGCCCTGAACGTTTTCAGCACCTTCGCCTGCAGTCTTGACTGCCTTGTACTGGAAGTAGAGTGTATTGAGAGCAGGAGTAGTTACCTCACCGATGCTGTCAACGTTTACCGACTTCGCCTCAACCTTAGTGAATGAAACGGATACAAGGTCGCGTGAATCAATCTGCGCCTTTGACACTCCACCCTGTTCACACGAAACGAAAAGCATCATAAGTGCAAGCATGATGCCTGTTACTGCTGAGAATGTTTTCTTCATAGTAGAAAACCCCCATTTTTAGTCTGATAGACCTGCAACGCAGGCCATAACCGAAATAGTGATAATATGGTTACAGAGTGCATTATATCAGTTATAGATTATGGGTTTCAAATCTATAGACAGCATTTTTAGCTATCTATATGGCATTTATGCAATCTAAAAACAGAAAAGGTGGCTTTGTCATTTGATAATCAGTGCGCGTGATGCTATAATTAAGGTGTGAATAATCGTTCCCGGCAACAATCCCCTAAGCTGTTCAATCATTGAACAAGTTGCCGGGAATTCTTTATTTATCTCTGGATACAATATAATCTACGTAGTCAGCAACCTTCATCAGAGTGTCAAAATCCATCCTGCGAATCGTTCTGATTAGCCGGTTCCTTTCAGTTTCTATGCCTTCCTCCATACTTGGAACAGGGATATTTTCCGGACCAACATCTGGAACAAGCCACTTTCCCATGGCCATCGGGCTGATGTGCATACCTTGTAGCAGCGCAACCGTTATATCAAACGGAAGCGTCCTGCCTGCGCCCTTTGCCGTACTTATTGTGGTAGGAGCTACTCCGCTCATGCCGGATACATATCTCCATGACCATCCGTTTTCCCTAAGCACATCATCAAGAATCATCCAGAACCGTTTGCCGACAGGACAATCTGAATATTTCCCTACGACAAGGAACCTGTCATTTTCATCGGAAAAAGAGAACGTAAAGGAGTTGAGGTCTGCATGAATCACCCTGCAGACACGGACAGTATTGTCAAAACTGAGGAAACTTCGCCTGTGCTTTGCGGAATTGATAAGAGTAAGCGCAACTCCGCTCTGCTCTGAAATCCACACATAGGATCTTGGCCCTTTAGCCTCATCAAACTCAACCCAAAACTGATTGCCCTTAATTCTGTCAGTCATATCCAAAGTATACATAAAAGCACCCCTTAGTCCAAATGAATTAGTAAAAATACGCATATAAATGTTCGTTAATCAAATAACACTTGTCAATGCGTATATTTTGCTGTATATTCAAGTAAAGACGTGATTATTCACAACATGAACGTCTTTAGTCTTAGGGGAGCAACCGTGTAGATACGTTTCTCCCGATGTAAAACATTCATATAAGGAGACACGGCGCGGTGGATCAGAATTCCAACAACCGTACAATTCCAAGCCTTGTCAGGACCATTGCTCCTGAAGGGAACATCCATAACCTTCCTTGCTATCATGAAGGCGAACTCTGGCATTCATATCTCAATAGGGGTGCTATTGAAAATGGAATCCCTGATGCCAAAAGACTTCTTGAGCTATGCTCATGCCTTGGTCCCACAGACTGGACAGATAACCAGAGGCTGAACTATGAATGCATGAAAGAAGCGTCACGCGGAATACTCAAGTCCGACGGAGATGACTGGATACTTACAGGGACCTTGTTCAAAGAGATGTCTCCTCTTTTGCTATGTTTTCTGGGTGATATACATACGCAAATGCATATCACAAACCCCATCCTTCGATGGGACATCATAAATAGGGGAGATGTGTACAGATTGAATTCACACACATTATCCACGGAGCGTCTTGATGGCTGATATCATCACTGTCAGATCTCCGTTCATGACAGGCAACATGCCTAATTATCACACAGATGAGCTCATGTACTCATATCTGATGCGTGTAGCCGTAAGCAATGGTTTTGAATCCATTGATGAATTCCTGAAGTATACGGTCTGTGCCGATACCGATACCCATAAGTTCTATAAACGAACATACATCGGTTTCGATTGTATGAAGCGGGAATCTGACTGTCTTGAATTTGAAAATGAATTCAACTGGCTCATTTCTGGAACCATCTTCAAGGGGATAGCGCCTTTACAGACAAGGGAGGACAGCCAGAACCGGCTTAGAGAATACTATAACAACAGCCTTATGAAAACAACTCCGGGGCATGTGGAAAAAGCTATCACCTCTCTTCGTCTCTGCCCGGAGTGTATGTGGGAGGAAGGGGATGACTGGTATTATCACACTGGTCATCAGATGCCATATGTCTCCCATTGCTCCAAACATGGCTGCAGGCTTCTGAGAGTGAATCCCTTAATGAGAAACATAATCAAAGTACCCGATTTGTGTGAGCCTGATGTTCATCCCATGGAGAGATACCTCTCAGATTTTTCAAACTCCCTTTTTGAATACGACCTAAAATGTTGCGGGAATGATCTGCTGAAAATCCTGAAATCAAAAATAGGAAAGACTCCCGGCAACTACAATTTCGCGCTGAAGCATAATCATGAAAAAAAGTATTTGCTTTCACAGATAAATGCTGCCAGTGTCAGAAATCTTATGGTAAACGATGTTCCACCCTCAGTGAGCCAGTTCATACTGTTGCTTGCATATTATTTTGATGACGCAGCGGAAATTGAGAAACACCTGACTGCCAAGGTGATCAGAAAGACCACGTTCATGGAAGCCGTAAAGGGCAGGTTTAAACTGTTGGGCGAATATAGACCGGATGCGGTCCATGTAAGATGCCTTCACTGTGGTGCCGTATTCTTCATCTCACCGTGGGCTGTGGTGAATAATGGGACCCTTTGTTATGAGTGCGCGTCATAAGGAGTTGATGATATGAGCAGGCATATCAGTGATGAGACGAAACTCAGGCAGGGTAGGGGGAAGGGGACTGGCCCGGACTATCTGCCATGGATCTTTGGCCGTGAGTTCAACAGCAGGGGAACGGCGACATCAATACCCGACTGGAAACATGGCCGGATGATACAGTGCCTTTCCCAGGCTGAACGGTGGTTCTACTACAGGCTGAGATGGAATGACAGGGTAGTGGATATACGGGAGCAGTTTCCTCTTCTGCCGTTGTCGGAAACAACGGAGATTGCAGCAATGTTCGGAACAAAGGGGTCATTCAATAACCGCATGGTTATGACGACGGACTTCCTGATCACGATGGATGACGGTTCGGAAATGGCACTTACCGTCAAGACTGGCAAGGATGATGTTCCTCCCAGGGTTAATGAACTTCTGAATATTGAACGGGAATACTGGCGCCGTCGGGGAGTAAAGTATTTCATTGGATTCAAGGAAGACCTTAATCCGACAGAGATCATGAATATCAGGTATGCAGTCGCCTGCTACAGAAAAGAAGACGTTTTTGATGATATAAGCCTGGCAAGGCATTTGGTTGCCAATAAAATCATCGAAGTCGATATGAACAATCCTTTGGATTACAGAGAAATAGTCAAGGCCCTAGAAAAGGAGACAGTATGGATACAGATGAAATCAGAGTTGGCACTCTATTAAAAAGACTGACCGATAATACAGTATGGAGGGTCATCTGCATCATCAACAAAACATGCCGTATGATAAACACGGAATCAAAAGGACTTGAATTCCTGGATATGACCTATTCGGATATCAAAGAAGCACTCATTCTTTGTCAGATGACCTTCATCGAAGATAAAGACAGCTTTGTATTTGATGTTTCGCTTTTATCCTCCCAAAAGACAGAAGAATTTAACCGTAAACGGGGTTTTCTTAGATACATCGATGCAAACTACGGGCCTACATATACCCAGCTCAAAGCCAAAGTATCGAAACCTGAATACTTTGAAGCATTGAAGACTTTCGGCATATCACGCAGTTCTGCACAACGTCTTGTAGTGAAATGGCTGCAGAGCGGATTTCAGGAGATTTCAATACTCAACCCAAAATCCTACAACGCATCCAACCATAAGCCTTATAAGTATAAGGAAAAACCTGGACGGAAAAACTGCGATGTACAGGGAATCCTTGTTGATGACAAGTGTATCGAAGCGTTTGAATACGGCCTGAAACTTCTGAAAAGGCAAAGGCTCATCACCATCCGCGACTGTTTTGCCATGCTTTCTGCAGAATACTATTCCGTCAATGAAGGAGACAGGATTGTCCTGCTTCCGATAGACCAGCGTCCAACAGAAAGACAATTCAGGAACTACATTGATAGGATTCTTTCATATGAAGACCGGCGGAAGATCAAGACATCGAATGAGGAGTTCCGTAATAATGAACGCGTCATCTTTTCAACACCTACAATAGAAGCGTATCATCCAGGATTCATCGTTGAGGGAGATGCTCTTGAGGTGGACCTGATGCTTGTATCATCAATCGATCAGACAAAGGTTGTAGGCAGACCGATTTTATATATGATGATTGATCTGTATTCTCATTGCATTGTTGCCTTCTCCGTCAGTTTTGAAAACAACTCCATGATCGGCCTCAGCAGTCTGATGATCAATCTTTTTGAACCAAAGGCCAAATTTCTTGAAAAGCATGGTGTTGTCAATTTCAACCTTGATCTTTGGCCATCTAATTTCATCCCAGGTGAAATAAGATGCGACCGCGGATCGGATTGGAAAAGCAAGGAGTTTGAAAACGTATGCAGGGAACTTGGCATAAACCTGTCATATGAACCGGGAGCAACCGGGTCCATGAAAGGCTCCATTGAACAGAGCTTCAGACTATTTCACCAGACTTTCAGGACTGAACTTGAGAATAAGGGGTATATACAGAAGCGGTATGACAGCAATCATAAGGAAACTGCATGTCTGACCATTGAGGAGGTTATAAAGCTTACGACCCTTTTTGTTGCGTTCCATAACGGTCAGTATTCAAAGAAGTTCAGGCTTACCCCTGACATGATGAGGTCACGTGTTGTAAAGACTCCAGTCTCAATATGGAATTATGGTGTCAATCGGTTCGGCAGACAGATTACTGTACCTGAATCCAAGGTACCTGAAGTGATGTACAAGCTCATGATCGACGACACTGCAGCAATAACAAGGGAAGGAGTACATTATAAGGGTTTATATTATCTCCCGTTCGGTGACAAAAGACTTACTGAGAGAATACAGCTTGCAGTCGTAAATGCAAAACGCAGGAATACCAACGGTGAACTGCTCAACTCCCTTGCGATAAAGAAGGATCCACGCCTCATCGATTACCTCTATTACCGGACTGATGATGGGAAGGTGATGCAGTTGCTTCTTAACAATTCAAAAAGCGGTTCATATCGGGGAATGTCGTGGAACGAATACAACGAATACTATAGGTATGAAAAGAGGATGGACAAAGAAGGAGAGGCGAAGTCCTTACAACGGATTGTTGAAAGGCAGCAGGGTGTGAAGAACATAGTCGATTCCATAAAGAAGGTGACAGAAGAACCCTCTTCAAAGAACATGAGGGAGAACAGGCGCATTGAGAAGAATCTGATCAACACACAAAATGCCATTGCAGACAAGATTCCGGATATACATCCGCCACTTACTGAAAATGCAGCCCCTGAATTGCCTTCATCAAAAACTGAAGAGCCCGTCATATGCAAGAAAGAGGACAATAAAACGGATGTTCCGATAAGCCCGTTGCTCTCTGACGATGTGCCGGATTTCTTCCTGAAATGAGGAACTGAATGGAACAGAAGTATGAAAACAATATTACATATCCAATAAAGGCTGTCTATTCCAAGCCTATACTTGAAATTGACAACGATAACATATTCATTAAAGCTCTCCCTGACAAAATGTCACGATATGACATTTCGGGATTTTATTACGAAAAGTTTCCTATAGTACCTTCAATTGATGCGGAACCATTCGTCCAGGAGGAGGAGATTCATCTTCTTGAGAACATGAGGCTTCCATTGGAGCCTGTATATGAGTTGGAGACGACATTCCGAAGTATTCTGACTACTTCATACAGAAAGCGTCTCTCCTGGGTAGCTGACATGTGCTGTGAAGTTACCGTGAACGATGAAAAACAGGTTCAGGAACAAAGCATGTCTCCAATGACTGACGGAGACGGACATACCGGTGCAGCTCTCCTTGGAATCGGCGGATGTGGAAAGACATGTGCCGTAAACAGGTTGCTTTCGCGTTATCCACAGACGCTCATCCATGAGAATCCAGGGAGTGGGACCACAATCCAGATAGTCTGGCTGTATGTTCAGCCATCGTCAAATTCTGACTTGTCAGCGCTGATGGATGGTATTGGCATTGCCATAGATACCGCACTTGGGAACAGCAACAGAACATACGAAAGGCTTATCAAGGCACAGAAGAAGCTTGGTCCGAAGGCGGACAAGATTGCAGAGCTTTTCCGTGTGTTCAATGTCGGCATTCTTGTAATCGATGAGATACAGCGGTTCAGCAGCTTCTCAAATAAGGATGACTCCTATGAGACCATCATGACGATCACCAACAAGTCAAAGACTGGTCTGATGGTCGTAGGAACGGAAGAGGCCTACGGCAAGTTCTTTAGCAGGTATTATATTGCACGTCGTATGGGAAGCCCGATAAAGGCTTCCAAATACTGTGTCAATTATGACTACTTTAAGGCAATAGCGAAGCTTGTCATGTCAGTTCAATGGTTTAGGACACCTCAGGCGATTACAGAAGAAATATACAGCGCAATGTATCAGGAGACTTCTGGAATTATTGAGAGAATTATCTCAGTCTGGGAGAATGTCCAGATATGCTACGTTAACCTGTCTGAAACTGAAAAGAATGGTTTCGTCCTTACCCCTGAGTTTATTTCCAAGACTTCTACAGAGACAAATCCGTTGCTGGGACTCTATGCAAGGCAGACGTTGAAGGCAGACGTGTTGAGTTCAATGGAATTGGAGGACAACAGGGTAGGGGACAAGGGGAAACCTAACAAGGATAAGGCCGGCAAAGCAATAGCGGAATTCAGGTCTTCGACAAATCCATTGCTTGCACAGGAAGTGTTTACACGGACAAAGCGTAATCTTGTTGAAGCTGGTGAGGTATACTCAGATGAGTACATCCTAGACAATGTAAACAAGGTACTCAAGCTCAAGACCAATGCTGGTAAGCCTGAAGACGAACTGATAGCAACGGCAATCAAACGGATACGAAAGAACAGGAAGCAGCTCATCAACACCGGTGCCATTGAACATAACAACGCAGTCAGGAACGAAGGTATATCCAGGATAGACCTGGCCGGACTATAGTGATTGTTAAGCCTTAACCCACCAGAATTGGTAATTCGATGACGGACTATAGTTGATTGTTAAGTCTTAACCCACCAGAATTGGTAATTCGTGACCGGACTATAGTTGATTGTTAAGCCTTAACCCACCAGAATTGGTAATTCGATGAAAGGAAATCATAGGATTATGACATTTTTACTGAAAAAAATTGCGAATCTTAACCCAGAAGAATTGGAAAAACACCCGATAACCCACCAGAATTGGAAATCCATTTATGCGTTTTTCAGCAAAAAACGGGTCGTTTTGACCCGAATATCCACCCTTAACCCGGAAAGAATTGGTATAACCCGCGGAGAATTGGTAATCGACAATAGGTACAAGCGTTAGCCTGTTTTCAGATAGTCTAGTTGACAGAATCTACATTATATCCAAATTGTGATGGGGGCTTTACAGGGGGTATAGAACTTTAAGATGTGTTTTCAGACGAAAATTGTGTGTGTGTAAGACTCTCGGACAGAATTTCATCTGTCCGGCGGGTAAAAAAAACTCTCTGCCTGAGACGCTAAGGAAGTCTTTCAGGCAGAGAACATGAAATCATGCTAGGACTTTTTTAAGAATTGTCTCCAGAGAGGATCTTTCCTCTGGTGTCAGGACGGAAAGGAATTCAGTCCTGTCCATTGATCCATGGTGAAGCCTGTGACCGATCTCCATGATTATAGCCTCAGCAGATCCCTCAGCGGGTCTTTTGCCTTCATGATGACCTTCCTACCTGTTTTCATTTCCCCTCATGCCTCTGGGACATCCAGGTGCTGAAAGCAGACAGTTTCTGGGACATTTTCCGCATCTTTCTTCATTCATATCCGTTTTTCCTCCAATAGTGTTTTCCGCTTCATTGACTGATGCTTTGTTCTGTACGTTCATTTCCAGGTTGCCGTCATATCCATGGTGATGACGGAACTCTGAAAAACCTTCCCCTACTACGGCGGCTCCGTGATGAAATCCGCCATGTCCTTTACCTTTATGCATTTTCCTTTCTCCAAAAAAAATGCAAACCCGATACAGGTTTGCACATCATAAGACGGTCGCGTCATTAAATTAAATGTAAGATTTTCAGGTGGAAAAAACAAGCATCGTAACAGATAATTACGTAATGGCAATATTGGCAACGTTCTTAAGTTCCGTCCAGTAATCATTTGAGAAATCAGAGGAAAAGCTCTTAGTGACATTGACTGCCGCGTAGATATGGATGTAATAGGTTTCCTGAGTTTCTGAAATCTGCCTGTAGTCCTCTGCTGAATCCGACGAACGGAAGGTTGCACCATTATTAAACCTGTAGAGCTTCTTATATGGTACTTTGTCTTTCAATAACTGGATGAAGTACTCATCATCCGTGTTATTTTCTTTCTCAAGGCTGAACGAAAAATTAGCAGAGGATGCTGCAAGTGAAGAGAATACGTAATCAGATCCATTTGAAAGCGTATATCCTGGAGGTGTGATGGAGGACTTGTTTTCAGGCATAAGAGGATAAAGCTTATACGTCTTATTACCGTAAGTCGTTTCCAGTATTCCGTCATTCTGCCTTATGGTAATGGGTACACCGTTAATATAGCTTCCGCCTCCCCTTATTTCCTTATTGAATGTGGATCTGAAGGAGGATGTCAGACTGTCATTGCTTTCATTTGTTACCGAATAAAGAAGGATGACTGACGGAGATGCCGCATTGACCATGCCGTTTGTGAAGTAGGATGCATTGACGGCCGAACTGTTGAATTTAAGTGAAAAAGAATTGCTGTATGGAGTAGTAAAACTTACGGCTGAAGAGAAATCCCTAAGCGATGGGATGCCGCAGGAGGTTAAAAAAACAAGGAGGAATATAAGAAAAACAGACAGTCTTCTCATATTACCTCCTTCATTTCTATACCGTGCCGGTATTATAATACCACAACTCTGGCAGAAGCGAGCTTGGAGTACTCTCCTGTTGTACCGAATTCATCGATGAGCTGCTGATAAGTTGCCTTTGCAAGTTCCTTATCACCCTTCTCCTCGTAGATTCTTCCAATATTGAAGAGTGCCTTGGGGCTCTCTGCGGCATTCTTGCCGTAGTCATCCCAGACCTTGTTATAGAACTCAAGAGCCTTTGCCTGATCACCGGCATTCTCATAAGCGGCAGCACCGTTGATGAGTGAGAGTGAACCAAGGTAAGAACCCTTTGCGCTGACACTTACGGCTTCGAAAATGGAAGCTGCGGCACTGTAATTCATCTGTGAGAACTCATAGAGTCCCTTGAGATAGCTTGCCTTGATACCGGGATAATCCTTGCTGGATGCGATGAGTGCATCTGCATCGGAAAGGAACTGATCAACTGCGGTCCTGTACTCGTCAGTCGTTTCATCCATTGCTGTGAGGGCCGTATACTGGCTGTCAAGCTTTGCAATTGCCTCGAACTTCTTCTCAGCACTGTTGCCTGCAACGGTGACGATGATACCGATTGCGATAACGATGACGATGACTGCTGCGGCAATAATGGCAACAAGCTTACCGTTCTTGCTGAAGAAGCCCTCAACCTTACCTGCAACCTTCTCGGTTGCGGTCAGTTCCTGAATATTGTCTTTCGCTTTCATCTAAACCTCTTTAAACAGTTAGGCGGGTTTTTCCCCGCCTAACCTATCCGGATGGAAGAAATAATCAGTTCTCTTCCTTAGCCTTGAGCATGTCAGCCAGTGAGAATGTGTCTGAATCATCCTTTGAATCTGTCATGTACTTGGCAATCTCTGACTCCTGATTCTTCTTGATCATCTCCTTGACAGAGAGTGAAAGCTTCTGAGTCTGAGGATTGAGCTCAACGATCATAGCTGTGATCTGATCGCCGACCTTGTACTCCTGAAGAATCTTGTCATCATACTCCTGATCGGGTCCGACAAGGTTGAACTTGCTGATGAGGCCTTCGATACCGCCCTCAACCTTCACGAAAACACCGAAGTCAGTGATGTTGGAAATCTCACCTGTGATGTTTGTGTACTTGGGGTGGTTCTTTCTGAGAGCCTGCCAGGGGTTACCCTCGAGGTTCTTGACTGAGAGACGGATTCTTCTGCTTTCAGGTTCAACTCTGGAAACGGCAACTTCGATCTCATCACCCTCGTTGCAGAACTGGTTCATGTTCTTGAGCTTCTTTGTCCAGGAAACATCATCGATGTGGAGGAAGCCGTCGATACCCTCTTCAAGGTTGACGAAAGCACCGCTGTTGGTGAGCTTTACGACCTTGCCCTTGAGGACCTTACCGACGGGATATCTCTCTTCGATTGTATCCCAGGGGTTCTCTGCAAGCTGCTTGAGACCAAGGCTGACTCTCTTCTTGTCGAGGTCGTAACCGAGGATCTTAGCCTCGACTACATCGCCGATGCTGAGGATTTCCTTCGGGTTGGTGATCTTCTTGGTCCATGAGAGCTCAGAGATGTGAGCGAGACCTTCGATACCGGGCTCGATCTCGATGAAGACACCGAAGGATGTGATCTTCGTTACGGGAGCCTTAACGACGTCGCCGACGTTATAGCGCTGCTCGAAGTTTGTCCAGGGATCTTCCTGCATGTGCTTGAGAGAGAGGTTGATCTTCTGTGTGACGGGATCGACGTTGATGAGTCTGAGCTGGATGACCTGACCCTTCTTGACGAAATCCTTGGGTCTTGTGACGTGGCCCCAGGACATGTCGTTGATGTGAAGAAGTCCGTCGAAACCGCCGAGGTCGATGAATGCGCCGAAAGATGTGAAGGACTTGACCTCACCCTGAACGACATCGCCGATCTGGACAGAGCTGAAGAACTTCTCCTTGTTCTCCTTGATGATGCTCTCAAGGTATTCCCTTCTGGAAACGACGCTCTTGAGCTTGGAGCTTGCATGGAACTTGTCGATCACGAAGTAGTCGGTCTTGCCGATGAGTGATTCGGGATCCTCAACTCTTGTGACATCTGCCTTTGAAAGCGGGCAGAAACCTTTATAATCTGCGCCAAGGTCGACTTCATAACCGCCCTTGATGACTTTTAAGAACTTACCGAGGATCGGAGTCTTGTTGTCAGCAGCTTCCTTGAGTGCCTCTGTTCTTTCCTTAGCATCAGCTCTCTTCTTGGAAACGATGACCTGTCCGCCTTTTCCTTCCTTGTTGACGATGGCAACGTTGACTTTGTCACCGATCTTCGGGAGATCGACGAATTCATCCACGGGGATCTTACCTTCGCTCTTGTAGCCTACGTCCACAAATACATAGTCGTTATTTAACTGTACAACAGTTCCGGTTACGATCTGACCGTCTTCAATGCCCGCAAGTGACTTTAGATACTGCTCTTGCAGTAATGACTGCATGTCAGTCATCTGAGTTTCATCTTCCACTTCTTTACTCCTATATGTAAACATTTGTTATGCAAAATCTTTTCCCATAACAGAAACAACTTTCTCACAAACTTGTTCAATGGTCAAGTAAGATGTATCAATATATACCGCATCTTTTGCTCTTTTTAGGGCGCCGACCTCTTTGTTCCTGTCATTTTCATCCCGCTGTTCAATAAGGCGAAGAACTTCCTCGAAAGTCTGGCCTTCCGGGTGTTGCTTTATCCTCCGCTCTGCCCGCACCGTGCTTGATGCGTCAAAGTAGAATTTATACTCGGCATCAGGGAAGATGACGGTAGTCGTATCTCTTCCCTCAGTAACGATATCCATATCAGATGCAATCGTCCTTACCCGGTCGGTGATTATCTCCCTGACCCTGGGATCGGAGGATACATATGAGGCGTTCAGGTCCACATCGGGTCCGTGAAGCTTGTCCTCCACGTCGACTCCGTCTATGCATATGTTTCCATGATCGACCGTGATGGTGATTGACGAAGCCGTTTTCAGCACGCTTTCCCTGTCCCTGGGATCAAGTCCCTTCTGAAGGTGGGCATAGGTAACGGCCCTGTAGAAGGAACCCGTATTGAGGAAATAGAAACCCAGCCGCTTTGCAATCAGCTTCGCGATAGTACTCTTGCCGCAGCCTGCTGGCCCGTCAATTGCCACAGTCATCCCTTCTCTCCTTTGCCGCACGCTTTGCAGCCTGCTCCCTCTTAAGGGCAGCTCCGAACTTCTTTCTTTCAATGAGGGTCGTCTTACCTGCAAGAAGACCTTCGATCTCCTTCCTGGTCAGATCCCTGTACTCGCCGGGCTGCATGTTCCCTAGGAGGATGCAGCCGATTCTGACGCGGGTCAGCCCTTTGACATCGTAACCGAGGTAGGAGAAGATCTTCCTGATTTCCCTGTTCTTTCCTTCGATGAGCACGACACGGATGTAATCCTTTCTTCTTGGGACAAATTCATAGGAATTGATCCTGTAGGGCTTGTCCATGTCGATGTAAAGTCCCTTAAGGGCCTTGTTCAGATCCTCCACGGTGCACATCCTGTCCAGGTGGACGAGGTACTCCTTCTCTATTTCCCTTGAGGGATGCATGACGCGGTTTGCGAAATCACCGTCATTGGTGAAAAGTATGAGGCCGTTTGAGTCCCTGTCCAGTCTTCCCACATTGAAAAGCAGGTTCTGATCCCTGATCTGGATGAGCTCCCTGGCATATTTGGTTTCATTGGGATCGAAATTGGTGCACACATATCCCTTCGGCTTGTTAAGCGCGATGTAATATGTCTTCTCGATCGGTTCAACCGTCTCGGTATCGACCTGTACTATGTCATCGGCATTGACCTTGACACCCATTTCACGGACCGCCCTGTTGTTGACCATCACGCGTCCGTCCTTTATCAGCTGCTCACACCATCTTCTTGAGCCGCAGCCGCACTTTGCAAGATAAGCCTGCAGCCTGATGGGATATTCAATCATTTTCTTTCTTCTCCTTCACCTGTCTCAAAGCGCATTCTATCAATATCGGAGAGCTTAGGCAAATCACTTATTGACTGAAGACCGAATTCAAAGAGGAATTTCCTGCTTGTGCCGTAAAGACATGGATGTCCCTGCACGTCCTTCCTTCCAACTATCTTGATATACTCCCTGTCACGGAGGAGACGCACTATGGTGTCTGAGGTAACACCCCTGATGCTGTCTATTTCCTTTCTCGTGATCGGCTGGGAGTATGCGACTATGGAAAGCGTTTCAAGGGCAGCCCTGGAAAGCCTTCTGTCCACCTTCCTCCCGTAGGTCTGACGCAGTCTGTCATAGAGATCGGGACAGGGGGCGAAGCAGACGGTATCATCCTCGTTTTCCTTCAGGAAAAGTCCGTGTCCTTCCTTCTCATAGAGCGTCTTCAACTCCCTTAGCGCCTTCCTGCAAACCTTCTCCTCAAGGCCTGACATTGCGGAAAGCTTTTCCACGGTAAGTGCTTCGTTTTCAATGAACAGTATTGCCTCAACACATCTTGCTTCCGTCGTGAGCATCAATCATCCTCCTCATCGAGCAGGTTTTCCTCATCCCCGATGAATTCATCCTTCTTCTCAGCTTCCTCTTCCTGCTCTTCCTCTTCCAGTCTCTCCCTGGCTTCATCGGTGAGGACTGAGAAATCATCGGCATCCTCAAGACCGTGTTCCACGATCTCGTCATAAGCCCTGTCAACCTCATCCGCATCCCTTTCGTCGAAGTCCAGCGGTTTTGCCTCAATCGTAATCTCCCCGTAGGTTTCATCCTGACGGATCATGATCATCCCGAATTTGCATGATTCAAGGATTGCCATGAAGGAGCATATGATGTGAAGAGGATTTGAGAAATCCACTATAAGATCGGAGAGCGTGATCTTTCCCCTTCGTTCAAGCAGCTCCTGCATCAGGGCTATCTTCTCCCTGACGGTCACTTCCTCATAGACGTTGAATATCTTGTTCGGGGCAATCTGGGCAACTAAGGATCTGTATGTGTCCAAAAGGGTCTGGAGCGTGACACCCCGGAACAGGTCCTCATCCTCGAAGGGGAGCGCAAAGAGGTTTTCATGGCGCGGTATGTAGAAGCTGTCGCTTGTGGCCACGCCCATGAGCAGATCGGTGTACTTTTTGAACTTCTGATAGTCAAGCAGCCTGTCGACAAGTTCCCTTCTCGGGTCCTCGTACTCCTCGTCGAATTCGACCTCGACGGGAAGCAGCATCCTTGACTTTATGTACAGGAGGTCTGCCGCCATCCTGTAGAAGTCGGCAAGATTCCTCAGCGTTGTCTTATGTGTGTTTATGTAGCCGATGAACTGCTCCGTGATCTCGGCTATGGGAATGTTGTAGATGTTTACCTCTGCCTTCTGAATCTGGTAGAGGAGGAGGTCCAGCGGTCCTTCGAACTCCTCGGTACGGAATACCTGCCTGACCTCCCCGAAGTTTTCCTCACTCTTAAGCTCCATTACTTCTCTTCTGCGGGAACTTCCTCTTCAGTTTTGCTGCCGAACATGATCGTCCTGAGCTTCTGGACAAGCTCCTCGGTCACGGCAGGATTGTTTGCAAAGTACTCGAGGGTTCTGTCCCTGCCCTGCCCTATCTTTTCACCGTTGTAGCTGAACCAGGAACCTGATTTCTCCACAAGCTCATATTTAAGTGCGGCGTCAAGCATCGAACCCACATAGCTGATGCCCTTGCCGAACATGATGTCAAGCTCGCACTTCCTGAAGGGAGGTGCAACCTTATTCTTGACGATCTTGACCCTGACCCTGTTTCCCACAATCTCATCCTGGTTCTTGCCGATCGATTCGATCTTCCTGACATCCATTCTGACTGAGGCATAGAACTTCAGGGCGTTACCGCCTGTGGTGGTCTCGGGATTTCCGAACATCACTCCGATCTTCATTCTGAGCTGGTTGATGAATATGATGATGCAGTTGCTCTTTGCGAGTATGCCTGTAAGCTTTCTCAGGGCCTGGCTCATGAGACGGGCCTGGACACCCATGTGGCTGTCACCCATGTCACCCTCGATTTCAGCCTGAGGCGTCAGGGCGGCAACAGAGTCGATGACCACGATGTCGACGGCACCGGAGCGGACCAGTGATTCCGTGATCTCAAGAGCCTGTTCACCATTATCGGGCTGGCTGATCCAGAGGTCATCGATGTTAACCCCGAGATTCTTTGCATAGGTCGGGTCAAGGGCGTGTTCGGCATCGATGAAGGCGGCCGTTCCGCCTGCCTTCTGGCACTCGGCTATCGCATGGAGGGCAAGAGTAGTCTTACCTGAGCTCTCAGGTCCGTATATCTCAATGATTCTTCCCTTGGGATAGCCGCCAACTCCGAGCGCTTCATCCAGCAGGAGGGAGCCGGAAGGAATGGCTTCGACTTCGAGAGTGTCCTTGGCATCCCCGAGTCTCATTATCGATCCCTTACCGAACTGTTTGTCGATCTGGGCTCTTGCGGCTTCAAGCGCTTCAGCCCTGGCTTTTTTCACGTTTTCGTTCTTTTCCATTTTTTTGTCTCCTACTGATAATACACGGAAAATGAAAAGTTTTCCGTGTCAGCAACCCCTTTTCCTGAAAAGATCCCTGCTTTCAAGAACAAAAGTTTCGGGTCCGTCATTTACGTACGATACAAGCATGTGGGCACCGAACTTTCCGGTTTCCACATGAAATCCCAGGGCTCTGAAGTGTTCCTGGGCCCTGATGTAGAATTCCTCTGCCTTATCACCCGGCGCCGCCGCATCCATTGAGGGACGGTTACCGCTGTAGATGTCGGTTTCGAGAGTGAACTGGCTGACCAGGAGGATTTCCCCTCCATGATCCTTCAGGTTCACGTTCATCCTCATTTTATCATCCTTGAAGATGCGGAGTTTAGCGATTTTATCGCAGAAAGGTGCCACATCCTCAATACTGTCATCCCTGGCAACGCCGAAGTATATGAGCATTCCGTCCCGGATTGCTCCCGTCACTTCTCCGTCTACGGTTACCCTGGCATCCAGAACTGTCTGAATTACCGCCTTCATACACACTCCCCGATAAGACGGTTCATCTCCCTGATGAAGGCATCCTTATCCTCTGCTCCGAAGAATGCCGAGCCTGTAACCGCCAGATCGGCTCCTGCAGTGGCCACGTCCTGTATTGTCGTGAGGTTCACTCCACCGTCAACGCTGATGAGGTATGAGTAATCTTCCCGCTCCCTGATCTCCTTGAGCTCAACCACCTTGTCCAGGCAGGACTGAATGAGTTTCTGTCCACCGTAACCGGGATTGACTGTCATAACAAGAACGAGATCGGCCATTTCCAGAAGGGGCATTATGGCACTCACTGGAGTGGACGGGACGATTGAAATCCCGCACTTGATCCCAGTAGCCTTTATCCGCTGCAGCACCCTGTGCAGATGCACTGTCGCTTCCTGGTGGATCGTGATGATGTCGGCACCAGCCTCGATGAAGGCATCGATCTTATCCTCAGGACGCACGGTCATGAGATGACAGTCAAATGTCATGTCAGTGTAACGTCTTATATCCTTCACGAGTTTTGCTCCGAAGGTAATCTCAGGCACGAAACACCCATCCATCACATCCAGATGGAGATACTCGAGACCGAGGGAATCAACCTCGTCCACAGCCTTTTTCACATTGGCAAAACTGCATGACAGAACAGATGGGGCTAACTTAAGCATACAGTGGATTATAATCAAAAAAGCATTGCATTGGAAGGAGTAAAAAAGAGGTACCGTTTCCGGTACCCCGATGCTTACTCGAAGAATACTGCCGTATCGTCGGTGACGACCGTTTCGTCTGCCGCCGGTGCGACGGTCTCGATAATGAATTCGCTCATCCACTCGCTCTGGGGAGCTCCTGCCATGAAGGCCGGAATGTTGATGAGCACGTTCTTCATCTGGAGCGGGATGTTCAGCTTCACGGTTTTCGTTTCCCCGTTTGCCTCGACGGTGAACTTATGTCCCTGATTCACGACGGTGAAGACATCCCTGTCACGCTTTGCCAGCTGGAGTGATTCCTGACTGTCGATCGTGACCTCACAGAAGCTGAAGGCCTTGTAACTGCCCTGATCCTTGTTGTCCACATAAACGTTGTGCTGCTTGCCTATGATGTACATGAGAATGGCAACGAGGATCACGGCGATGACTGCGGCAACACGTATCCAGAAGGTTCTGTCAGGTTTTGCGAACTTCATCTTATTTCTCCTCCTTCTGCATTGCGGCAAGTTTTTTGCCTGATTCTTCCTTCTCCCTCTTCTTCTTCAGTTCGTAGAGCACAAGGGAGAGCGTGATGACACCATAGGAAATGAATACCCTGAAGTACTCACCGAGCTGCGCTTCACCGATGAGGTTCTTGCCTGCATAGGGTGAGACGTAGAACATGAGGTGGAAGAGTACGACTCCGAGGAATACGTTCTTGATATTTGCCTTCGATACCGATGCACCGCCTACCAGAAGCGCCGCTGCCGAGAACATGCCGATCTGGTTGTGGCTGTTGTAGGTATTGAGGGTTCCCATGTTCTGGAGGTATATGATCATGCCGTAGCCTGCAAGCACCGTTGAGATGATGATTGACATGATTCTCGTCTCCTCAACCCTGATGCCGCTGGAGCGGGCAACCTCCATGTCCTGGCTTACAGCCCTCATGTCCTGTCCGAGCTTTGTCTTCCTGAACCAGATGATGAAAATGCACAGGGCGAAGATCACGAGGAACGTTGCCACCGGAATGCTTACGCCTGCTATCTTCAGCGGGATCAGGTTGTCAAGGCACTTTCTGATGCCGATGAGGTTTACGGTGTTCCTGATGCCATATCCCCTGGGAAGGAGAATGTCACTCTTTATGGGAATGACGACACCCATGAGGAAGAGCACGACGAGCTGGTAAACACCGTTGACGAAGAAGCCGATGATGTAGCTTGTAACCATCTCCCTGCCCTTTGCCATGTTGAGGATCTTTCCGCACACATAACCTAGAAGGATTGAAAGCGGTGTGGAAATTATCGCGGCCAGAATCATGCCCGGAATGCCCACGACACCCCACTCGGTAATGAAGATCAGACCGATCTGACCTGCCATCGCACCGAGCGTCATACCGAAGTTCAGACCCATACCGGCCATGATGGGGATGAGCAGTGAGATTACGAGGAAGCTGTTTCTCGCAAGTCTCGTCATCATCTCATTGGCAATGGCCGTGAAGGAGAATCCGGAGTAAATGATGCCGATTATTCCGATCACTATGAAGATTATGGGTACCAGATTGTCCTGGACGAATGTCTTTATGCTGAAGGACTTCTTCATTTTGCTGCCTCCGTCTTTCTGGTGAGGGCGTAGAGAATCATGCCGTTGGAGACGATGATCCTGATTACCTCACTCATGTCGGTGTGTACGATGGAGTTCATGACGGACGGTGTCATCGTCACTATTCCCTGGTAAAGCAGCGTTCCGATGATTACGTTGGATATCGTTGCCTTGTTGACCGAGGCTCCTCCGATCAGGATTGCGGATACTGCGGGAAGCGCCATGTAGAAAGGTCCCATGTAGAGCTGGATGAATCCGAAGGACTGCTGATAGGCCAGAATACCGATGGCACCGAGAACCGTGGACATGATGACCGAGAGCGTTCTCGTGCTGTTCACGTTGATTCCGGATGCCCTGGCAAAGACCGGGTTGGAACCGACAGCGGTCATCGCCGTACCCTTCTTGGTGTGAAGGAACGCCCAGATGAGGAAGGCGAAGAAGGCGAAGAACAGCAGGGAACCTGTCGGAATGACGAGGTTACCGATCTTTATCTGAAGGAAATCGGAGAGGATGTGAAGATAGTAGCCCTCAGTGGAAATAGTGGTTCTGAGTCCCCTTCCCTTATAACCCCATACCATCTGGGGATTGCTGTATGGAAGAAGGAGCCACATCATGCACATGAAGGATACGATCGCATAACCCACATAGGTCGCGATCATCATCTCACCGCCCTTTACCTTGTTCAGAAGCACGCCGTATGCCCATCCGAAGATCACACCGAAGAAGGTTGCGATCAGGACTGCGGCGAGAAAACTCATGGGGCCGGTGAAGCCGAGCTGCATGGAAAGGGTTCCGCCCAGCAGGCCTGCGATGATACCCACGGGAAGACCGAAGTTAAGGCCGCAGCCTGAGTGGATCATCGGGACCATGGCCAGGACCATGATGCTGTTCTGTCCGAAGCGTGCAAGCACATCGGAAATACTCTGTGTGATACTGACCCCTCCGAGCGGAGCAATCACGAAAAGCAGGAACAGGAAGCCTGCGATTATGAGTCTGGGCCAGCCGAAGGAATTGATGAATTCCCTGATCTTTTCCTTTGCCGCCATCATTTGTCTCCTTTCATCATCTCATGGGCTCCAACCATGAGAAGTCCGAATTCCTCACTGGACTCTGTTGCAGGAAGGATGCCTGCGACCTTTCCGTCAGTGATTATGGCAATGCGGTCACATGTCATCCTCAGCTCCTCAAGCTCGGAGGATACCATGATGATGGTTGTTCCCGCTTCCTCGTTATATCTTCTCAGTGCATTGAGGACCAGGGCTTTGGCACCGACGTCGATGCCTCTGGTCGGTTCGCTGACGATGAGAAGTTCCGGCTCAAG
>JALEVV010000064.1 GCA_022788185.1 Spirochaetales bacterium | reverse complement strand
CTCCGGCGGAAGCATCTCAAAGCCTGCGCGCCTGAGCAGCTGGGGCACGGAGGGTTCCTTTTTAAGAATGAACGACCCGTCATCCATAGACCTTATAATATAGGGTGCGAACAGGGGATTCTCGCTGATCATGAGGGCCCGCTGTTTCGTGGTTTTGAAGTAGAAGCAGAGGGAAAGCGAGCTCATGTCCATCTCTTCCTTCCAGGACTGGATTCGGGAGCTGAGAAGTGGGGATGAGATACCCTCGCTGGCCAGCGCCGATATTACCGAGGAGACGGAGTAATCCCCATCCAGAGCCGCCCTTATGCTCTCCTTCGTGATTCTGTATGACGAGACCGTGTCGATGCTCTCGGGAACTGCGATTTTCCACGCCATGTCCTCCTGAGGGGAGGGCGTGTAATAGAGTATGAAATCCCCTGTCATCATGACTCTTCCCCTGGGCGGGGTTTCCAGCCTTACGGGGAAGGCGGCTTCCTTCCTGAGCTGGGCGATCTGGTAGGAAAAGAGCGATGATGAGGGCTGCTCTATTCGGTACATCAGCTCGACAGGTGAGAGGGACAGCAGTTCCCCGGCCCGTTTTACGTCTGTTTTTCCCGACTGGGAGATGATGCCGTCCTCAAGAAGGACTGAGACGAGCTTCTTCCACAGCTCCTTCAGAAGCTCCTCATCGCTCTGAGGGAAGAGCTTTCTGATGTATGAGAAGGCGTTGCGCTGTCCCGGTCTTATCACTGCTGCCCTGAAGAGGGCGAGGGATGCCTTGACCGTCTCATGGATGTCAGTCCTTCCTTCCCGCTCATAGAGTCCTGATGCGCATTTTACCCTGGACTTAATCCCGGGTATTGGCTGGCGGCCCTTCCCGGAGGGGTAGGTGCAGAAGTCGTAAAGCTTCGTCATGTGAGGAGGAAGCTCCTCTGTAAGTGAGAGCGAGAAGGAGAGGAGGGCGTTGTACTCCTCATCTGAAAGAGACGATATTGTTGCCCTGATATTGTCCTCATCCGAGAAAAAGGACGCTATCGCCGCCCTCCTGGCTGCAGGAGTGGCATTTGAGGCACTCTTTCTGAAAAGCAGTCCGTACAGGTACCTGACATAGCGTTCAGGCAGTGCGGCCGTCCACTCATCACTCATCCCAGGTCTCGATCTCATAGCTGTATCCCTGTTCGGCAAGGAACTTCTGCCTGTTCTGGGCAAAATCCTCCTCGCTCGTGAATTTGGTCACGACTGTGTAGAAATGACTGTCCTTTTCCTTAGGCCGCAGGATCCTGCCAAGGCGCTGGGCCTCCTCCTGACGGGAGCCGAAGCTGCCTGACAGCTGGATCGCGACTGAGGCATCCGGAAGGTCGATGGCATAGTTGGCCACCTTGCTCACGATGAGGACGCTCTCCTTTCCGCTTCTGAAGTCATCATAGAGCTCATCCCTTTTTCTGTTGGAAGTGCTGCCTGTTATCATGGGAAAGCCGAAGCGCTTTTTCACCTCATTCAGCTGGTCAAGATACTGGGCTATTATCAGCACCCTGTCCCCAGCATGCCTGGCAAGCAGGCTCTCAAGGACAGTGAACTTGAAGGGGTTTTCAGCGGCAATGCGGTAGCGACCGGCATTTCCCCGGGCCTTTGCATATTCCATGGCCGATTCATCGGAAAGCGGCACTCTTATCTCATGGCAGTGGGCGGTTGCGATGAAGCCCTGACGCTCCAGGTCTGACCAGGGAGTGTCATAGCGCTTTGGCCCGACCAGGGAGAAGACCTCCGCTTCCCGGTGGTCCTCCCTCACCAGGGTGGCCGTCAGGCCGAGACGGTACATCGACTGGATCTCGGCAGTGACCTTGAAGCACGCCGCGGGAAGCATGTGCACCTCATCGTAGATGACGAAACCCCATGGATTGTCCCTGAGAAGGGAAAAGTGCTTATACTCATCGCTGTCTCCCTGTCTGTATATCATTATCTGATAAGTTGCGATCGTGACGGGCCTGACCTCCTTGACCTCCCCGCTGTACTCCCCGATCTCATCCTCCCTCAGGGTGGTCTTTGCAAGCAGCTCCCGCTTCCACTGGTGGACGCTAGTGACGTTGGGGCAGAGGATGAGGGTGTTCGTCTTCAGCCGGCACGCGGCATGGATCGCGACGACGGTCTTTCCCGAACCGCATGGCAGGATGATGTTGCCGTAGCCCTTTCCGGCACTTCCGTCTCCGAGAAACGCGTCGACTGCTTCCCTCTGGTAGGGGCGGGGTGTGAACACCTCGCTTTTTTCATTCATCTCTAGGTGAGGGCCCTTCCTGAGGGGGATGAGATCCTCCACTGGGAAGCCCAGCTTAATCAGCTGTATCTTCAGCTCCCCGCGGGAGTAGGTTTTAAGCAGGAAGGAACTCTCAGAGTATGGTTCAAGGAGGTTCTTCACTGCCCTCGAACTCAGGATCTGGCTCCTGAATATGGCATTATTGATCGTGAGCAGGTAGTGAGACTCATCAAAGGGAGTAAGCTTAACGCCGCCGTACCTGTCCAAAGAGTCCTTAATGAACCAGAGCACGGAGGCCGGAATGTCGAATCGGGAATACTCTTCAAGGCTTTTCACTATCCCGTCGTACGAAATGCCGACCGACGCCGCATTCCAGATGCTGATCTGGGAAATGGCGTAGGTGTGGATGTGTTCAGGGCTCTTTATGAGCTCTGCAAAGGGAATGATGGCACTTCTTGCCGCCTCAGCGGAGGCAGAGTGTACATCGAGAAGGATAGTCCTGTCAGACTGGATGAACAGGGGTTTATCTGTCATAGGCCCTCTGGATGAGCAGCCTGTCCGCAAGGACTATTGCCGCCATTGACTCGACAACCACGACGGCCCTTGGCACTATGCACGGATCGTGCCTGCCCTTGATCGCGATGGTGACATCATTTCCTTCCCTGTCGACGGTATGCTGACCTTTGTATATGCTTGGGGTAGGCTTGAAGGCGGCACGGAACACTATATCGTTACCGTTGGAAATACCGCCGAGGATACCTCCTGCATTGTTGGTTTCGAAGCACTCCTTACCGTCCTTCATCATCATGGGGTCGTTATTGACGCTGCCCCGGAGCGTGGAGCTTTCAAAGCCGCGTCCCACTTCAAAGCCCTTACATGCGCCGATGGACAGAATCGCATGGGCAAGGAGGGCATCCAGTTTGTCGAAGCAGGGATCACCGAGGCCGGGCATGACGCCGGTTATGTGACACTCAACGATGCCTCCGATGGAATCCAGATCCATTTTTGCCTTCCTTATCTCCTCAGCCATGAGAGGGGCTGCCTCAGGATCGGGGCAGGAGACCTCGTTATGGAAGTCATGGGAAAAATCGGGATTTTCGGCTCTGACTCCTCCGATCGAGACGGCACCGGCCCTTATCGTTATTCCCATTTGTTTCAGGAGCAGCTTGGCCACGGCACCTGCGGCCACACGGGTGCTTGTCTCCCTTCCGGAGGACCTGCCGCCGCCGCGGTAATCGCGAAGCCCAAACTTCCGCTCATAGGTGTAGTCCGCATGACCGGGGCGGAAGACATTCATGATCTCGGAGTAATCCTTCGACTTCTGACTGGTGTTGCGGAGGATCATCGTGATCGGACATCCCGTAGTGACACCCTCAAAGACTCCCGAGATAACCTCCACAAGGTCAGCCTCGTTCCTGGTCGTTCCCAGTGACGTGGAGCCGGGACGTCTCCTGTCCATCTCGCTCTGTATGAAATCCAGGTCGAGGGCGATGCCCGCAGGCATTCCATCGATCGTGACGCCGAGACCCGCACCGTGGGACTCGCCGAATGTGGTTACCCTGAAAAGTTCACCGAAGCTGTTACCTGCCATATTTTTCCTCCAGTGTCCGGACGATCAGGTCCAGTGTATCTTCCTTGGAGCCATAGGGACCAAGGGGTATTTCCAGATCCATGTAACTGCGGTAGGCTGCATCCCTTCTCTGAAAAATGGGATGAAACGAGCCCTTCGGGTCTTCGGGATCGATGAAGGGAGGAAGTCCCTTCTTCATTATGCGTTCAAGGATGAGATCCTCGTCACGGGTAAGGTAAATGACCTTTCCGTTCTTTTTCAGCATTTCCATGACCTCAGTGTTGTCGGCCGCACCTCCGCCCAGGGAGAGAACGTACCCCTCATGGGCTGAGATGAAGGACCTTACTGCCTC
>JALEVV010000056.1 GCA_022788185.1 Spirochaetales bacterium | reverse complement strand
CTTTCCGGCGGACAGAAGCAGAGGGTTGCCATCGCCCGTGCGCTCGTGAACAACCCGGCCATCCTCCTGGCCGATGAGCCCACCGGTGCCCTGGACAGTAAGACAGGAGACCAGATCATGGAGCTTTTCCAGGATCTCAATGATGAGGGCAGGACCGTCATCTTCGTCACCCACGACAGGAAGCTCGGGCTTCGCTGCCGCTCTCAGGTGTACATAAAGGACGGAAGGATAGTGGAGGAACTCTGAGCATGATATTCGAGAACATCAAAATAGCACTGACCTCCATGGTTCACAATAAATTGAGGACCCTGCTCTCGCTGCTTGGCATCATCATCGGTGTCGCGGCGGTGGTTGCAATTCTTAACCTCGGACGCAGTGCCACCATATCCATAACCGAATCAATGAACATTGGCGGTGTCGATCTCGTCACCGTCTATCCTTCAGGGAACAGCAGGAACATCAATGTGTTCGATACCCAGTTCGGTGAGCAGCTGATGTCAAACGTGTCCGGAATCGATGTGGTTCTTCCCAGCTACACATCCAGTACCAGGATCCGGAGCGGACAGGAAATAAAGAACGCTTCGATTCAGGGCGTCACGTCAAACTACCTTCCCGTCATGGATGCCGAGCTGCTTTACGGCGATTACTTCACCGCACTGGACAACATCAACCGCCGTCAGGTCGTGATCATCGGAAAAAATCTTGCCGATGATCTTTTCCCGGCCGGAAATGCGGTAGGATCATATATCTCAATCTTCCGCGGACAGTCGAAGCGATACCAGATCGTAGGTGTCCTTGATGCAAAGGAGGCAATCCTCGGCGCATCGTTCGACGATACGGTGTTCATTCCGGGCAATACCTTTGAGCAGCGGTACATGAATATGTCCAATGTTTCCTCCTACGTCTGTAAGGTCTCCGAAGGGGTGAACGCGACCGCGGTACAGGCAGAGATAGACTCATACCTGGATAAGCTGGTCGGATCGGACAACTACTTCACGTATACTGCGGCAAGCATTGTGGAGATGGCAGATCAGGTGACGGGAACCTTCACCTCCTTCTTAGCTGCAATTGCCGCGATCTCCCTGCTCGTCGGCGGCATCGGAATCATGAACATCATGCTTGTATCCGTTGCCGAGAGAACCAGGGAAATCGGTATCCGCAAGGCCCTCGGAGCATCACCCAGAGTCATAAAGGGACAGTTCCTTGTCGAGGCGATAACTCTCACCGTACTCGGTGGCATCATCGGTATCGGTTTGGGAATGTTCCTGAGTTATGCTATAGTTAATGTTGTCGGCTGGGAACTCTACTTCAGCTACACCGCGATCGCCATATCCATGGGCTTCAGCATGTTCGTCGGTATCTTCTTCGGATGGTACCCTGCGGCCAAGGCATCGAAGCTCGATCCGATCGAGGCGCTGAGTTATGAATGATCTCCGATAGGGAATAATGAAGAAGAAAACAAAAAGCAGACTGATATCATTTTTTTCAAGGATCAAGAGAGAGAAGCTGGTTGTCACGGCTTCTCTCTCAGTTGCATTCCTTGCACTGTTTGTCCTTGTCATTGTACTGGCTTCCTCCCTCTTTCTCACTGAGCGGCTCCGTCTGGTCAATGAGATCGAGAAGAACTTCAACAATGCGGTCTTCGAGCTTCAGAGGGGTCAGTTCAACCCTTCCTCGCTCTTAAGCGACAACAGGGTGCAGGGCATCGCCCTTTACGATGCCAAGGGGCAGATCCTGGTTTCCTACGGGCAGGTTTACAACATGCTTCCGATAGCCACCATCAGTGAGGAAGTGGACCGCACCGGGGAGAGCAACATAATAAGGCTCAACAGGAAGAGCAGGACGATGGAGTATACAAGACTCCTCCGCCTTCCCCTTGTGATAACGGACATACACTACGACGGAACGAGCATACGCTACTTCCCCTCATCCCTGATCGACAACTCCTCGATCATGTACATATCCTTTGATGCGACAATCTACTTAAGGACACTGAAGGTGCTGATAGCGGGTACCATAGTCGCACTTCTCGGCATCTTCCTCCTGTATATCTTCGTCCTGAGAATATACCTTGAGAACAGACAGTACAAATCACAGATGGTAAAGCAGGAGAACCTTGTCAACCTGGGACAGGCGGCGCGTACGCTGACCCATGAGATCAAGAATCCGCTTTCGGCAATAACGATCCAGATCGCACTTCTGAAGCGTCAGCTCCGGGACAGTGAGTACCTGGAGGAAGTGGAGCTCATAAGCAAGGAGGTGCAGCGTCTCATCCAGCTTACCAACAGGGTTTCCGATTTCCTGAAGAACCCCGAGGGCCAGCCAGAGGAGCTGGATGTCAGGGAGCTTATCGAGTCCCTCATCCCGCTTTTCTCCTATGAGATCACAGTCATCGGTACATCAGAAAGGACAGCCACCATCATGTTCGACCGTGACCGTCTCAGATCGGTGTTTGAGAATCTGCTGAAGAATGCGGTCGAAAGCTGTGAGGGCAGGGATCCCCAGGTCGAGGTCGAGATAGTACTGGGAAGAAGGAATATCTATCATATTTACATCAGGGACAGGGGTGATGGTATCAAAAAGGGTGATACCGAGAAGCTCTTTGATCCGTTCTACACCACCAAGATCCATGGTTCCGGAATCGGACTCTCGATCTCAAGACAGTTCCTGAGGGCCAGGGGCGGTGACATAAAGCTCTATCCGAGATCAGGAGGCGGTACCGTGGCTGAGGTTACGATCGCAAAGTTCTCGCTTGTTCAGGAGCTTGTGCTGAACGGTCCGGTAAAGACCCGGAAAAACAAAAGGAGGGATGGATGAAAGTTTTAATCGTGGATGATGAGGAGAGCATCAGCTCATCACTTGCAAAGTTCTTCAGGATTGACAATATAGAGAGTGACAGTGCGGAAAACGGTCTGTCGGCACAGCGGATGCTCGGTGAAAACCCCTATGACGCAGTGCTTGTCGACCTGAAGATGCCTGGAATGGACGGTCTTGAGCTCATCAGGTGGATCAGGAGCGAAGGCTTCCGCATGCCCATCATAATGGCAAGTGCCCATGGTGAGATAGAGGATGCGGTAAGGGCCCTCAAGGAAGGTGCCCAGGACTATGTGGTAAAGCCCTTCGATCCCGAGGAAATGACCATTAAGCTCAAGAATCTCGTTGAGGCGTCAAACCTCAAGGCGGTCGTGGAATCCTCAAAGAGCAGGCCTGCAGATACGCCCTCAGGCTTCATCGGTGAGTCCGCCTCTGTCATCAGAATCAGGGAAGTGATTAAGAAGATCGCGCCTTCAGGAGCCACAGTGCTCGTGACCGGTGAATCCGGTACCGGTAAGGAGGTCGTTGCCAGGGAGATCCATGCCTGTTCCAGTGCGCCTGACGGTCCCTTCGTCGCGATCAACATCGGAGGCGTTCCCGAGAACCTGCTGGAAAGCGAGCTCTTCGGTTATGAGAAGGGTGCCTTCACAGGCGCGACTGCCAGGAAGAACGGTCTCTTCGAGCTTGCTTCCGGCGGAACACTCTTCCTCGATGAGATCGGTGACATGCCGCTTTCACTTCAGGTCAAGATCCTCCGTGTCCTTCAGGACAGGAAGATAACCCGCCTCGGAGGCACTACCCCGATGCCGATAAATGCCAGAATCGTCGCGGCAACGAACAAGAACCTTGAGGACATGGTACAGAAGGGTACCTTCCGTGAGGATCTCTTCTACCGCCTGAATGTCGTCAGGATCGTGATCCCGCCCCTCAGGGAAAGAAGTGAGGACATTCCGCTGCTCGCAGCCTCGATAATAGCGAGGTACAACAGGTCGATGGGCTCCCGCATCGAGGGGTTCTCACCCGATGCCCTGGAAGCCCTGAAGCGCCATGATTTCTATGGTAACGTCAGGGAGCTTGAGAACGTGCTGGAGCGTGCCATGATCTTTGCGGAGGGCAGCGTAATAACGATGAATGATCTGGATCTTAGGTCCTCAGTAAGCCGTCCGGACGTGCAGGCCAAGCGGGAACTTCCCGAGAAGGCGGTAAGCCTGAAGGAAATCGAAAGGGAAGCGATCGCCAGGTCCCTGCAGCGCTGGGAGGGAAACCGTACCCATGCCGCAGAGGAGCTGGGAATCTCAAGAAGAACGCTTATCTCGAAGATCAGCGAATATGGCCTGGAATGACCCTTCCGTCACATTTCAGTTCCAGGTCAAAGAGTGAGAGTATCGTGGGTGCCACGTCAACTGAGCGGCACTCATCGGCCTCAGTTTCATAACCTATCGTGACAAGGGGCGGAAAGGGCCCCTTCTCATTTGAAAATCCATGGTCCGACATCACAGCTCCGGCATCCTTGGTCATTTCCTCCATGTCGCGGAAGATGAAGCCGTCAGCCGAAGTCAGCACGGCATCGAAGCTGCCGCTGAGTCCATAACGTGATTCAGCCTCATCCGGTGTCATGACACACTCCACAGGGTACTTTCCGGCAAGGCTTTTCAGCCTCTCACAGTTCCTTCCGTAAGCAAATGCCATGTATGAGGCGCTCTCCGTCACGATGCCTTCAATACCTTCTTCCTTCAGTATTGCGGGAAGGGAAACATATGACGAGTAATTCCTGTGGCCATGGTCTCCCATTATGAAGATCACGGCATCCTCCCTTACATGGGAGAGGGCCGTCTCAAGCTTTCCGTCGATGAACTTCAGCGCCCCCGTGTTCTTATATGTTTCAGCACCGTTTCCGTGCTTCTGATGATCGAGATAGGAGAGGTGGAGGGCTGCGAAATCGGGAGAGTGGTCCCTCATTATGGCATCAAAGCAGTCGGCGGCGAAGTCATCCATTCCGGGTGTCCTCATCCAGTCAAGCTCCGCCTTGTAAAGCTCATAGTACTCAAAGCCTTCCGGACTTGAGGCAGAGCGGAATCGCTTTGTGGGATCATCGGTGGGACCGTCAGCCCAGATCTCGGGGACGAGGTAATCGATGTCTGCTCCGCCAAGCACCGGCCAGCAGACCGCAGCGGTTTTCAGGTTATTTCTTCTGAGAACGTCGGTAAGAAGGGGTGCCTTAATGGAGGAACGGTACCACGCCCAGGTGCCGTCAGGGTTTTTATTTTTTATGATTCCGGTCCCAGATGCAGTAAGCCCTGTCATGATCGAGGCATGACAGGGATAGGTGTGTGTCGGGAATATGGGTGTGCAACGCTTTATTACCGAGGCCCTTTCCAGGAGCTTCCCGGTGAATGGAAGCGTCCTGAGAACTTCCAGATCCTCAGTAACCAGAGCGTCGACCGAGACCAGGATTACCTGCATCAGAACTGCCAGCTGTTGTACTCGAAGGGAGCGACTTCGCTCTTACCCTCGTCATTGGCTTCGTTCCTGCAGTACTCGAGATAGTCCTCGTAGATCTTCTTAATGTCCTCACCCTCAAGCTGGGGAATGACACGGGAGGCTTCCGTGAGGAAGTGAAGCTCGTCACGTCCCATCTCACGGCCCTTTTTCGTATGAAGGTCATAGGCGTAGTCGGGAACCTCGGCACCGCGTCCGTGGGCAAAGTCCTTGATCAGCATGTTCTTGACGTTGTCACTGCTTCTTTCCTTCTTCTGGCGGCAGAGGAACCTGATCGCATGGACGAAGAACATCGGCCTGTCACCGTCGTTATAGAGGTACTCCTTCCTGATGCAGTTGAGGGTGTAGATGAGGTTGGGCGCTTCAACGCAGCCGAAGCCGATGTCCTCAACGCTGATGGCCATAAGCCTTCTCCACAGCTTGTCCTCAAACTGAGGGGAGGTGATGTACATTTCATAGGCGGCGGCCAGGGCGTTGTGCTCCAGGCCCCTTCTTATCGATTTCTGAAGCATGGAGATGATCTCATCTCCGCTTATCCCGTTACGGGTCGTCACTGACGCCCAGGGATCATATGACATGAACTGACTCATTTTTTTTATCCTTTGATGCCTGATGAGGAAACACCGGCAACGAAATATTTCTGTGTCATGACGAAGAGCACGATGACGGGGATTATTGCCATCGAGGCTCCTGCCAGCTGCATCGGGATGTTGGCTCCTCCCCGCTCCTGGAAGAACTTCAGGGCAGGCGTGATGAGCTGCTTCTGGATGCTGTTGATGAAGAGGTACGGATCGAGGAAGTTGTTCCAGATGTTGATGAAGCTGAACAGCACCGCGGTTGCGATCGAGGGACCTGAGAGCGGTATGAACACCGATGTCAGGATTCTCACGTCTCCGGCTCCGTCTATTCTGGCTGCCTCGGAAAAATCCTCCGGTACCGAGCTGAAGAACTCCGTGAGGAGCATCAGGTAGAATACCTCAGAGACCTCCGGCAGGATTATTACCCATGCCGAATCAAGCAGGTGGATCTGCTTGAAGTAGAGGTAGCGGGGTACCATCGTAGTCTCACCCGGGATCATGAGTGTTGCTATGAGGAGCGCCCAGATAAGCGATTTGCCCCTGAATGACATCCTGCTGAACGCATAGGAAGCGGGAATCGTCACGGTGAGACGGAGGACTATGGTCACCAGAACGGTGAAGATGGTGTTGGCGTACCAGCGGAAGAAGTTCTCGTTTCCGAGCACCGTCCTGTAGTTCTTCAGTGTGGGTGAGACTGCGGCGAAGATCGGCTTATAGGCATCACCGCTTGCCCTGAATGAGATCACGACCATCATGATGAACGGAAAGAGCATCAGGAGGCCAAGGATGAACATCACGACTGACTTTGCACTGAAGGGTTCCTTCTGTTTCATTTCTCTTCCCATACTTTCCTCACTCTGCCAAGGATGGCATTTACGACGATGATCACGAGTGTCATCAGCACGCCTTCAGCCGATGCGATGCTGAACTTCATGTAGGTGAAGGCATCCTCATAGATCTGATATGAGAGTGTCCTCGTGGAGGTTCCGGGACCGCCTCCGGTCAGGGCCACTATCGTGGTGTAGCTCTTGAAGGAGTTGATCACGGTGATGGTGAGCAGCATGAAGAGGGCAGGAACGAGCATCGGCAGTATGATGTGCCTTATCCGCTGGGAGAAGGTTGCTCCCTCCAGCTCAGCGACCTCGTAAAGCTCGTTCGGTATCTCCTGAAGGGCTGCAAGCACCGTTATGATATTGAATGCCAGTGCCAGCCAGGCTCCGATGACGGCCGCCGTGGGGAGGGCCATCACCGGACTTGAAAGCCACTTGGGACCTTCGGCACCGAAGAGGCGGAATATGGCATTGACAGGGCCCTTAGTGGGATTGAGAAGGTATTTGAACACGATGCCGACCGCGATTATGTTGGTAACATAAGGCATGTAGAACATCGTTCTCACCGCCTTCCTTCCCTTGAAAGGTGTGTTGAACAGGACCGCGAAGATGAAGCCCAGGACCATGACGGTTACTGTGTAAACAAATGCGAAGACGAAGGACCTGCCGAGCGACTGCCAGAAGGATTCACTGGCCAGTACGTTAGTGTAGTTCTTAAGCCCCGCAAAGGCCGTTGAGGTAAGCTTCTTCGTAGAGTTCCTGTCCAGGAAGCTCACCGCAAAGCCGTACACCATCGGGTACAGCTTGAATGCGGCGAACATCACCAGAAAAGGCGCAATGAAGAGGTATGGGGTCTTCCTGTTTCCTTTTCCTGCCATATGGCGCTCCTTATACGTTACTGAACGTTTCTGATAGCTTCATTGACACGTGTCACGATTCTGCTGATCGTGGTATCGATGTCCTGAAGATCCATGCAGTATGCGGTAACCTCGTCATTGACGATTCTGTTGTACTCGTCAGCGGCGGTACCGATGATATCGGACTGGGCAACACCCATTCCGGTGTTCATGAAGTTCTCATAGAGATCGGTGACGGTGACCTGTCCGTGGGAAGCATCGGCAATTGAGCTGAATACCTGGTTCTGCTCCTCTGCGGTGAGGGATGCAAGGGCAGGGATCTGGCCTTCATACTTCCACTGATTCTGACCGAGCCAGAGGAGGTACTCGAGAGCCTCTTCAGGATGCTCAGCATTTTTGTTGATGGAGTAGTAACCCATTGAGACGAAGTTGTTGTTGCCGTCCTCGCCTGCAGAGGGAGTGGGAGCCACGCCGTAATCCCAGTCCTTGGGGTAGTCGGTCTGGCTGTTGAGGAGTCTGGTGAACCAGTTGCCCTGAACGAAGAGTGCCAGATGGTCGCCGGCCATGGCATAGTAGTTCCAGCTTGCGTTCTCGTTCACAACTTCGGAAACGGGCATCTGGATCTTAAGCTCGTTGCCGAGGCTCTTGTACCACTCGATGGACTCGCGGAATGCGGGATCATCGAAGTTACATGTGCCGTCTTCCTTGTAGAGGGGAACGTTCTTCTGCTTTGCGGAGAGGATGTACCAGGGGTTCTCGATGTTCATGTAAGAACCGTAGATGCCTGCCGAGAGGTCAGTGACCTTTGCAGCGGTCTCCACATACTCATCCCAGGTCCAGGGACCTTCGGGATAGGGAACACCGGCCCTGTCGAAGAGTGCCTTGTTGTAGAAGACGCAGTAGACTTCCTGCTTGTAGGGAACGGCATAGAAGTGACCGTCGTCGCTGTAGGGAAGGTATGAGCCCCAGACAGATTCTGCATCGATGCCCTTTGATGCGATGAGATCATCGAGGGGTGCGAAATAGCCTGCATCAGCCCTGTTGTAGTAGAACTTGGGTCCGAGGGAGGGAATGACGTCGATCGTGCTTCCTGCGAGCAGGTCGATGTTTAGCTTTGCATCGTGGTCAGCATCATTACCCGGAGTGGGCTGAACATCAACACGGATGCCTGTCTCGGCGGTGAATGCCGCATTCATGCTGTTGAACCATTCTTCGTTGACATAGCTGGCGCGGCAGACAGTGGTAACCACCCTTTCCGCACTCTGCTTCTCGGAGGCGCCCGAAGCGAAGACCATTGCGCTGAGCATGGTCACGATCAGAAGCGTAGTGAACACTTTTTTCATATTATACTCCTATCAAAAGCTGATGTTCAGCTGTTTTTCTCTTCTTCGAGGATTTTGAGAATCCTTTCCCTGTAGGTCCTGTCCCTGTCCTCCCACTCGGGCTCGACTTTGGAACCGGTGGAGTAGAACCACTCCTCATCACGACCTTCCTGCTGTCCCTGAAGGGTGTGCTTGTCGATGGCGTAATCGGGGATGATGGGGCGGAGGTTTCCTCTCCTGTACTCCTTCATGATCCAGTTGTACATCTCATCGCTGGAGCGATCCTTTTTGCACTGGCAGAGGTAACGAACCGCATGGATGGCAAGCAGTCCCCTGTCTCCGCTCTGCTTAACTGTTTTCCTCATCTGATCAAGCACTCCGATGAGCACTGCGGCCATGGGCTCAGCCATGCCCACATCCTCGACGCTGATGGTCTTCAGCCTGAACCAGAGATATTCCTCCATGTCCTCGCTGGTGATGAGCATCTCATAGGCAAGCGTTGCCGCATTCTCGGGATGGTTCCTTCTGATCTCCTTCTGAAGCGCTGAGATCACGAGATCGGCAGCCAGTCCCGATCTGGTCTGGCATTTCTGCCATGGGTCATATGGAAATTCTGACATTATCAATTCTCCTGTTACCCCATGACTATAGACGACACTAAAAGGGAGGAACTACCTCTGTTTGTCTCAAAAAGTTTCGAAATATTCTCATTGCGTGGTATAATGGCGACATGAGGTTCACAAAGGAAACGGTACACGAGCCCCAGGGGGGCAAGTCCAACATTCACATGTCCTCAAAGGTCATTGAGGCAAAGCCCTTTTCAGCTGCCCGGGTGAAGCAGGGCGGATACGGAATGCTCAGCGATGATTTCTGGCTCTGGAGGACTCCTGAAAGAGGGTTCTATGCGGTTGTCTGCACCCTCTCCGGCCACGGACGCATCATCATGGATGACGGCATGATACTGGATGTGGGGGAGGGCGATGTTTTCGTGTCCTCCCCCTCAGGACAGGGCCACTATGAGGAGACGCCCCGGGGCGGGCTCTGGGAGATGCTCTGGATAACCTTCTGGGCCGACACCAACGTCTGTCCCTCCGGAATCATCGATTACGAGGTCCTCTCCTTCAACAACGGGGATGACCTGAGGGAAAGGATAATGGGGGTTTTCAGGGAGGAGCAGTATCAGGATGTGCAGAGCGATATGGCAATGGAGCTCTTCGAGGAACTGTTCCTGGTCAGCCTGAAGAGGAGCCTGGGCCTCAGCGAGAGCACGCTGATGCAGCGACACCGTCATGAATTCAGTGCGCTCTGGACGAGGGTCGCAAGCTCGCTCTCCACCGGCTGGAGCCTTGATGACATATGCAGCGTTACCGGCTATTCCCGAAGCCACGTCACGAGAATATGCCTTGAACTCTACTCCAAAACTCCCGGAGAGATGATAACGGACATTAAGATGAAGCAGGCTAAGGTCATGCTCACGAACTCGGTTCAGAGTGTGGACAGGATCTCGACACTGCTGGGGTACTCAAGGGTCTCAGCCTTTTCCCACGCCTTTGGGCAGTACTGCGGCCTCAGCCCCAGGGAATACCGCAAGAAGTATGGCAATATGGGTGAAAAGTCCACAAATGGACCAAAATAAACACTTGAAACAAAGTTTTTGATCATTATATATTCATGTCATGAACCTGTATGAGCTCTATGACATACTCTCCCTTGACGAGGTTTCCTCTGCCCTTGAGGCCCGTCGCGGACATCTGGTTGACGATGTAGGAACCTCGTCATCCGCCGTCTTCATAAGAAAAGGGAAGGTTGAGGTAAGATCGGAAAGCGGGGTCCTTCTCAACGTGCTCTCCGGAGGCGATGTCTATGGGGTTTCCAACCTCTTCTCTGAAGAAAGACTCGTCACCCGGCTGACATGCACTGAGGATTCCGTTCTACTCTTCGTCCCTAAGGAGGTTCTGAGGACAAGACTTCTTGCTTCAGAACAGGCGATGGTCATCTACTGCAGCGTCCTCAATTCAAAGCTCAGCTTCCTTCTCGAGCGCATCGCGCTGCTGACGCTGCCTGTAGGCGAGCGTGTCAGGAGGGCGATCCTGGCAGGAAAGGCCGATGCCGTATCGAGAAGTCAGCTTGCCTCCTATCTTGCCATCGGGAGGAGCGCGCTCTTCAAGGAGCTTAAGCGACTTGAGGACGAGGGGCTCATAAGGACAGAGGGACGGAAAATCACAGTTACTGATAATGACAGGCTTAAGGAGGTCTGAAAATATGAAAAAAACATTTGTGCTGGCACTTATTCTGATTACTGCCGCTTCTCTTTTCGCAATGGGAGCAAAGGAGGATGCCGATTACTCCGTGCTCAATCCCGTGAAGGTCAGGGTCGCGGCCCTGAAGGGACCCACGGCAATGGGTATGGTGAAGCTCATGGAGGATGACGGGGAAGGCTCCGTGAACGGAAACAGCTATGAATTTACCGTCGTCGGTGCCCCCACCGAGATAACGCCGATGCTCGTGAAGGGGGAGGTGGACATCGCGGCTCTTCCCGCAAATCTTGCAGCAGTCATTTACAACAATACGAAGGGTAAGGTTAAGGTCCTGGCCGTCAATACCCTCGGAGTCCTTTATATCTGTGAGAACGGAAACTCAGTCTCTTCCATCGAGGACCTGAAGGGTAAGACTATCTACTCATCGGGAAAGGGATCCTCACCGGAGTACGCCCTTGACTATATTCTGGAGCAGAACGGCCTTTCGGATCTCCCCATTGAGTGGAAGAGCGAACACGCCGAGTGCGTGGCAGCCCTTCTGAATGATCCTGATGCGGTTGCCCTGCTGCCCCAGCCCTTTGCCACCACCGCGATCATGAAGAATCCCTCGATCAGGATAGCACTGGACCTCAATAAGGAGTGGGATAAGGTTTCTCCCGAGAGTGCCCTGCTTACGGGTGTCGTCGTTGCCCGCACCGAGTTCGTCGAAAAGGAAGGTGCCGCTGTGGAAAAGTTCCTTGAGGAATATGGAAAGAGCACGGCCTGGGTAAATGAGAACGTGGCGGAAAGTTCCCTCATGATCGGAAACCTCGGAATCGTCACGGCTCAGGTTGCCGAAAAGGCACTGCCGTACTGCAACATCGTGTGCATCACCGGACCTGAGATGAAGGAACGTCTCTCCGGTTACCTTGAAGTGCTTTACAATGCCAATGCAAAGAGCGTGGGCGGTGTTCTACCCGGTGAAGACTTCTACTACTGAGAGACGCATCGTAAACGTCCTGGCAATAGCCTTCTGGCTTCTGGTATGGCAGCTTCTGGCCATGGCCGTGGGAGAGGAGATCCTCCTCGTCTCTCCCGTAAAGGTCGTGGTCAGACTGACTGAGCTTTTGGGGGAAAGGGAGTACTACAAAGCCATTTCCTTTTCCGCAGTGAGGATACTCTCCGGCTTTGGCCTGGGAGTGTCCCTTGCCCTGGTCTTTGCGGTGCTCTCCAGCCGGTTTGACAATGTGCGCATCCTCATGAAACCCCTTATCGCCTTTCTCAAGGCCACTCCCGTCGCCTCTATAGTGATAGTGGTTCTCATCTGGGTTTCATCACGGACCCTGTCCGTCGCCGTCTCCTTCATGATGGTTTTTCCCATCATGTACTCATCCCTGCTTTCAGGCTTTGACAGCGTGGATGGAAAGCTCATCGAGATGTGCCGTGTTTTCCGCCTTTCCTTTGCAAAGCGGATCAGGGCCGTCTACCTTCCGGCCGTCCTGCCCCAGTTCATCTCCTCATCGGTCACTTCACTGGGCCTGGCCTGGAAGAGCGGGGTCGCCGCTGAGGTCATAGGACTTCCCGACGGGAGTCTCGGTGAGAGGCTCTATGAAGCAAAGACCTATCTGGCCTCTGCCGATGTCTTCGCCCTGACCGTTACGATAATAGCCGTATCGGTGCTCTTTGAGAGACTCTTTTCCTTCCTTGTGTGGAAGCTTGCAGTGAGGTACCACGCAGCATGATCATAACGAAACACTACGGCGGAAAATGTGTCCTTGATCACGTCAGGGTAGATATTGCTGAGGGCAAGGTCAATCTGATCTCAGGTCCTTCCGGTGTCGGAAAGACCACACTGTCGCGAATCCTTCTGGGCCTGGAGGACAACGAAGGTCAGCCTGCCCGCCTTGAAGGCAGGCTTTCAGCCGTCTTCCAGGAGGACCGCCTGATCGAATCGTTCACCGCAAAGGAGAACATAAGACTCGTTTCGGATAAAAGCGATGAAGAGATCAGCAGGCTTTTATCCCTTCTGGGACTTCCGGAGAATCAGTGCGTGAGGGAGTTTTCAGGCGGCATGAGGAGGCGCTGCGCGATCGCAAGGGCGCTTGCCGCCCCGTCTGACGTCATTTTATTCGATGAACCCTTCACCGGGCTGGATGAGGGAACGGAAAAAAGCGTCATAGAGGTCATGGGAAAATACATTAAGGGTAAGACCGTAATCCTCATAACCCACTCCCGGCAGGCAGCCCTTGAGCTTGGATATGACACTGTGACCGAGCTTGGCAAGGGGTGTGAATAATCCCATTCATGGGGTATAATGATCCCCATGAATAACAGAACTTTACCCCACTGGGATCTTACTCCCGTTTACAAAGGAGTCGACACTCCTGATTTCACAGGTGACCTTGAAAAGGTTTCCTTACTTTGCACTTCTGTCTGTGACGATATCAGGGCTCATAAGCCGCTCTATGACATCATCATGGGCATTAACGAGGTCATGGGAATATACTGGACACTCAGCGCCTATTCCAATGCAGTCCTTTCAACCGATACTTCCAACGGAGCATATATCAAGGCCGTGGGACAGGTTGAGGATGCAGGGCTTAAGTTTATTGAGATGGAAAATCTTTTCACGGTCTCAATAGCGTCCTTCAGGGATGAATTTTCCGATCCCCGTCTTAAGGATTATTCCTACATACTCGACAGATACCTCACCGACAGCACCCACATGATGAGCCTTGCCGAGGAAGCTCTCGCAAGTGACCTTGCCAGAAGCGGAGTGGGTGCATTCGAGCGTCTTTATGATGCCGTATCCTCCACGATCGGTACTGACGGAAAGACCGTCATCCAGCTGAGAAACGATGCGACCAACCCGGACAGGGAGGTGAGAAAGGCCTCCTATGAGAAGGAAAAGAAGGTCTGGGCAGAGCATGAGGCAGCCTTTGCCGCCTGTCTCAACAGCATCAAGGGTACGGTGCTCACCCTCGAAAAGAGAAGGGGCTGGACCTCTCCCCTTGAACACTCAGCCTCTCAGGCAAGGATATCGGTAAAGGCACTTGATGCCCTCATCCGCACCCTTGAGAAGAACCTTCCGATGTTCAGGAAATACTTCGGCTATAAGGCAAAACTTCTGGGCGTTGAAAAAATGGCCTGGTATGACCTTTTCGCTCCGGTTGGAAAGAGCACCAGGGAGTATACCTTTGAGGAAGCTAAGGATGTCATCATCAGGTGCTATTCCGCCTTCGATCCCCGCATGGGCGCCTTTGCCGCCAATGCCTTTGAGAATAACTGGATCGATGCCGAACCGAGAAAGGGCAAGGTCGGCGGTGCCTATGACACTTCGATGTTTAAGGTGAAGCAGAGCAGGATCCTTTCCAACTTCGACGGTTCCTTTGACTCGGTTTCCACACTTGCCCATGAGCTTGGACACGCATACCACGACTCCGTCGTCATGGATAATCCGGCAATGCTTGCCGACTATCCGATGACAGTTGCCGAAACTGCCTCGATCTTTGCCGAAACGATCGTCTTCAATGCGATCCTGAAGGAGAGCAGTGCGGAGGAAGCGCTTCCCATCATCGAAAGCTATGTGGGCTCGGCCGCACAGGTATGTGTAGACATCCTCTCCCGCTTCTACTTCGAAAGAAGCACGTTTGAAAGGAGAAAGGACGGGGAACTCACACCCGATGAGTTCACGGCCCTGATGAAAAAGGCCCAGGATGATTCCTACGGCGATGCCGTTGAGGATAAGCATGAGAGGATGTGGGAAGCCAAGGGGCACTACTACTCATCAGGCTTCAGCTTCTACAACTATCCCTATGCATTCGGACAGCTCTTTGCCCTGGGACTCTATGCCCAGGCCGACAAGACCCCTGATTTCCCCGACAGATACCGGGAGCTGCTCCGCCTGACCGGTAGCGCCAGTGCAAATGACGTAGCCCTCTCGGCCGGATGCAATATCGAGGATGAGGCCTTCTGGCAGAGCGGAATGGACTTCATCGCGTCCCTGATTGAGAGGCTTGGAACATATTGCTGCTAAGGGCTGAAAAACTCACAACCGGAGCCGTCGCCATCGCCCATGATGATGGCGGCCGCACCGTCTTCCTCCCCGGAGTCCTTCCCGGGGAGGAGGTGTATGCTTCGCATCTTACCGAAAGAAGGGGTAATCTTTTTTCATTTTCCCATGAGATAACAGAGCCATCCCCGCTTCGGACCGGACCCGGGTGTCCCTACAGCAGCGTCTGCGGAGGGTGCGACTTCGATTTCGTCAGTGCAGCGGACAGCGCCGCCCTCAAAGAGGAAATCGTAAAGGACAACCTTAAGAGGATCGCAAAGCTTGAGGAGCTACCGCAGTTCGAGCCTCCCGCTTACACCGATGAGATGAGATACAGGGCAAGGGTCCGTGTCCACTGCTCGATGAAGGACAGAAAGGCGGGCTTTCTCAAAAAGAACAGTAACGAGATCGTTCACATCACCTCATGCCCACTGCTTGAGGACAGGATCGATGAGGAAGTATTCAGGACAGGGGAAGCGCTGAAGCGGTGCAGGGGGATGATGTTCTCCAAGGGCGTGAACAGGAAGACCGGACTTGTCGAGCTTCAGTTCTTCAACGGGGATGATCGTCTTTCCGCTGAAAGCGAGGAAGTTGTGAGGACGGTGGACGGCATTTCATACCATGTCACCGCAGGAGTCTTCTTCCAGTCCAATCCGACGGTGCTTCCCGAGCTTTTTTCCTTTGTCCGTGAAAACGTGACAGGGGATGAGATAATGGATCTTTACAGCGGTGTCGGTACCTTCTCTGCACTCTTTGAGGGCAGCGGTAAGCGGGTTACCGCGGTTGAGCGTCAGAAGGAGTGCCTCCGTCTGGCCTCGCTGAACGCACCTTCAGCCTCATCATACACTGACGATGTGTTTGCATTCGCTTCCAGAACACGGAAGAAGGTCGATACCGTCATCGTCGATCCACCCCGCACCGGCCTTGATAAGAACGTTCCGGCCCTCATCGAATCCTTTGACCCGGAAACCATCATCTATGTTTCATGTGACAGCGTCACGCTCTCAAGGGACATCCCTTTCTTTAAGAACCACACACCGGTAAAGGCCCGGGTCTTCGACTTCTACAGAGGCTCCTCCCATGAGGAAACGGCCGTTGTGCTTAAGAGAAAATAACTTTCCGGAAGATCATCATGACAGTCATATCCGTCATCATTGCCATAATCCTGCTCTTCGCAGTTCCGATTATGGCAATGCGTCTTATAAACGGCATAAGCAGAAGGGCTTCCATTCAGGAAGAAGCATACCTTGAGCTCAATGGGATAAAACAGTTTGTCAGGATAAGGTGTGAGGATGGGGCAAATCCCGTGATGATCTTCATCCACGGTGGGCCTGCTTCTCCGATGGGGTATGTTTCCTCATATTTTCAGAGGGAACTGGAAAGTAATCTCACGATAATAAACTACGACCAGAGAGGCTCCGGACGGTATATGAAAATTGAAATTTTCAGTAAGTTATTTATTTAAAACACAAATAAATAGTCCCATAGAAAAATAATTTTTCAAATTTTATGACGGAAATACATTAACCTTAATTCGATTTCCTGATATCATCGCTGTATGGCTAGGAAGGATTATATTTTACATTTCAATTGTAAATATTTATCTGATAAGGTTTTCTGTGTAAAGGCATAGGCTGTTTGGGTCTATGCCTTTTCTATTTTGCATCATTGTGGAAACCGCAGAAGCGGTTCTGAGGCACCTGTCTGAAAAGACAGTCTTCAGTCAAAGATTCATTTTATTCTGAGGAGAAGAAAGAGATGAAAGTGGGAGTTGTAATGGGTTCGCTTTCCGACAGGCCCGTTATGGATGAGACCTGTAAGCTGCTTGAGGAGTTCGGCATTGAATATGAAGTGAGGATCCTCAGTGCACACCGCACGCCCGATGAGGCGATAAGCTATGCAAGGGAAGCGTATGACAGGGGAATCCGTGTCCTGATAGCGGGAGCAGGCGGGGCCGCACATCTGGCAGGCGTGCTTGCAGGCGTTGCCACAGTTCCCGTAATCGGAGTTCCGATGAGCACGAACATGATGGGAGGACTCGATTCCCTTCTCTCAATCGTCCAGATGCCGTCAGGTGTACCCGTTGCGACCGTGGCAGTCGGTAAGGCCGGGGCAAAGAATGCGGCGGTCCTGGCACTGACAATCCTTTCGGTCAGTGATGAGAAGTGTCACGGGAAGCTCGTGGAGTATAAGGAGAAGATGAGGGCATCGGTGCTTGCATGCAATGAGGGCCTCAATGGATAAGAGAATCTTTGTCGAGAAGAAACTCCGTTTCCGCACTGAGGCTGAGGATATTCTTTCCCAGCTCAGGAACAACCTTGGGCTTGACGTAATCTCATGCCGTGTCATCAGCACCTATGATGTTTTCAATATCAATGAGAATGTGCTTGAGAAGGCTCTGAGAACAATTTTCTCGGAGCCGATGGTCGATGAAATTCTGGATGGTCTTCCCTCAGTAAACGGTATTACCGTGTCAAGGGAGTACCTTCCGGGACAGTATGACCAGAGGGCAGACAGTGCAAGACAGTGCGTGGGACTGCTGAATCCGGAGACGAAATGCTCGATTTCTTCGGGCCAGACCTTCCTCATCGAGGGTGAATTCACCCCTGAGGAAGAGAAAAGGATCAGGAAGTACCTCATAAACCCGATTGAGGCAAGGGAGAAGGACATGAGCGTCTTTTCCCTCGATACCGATGTCAGGATGACTCCGGTTGAGGACCTTTCGGGCTTCACCTCATTAAGTGATGATGAGCTTTCAGCCTTCGTGAAAAGCCATGGAATGGCAATGTCCTTCGAGGATCTGAAGTTCATTCAGGAATACTTCAGGAATGAGGAAAAAAGGGATCCCAGCGAGACTGAGCTCCGGGTTCTCGATACCTACTGGTCGGACCACTGCCGCCATACGACCTTCGAGACCTGTCTTGAAAACATCGTGATAAACCATGATCGTTTCAGCGAGGACATTCAGAACACTTACAATGAGTACCTCAGGATGAGAGCCGCATGCGGCAGGAGCGACAGGCCTGAGACTCTTATGGACATGGCCACGATCAATGCAAGGTATCTCAGAAAGACAGGTAAGCACACGGATGTGGAACGCTCTGAGGAAATCAATGCATGCTCGGTGTTCGTTGATGTCGATGTCGACGGAAAGATCGAAAAGTGGCTGATGCAGTTCAAGAACGAGACTCACAACCACCCGACCGAAATAGAACCGTTCGGAGGTGCATCCACCTGTATCGGAGGAGCGATAAGGGATCCTCTTTCGGGCAGGAGCTATGTATATCAGGCGATGAGGATAGCGGGGTGCGGCAATATCCTTGAGGATATCTCTGATACAATGCCTTCAAAGCTTCCCCAAAGAGTCCTTGCCAGGACGGCCACCCGGGGAAATTCCTCATATGGCAACCAGATAGGTCTTCCCACAACCTATGCCCGTGAGATTTACCATCCCGGCTATGTGGCAAAGCACCTGGAGCTCGGCGCCGTAGTCGGAGCCGTCAGGGCTTCCGATGTAAGAAGGGAAACACTTACTCCCGGAGACGTCATAATCCTGCTCGGAGGTGATACGGGAAGGGACGGTATCGGAGGCGCCACCGGCTCCAGCAAGGAACACAATGATTCCTCCCTCACCACATGTGCAGCTGAGGTCCAGAAGGGAAATGCACCTGAGGAAAGGAAGATCCAGCGCCTCTTCAGGAATCCTGAGGTCACAAGGATGATAAAGAAGTGCAACGACTTCGGGGCTGGCGGCGTATGTGTCGCGATCGGGGAGCTTGCGGACGGACTTGTCATTAACCTTGATGAGGTGAAACTCAAGTATGCAGGACTCAATCCCACTGAAATCGCGATCTCAGAGTCCCAGGAGCGCATGGCTGTCGGCGTTGACAGATCAGATGCAGAGAGATTCATCGGGATGGCCAGACGCGAAAACCTGAAGGCATATGCCGTTGCCGAGGTAACTGACAGCGGGCGCCTTGTCATGATGTACCGCGGCAATAAGGTCGTTGACCTTTCCCGCGCATTCATCAACACCTCCGGTGTGAGACAGAGTGTTTCCGCCGAAATCTCGGACAGGGGCGGAAACGGTTACTACGACCATAAGGAAGTAACAAAGGAAAACATCCTCACGATGCTTTCAGATCTGAACGTGGCATGTCAGAAGGGTATGTCCGAAATGTTCGATGCCTCGATCGGATCAACGACGGTACTGATGCCATGGGCGGGTAAGGAACAGCTCACGCCGGTTCAGGCATCGGTGCAGAAGTTCCCGGTGCTGAACGGGAAGACCGATTCCTGTTCCATTCTCGCATGCGGTTTCGATCCCTATACCATGGAGGATTCACCATATAAGGGAGCCATGGCCTCCGTGCTCTCGTCAGTCTCCAGGACGGTTGCATGCGGCGGCAGGCTTGAAAACATACACTTCTCCTTCCAGGAGTACTTCAAACGCCTCCACAGGGACCCGAAGAGGTGGGGAAGCGTCGTGGAAGCACTCCTCGGTGCGATGAAGGTCTCATCCTACTTTGAAAAGGGAGCCATCGGCGGAAAGGACTCGATGTCAGGTTCCTTCAACGACATCGACGTTCCTGACACGCTGGTAAGCTTTGCATGCTCCGCGGCCGATGCAAAGAACATCATTTCACCTGAGATGAAGAGTGCGGGACACAGGATCGGACTGTATCTGCCCAAGTTGGATGATGCGGGACTTTTCGATCTCTCATCCTTTAAGAGGATGTACGCATCCCTTGAAGCGGAAATCGGGAAAAAGAACATTGTCTCAGCTTATGTCCTTGAGGCCGGAGGTGTTGCCGAAGCCCTGATCAAGATGTGTTTCGGTTCCCGTCTCGGCTTTGAGATCAGCTGTGAGAACGCACTTGACGTGCTTCCCGGTGCAGTTGTCGTCGAGTACACCGATGACATCGATCATGATGAGTTCATCACTCTTGGTTCCGTCACGGAGAAGGACTTCGTGATAAACGGCATCCGCATCGATCATGATGAGGCACTTTCTGCCTGGATGAGCACTGTAGCAGCCGTCTATCCCGTGTATGGAGAGAGTGAGGAAAAGGGTGTCCGGACAGTTAACTGCAGTGAAAGAGTCCGGGAAAGATCACTCAATCCTGTCGATGAAGTCAATGTATGCATTCCCGCATTCCCGGGTACCAACTGTGAGTATGACATTAAGCGTGCCTTCGAGGATGAGGGTGCAAAGGGCAACATCGTGGTCTTCGCAAACCATGATGAGGCTTTGATAAACGAGTCGATCGACAATCTTGTGTCTGAGCTTTCAAGATCCCAGATCCTGGCACTTCCGGGAGGCTTTTCCTCAGGTGATGAGCCCGACGGATCGGCTAAGTTCATCATTAACGTGCTGAAGAATGAAAAGGTGCATGAGGCAGTGATGGACCTTCTTGCAAGGGACGGACTCATCCTCGGAATATGCAACGGCTTCCAGGCTCTGATAAAGTCAGGGCTCCTGCCCTATGGTGAGATAAGGGATGCATCGGGTGATGATCCCACTCTCTTCCACAACTCGATTCACCGCCACATTTCGACAATGGCCCACACCAGGGTTTCCTCGGTGAAGTCGCCATGGCTTTCGGGCTTTGAGTGCGGATGTGACCACATGATCGCGATGAGCCACGGGGAAGGGCGCTTCGTGTGCAGCCCGGAAACTCTGAAGACACTCATGGATAACGGTCAGATCGCCTTCCAGTACTGTGATCCCGGTCTCAATGCCACCATGGATCCCCGGTACAACATCAACAACTCGGACATGGCAATTGAGGGAATCATCTCCCCGGATGGACACATCCTGGGAAAGATGGGCCACAGTGAGCGTTATCAGGAGGGGCTTTTCATCGACATCCCGGGCAATAAGAAGCAGAACATATTCAGAAACGGCGTGGAGTATTTCAGGAAGTAGCTATGGACAGAGAAATTCATGAGGAGTGCGGCGTATTCGGAGCCTTCAGGGTGGAGCATGCCGCGGAAGTGACGTATTTTGCCCTCCATGCCATGCAGCACAGGGGCCAGGAGGGATGCGGCATCGTGACCGCGGACGGAAAGAACCTGGTAGGTCACAGGAGTTACGGGCTGGTCAAGGAGGTCTTTGACCAGAAGAACCTTGAGAGGCTTAAGGGATCGTATTCCATAGGGCATGTGCGCTATGCGACCAGCGGGTCGGGACACTTAAGCAACATCCAGCCCTTTCTCTTCTACCACTCAACTGGGGATTTCGCCCTGTGCCACAACGGCAACATCGTGAATTCCCGCATCCTGAGGGAGGAGTTTGAGAAGAGCGGTTCAATCTTCCAGTCCACCTCCGACTCTGAGGTGCTGGCACATCTCATCACCCGCAGGTCCTACGGAACCCGCAGTGATGCCCTGCGCTACGGCTGCTCGCAGCTGGAAGGGGGCTTTGCCTTCCTGGTGCTTACCAAGGATAAGCTCTATGCAATGAGGGACCGCTACGGCCTGCGTCCCCTCTCCCTGGGGAAGCTGGGAGATGAGGGGTATGTGGTTTCCTCCGAAACCTGTGCCTTTGACGTCATAGGGGCCCAGTACATCAGGGACATCCTTCCGGGAGAGATGATAAAGATCTCAAAGGAAGGAATCGTCTCATCGTTCTATGACGAGGACCGGGCGGACAAGATGTGCGCGATGGAATACATCTATTTTTCAAGACCTGACAGCGACATCAACGGGATAAACATCCATATGTCCCGTAAGGAGGCAGGCAAGGAGCTTGCCCGTGAGTGTCCGGTGGACTGCGATATCATCATAGGTGTTCCCGACTCATCCCTTTCCGCCGCATGCGGCTTTTCAGAGGAGTCCGGAATCCCGCTGGAAACGGGACTCATCAAGAACAAGTATATGGGACGTACCTTCATTGAGCCGTCCCAGGACCTGAGGGAGCGGGGAGTGAAGATGAAGCTCTCAGCAATCCGCTCGGTCGTGAAGAATAAGAGAGTATGTCTCATCGACGACTCGATCGTAAGGGGAACCACCTCCCGCCAGATCGTTCAGATGCTACGGGATCAGGGAGCTGCCGAGGTGCACATGCGCATCGCATCCCCTCCCATGATCGCACCATGCTTCTATGGGGTGGACACTCCCACCTACGATGAACTCATCAGTGCATACAGGAGTGTGGATGAGGTGGGAAAGCTCATAGGTGCCGACTCCCTCGGATTTCTCTCGAGGGAAGGACTGCTGAAGGCAATCGGGGCGAAGGATCTGTGCATGGCGTGCTTTGACCGCAACTATCCGACGCCGCTTTTTGAGGAAAGAGAAAAAGTGAAGATTAAAGGAGACGAGGATGTCAAAACAGTATGAAGCTGCGGGAGTATCCCTGGAAGCAGGATATGAGTCCGTCAGAAGGATAAAGAAGCATGTGGCAAGGACAAGCGTTCCTGGCGTAATGGGCGGAATCGGATCGTTCGGAGGCATGTTCGATCTCTCCGGGCTCGGCTATAAGGAGCCTGTGCTGGTTTCCGGTACCGACGGAGTCGGCACCAAGCTTAAGCTGGCCTTCATGATGGATAAGCACGATACGATCGGACAGGATGTGGTTGCAATGTGCGTCAACGACGTGCTGGCCCAGGGGGCGAAACCCCTGTTCTTCCTGGACTATGTCGCTGTCGGAAAGAACCATCCCGAAAAGATCGAGCAGATAGTGAAGGGTGTTGCCGACGGCTGCGTGCTTGCAGACTGCGCTCTCATCGGCGGTGAGACTGCCGAGATGCCTGACATGTATGACGTGGATGAATATGATATTGCGGGCTTCACCGTAGGTGCCGTGGAGAAGTCCCGGATGATAGACGGAACAAAGACCGAATCAGGTGACGTCGTTATCGGGCTTCAGAGTTCAGGCGTTCATTCAAACGGTTTTTCCCTGGTCAGGAAGCTCATATTCAAGGACCATGACCTGGATCTTAAGGAAAAATACACGCTCTCCCGTCCGCTCGGGGATGCACTGCTGGAGCCCACAAGGATCTACGTCCGTCCCGTTTCGAAGGTGCTTGAGGAAGTGGATGTCCACGGGGTTGCCCACATCACCGGAGGCGGCTTCTATGAGAACATGCCCAGGTGCCTGAAGCCAGGCCTTGGAATTAAGATAAACAAAGGCTCCTGGGAGATCCCCGAGATCTTCCCGTTCCTGCAGAAGCTTGGAAATGTGGATGAAAAGGACATGTACAACGTCTTCAACATGGGCGTCGGCATGATACTGGTTGTTGCTGAAAAGGATGTGGAAAGGACAATGGAAATCCTTGCCGCAAACGGGGAAAAGCCCAGTGTAATAGGCACTGTCACCGATGGGGAAGGCATCGTCATCGAATGAAGAAGATAGCTGTTTTTGCATCCGGCACCGGTACCAACTTCGAGGCCATTGCCGAAAACATCGAAAAGGATGTGCTCGATGCATCCATTGAGCTTCTCGTCGTTGATCAGAAGAGGGCAAAGGTCATAGAGAAGGGTAAGAGGCACGGCGTGGAGACACTGGTCCTCTCGCCACGGGACTTTGATTCAAAATCCGATTACGAGAGGGCAATCCTGAAGAGGCTGGAGGAGAAGAAGGTAGAATGGATCATTCTTGCGGGATACATGCGCATTGTATCCCCTGTCCTGCTTGAAGCATATGAAAACAGGATCATCAACATCCATCCCTCCCTGCTTCCCGACTTCAGGGGTCTCGATGCCATAGGACAGGCATATGCCGCCCATGCCCCGAGGATGGGTGTCACGATCCACTACGTCGATGCCGGTCTGGATACGGGAGCGATAATCGCCCAGCAGGGCTTTGATGTCGATCCCGAATGGACGGAAGCGGAGTGTGAGGCAAAGATTCATGAAATAGAGCATGTACTCTATACCGACACGCTGAAAAAGCTCTGGGGAGCAAAGGTGCTTGTAATCGGTTCAGGCGGAAGGGAGCATGCCATCGCCTGGGCGTTTTCCGAAAGTCCCATGGTGGGAAAGGTCTATGCGGCACCCGGAAACCCCGGAATGAGGGATGTGGCCGAGACGGTCGCGATTAAGGCAGACGACTTCGACGGTCTGGTGACTTTCGTAAAGGAGAATGGCATAGACCTCACGTTCGTCGGACCTGAGGATCCGCTTGTGAAGGGAATTGCCGACAGGTTTGAAGCTGAAGGGCTTAAGATCTTCGGCCCCAGGGCCAATGCTGCGATCCTTGAAGGCTCAAAGGCCTTCACCAAGGAGATCATGAAAAAGTATTCGATCCCGACGGCAAAGTATGAGACCTTCACCGACTATGAGAGGGCTGCCGAATATCTTGAACATCAGGAGTACCCCATAGTTCTCAAGGCCGACGGCCTTGCCGCAGGTAAGGGTGTCATCATTGCAAAATCATGTGAGCAAGCCCTTTCAGCTGCCCGGGAGATGATGGTTGACGGAAAGTTCGGCGGTGCAGGAAACACGCTTGTCATCGAGGAATTCCTTGAGGGTGAGGAGTTCTCACTGCTTGCCTTCGTGAAGGACGAGGCGGTTTATCCTCTCCAGATTGCCCAGGATCACAAGAGGGCATATGACAACGATGAGGGAGAGAACACGGGAGGCATGGGAGCGTACACTCCCGTTACCCACATTCCTCAGAGTGCCATCGATGAGGCCATGGAGAAGGTAATGAAGCCCATGGCAGAGGCAATGGTGAAGGAGGGCAGAAACTATCAGGGAATCCTATACGGCGGTCTGATGCTGACGGAAAAGGGTGTTAGGACGATTGAGTTCAACTGCCGCTTTGGAGACCCGGAGACTGAGGTCATCCTTCAGGCCCTCAGGGGTGATTTCTACAGGATATGCACCGATGTGCTGGAAGGAAGGGTGCCTGAGTACTCCTTTGATGAGGACACTTATCTCGGAGTGGTTCTTGCCAGTATCGGGTACCCGGCCACGAGCACGAAAGGCGTCCTCATCGAAAACATCGATGAGAAGGCTCCCGTGATTTTCCATATGGGTACGGCGGAAAAGGACGGAAAGTACTATACTGCAGGTGGCAGGGTGCTTTTCGTTAGCGGAAAGGGCAGGAGTGTAAGCCAAGCCCGTGACAATGCATACAGAAGCGTTGAGAAGATAAAGTCTGAGGCCCTGTTCCACAGGAGTGATATCGGATTCAGGGCCCTGAAGGAGTATTGAGATGAAACCCATAAAGGAAGGAAAGGTAAGACAGATCTATGATAACGGCGATACCCTTATCATGGTCGCGACGGACAGGATCAGCTGTTTTGACGTCATTCTTAACAACGTAATCGGAAAGAAGGGTACGGTGCTTACCCAGATGTCCAGGTTCTGGTTCGACTGCACTGAGGACATCATACCGAACCACATGATCTCAACCGATGTGAACGACATGCCTGAGTTCTTCAGGACTCCGGAGTTCGAAGGCAAGTCAATGCTGTGCAGGAAACTCAGGATGCTGCCGCTGGAGTGCATAGTCAGGGGATACATCACCGGTTCCGGCTGGGCCTCCTATCAGAAGAACGGCACAGTATGCGGTATCAGGCTGCCCGAGGGACTGAGGGAATCGGAAAAGCTTCCCCATCCCATCTACACTCCCAGCACCAAGGCCGAACTGGGTGAGCATGACATGAACATCTCCTTTGAGGAGAGCATCGCACATCTGGAGAAGTACTATCCCGGAAAGGGTGAGGAGTATGCCACGAGGCTTAAGGATGCCACCATCGCGCTCTATGAAAAGTGTGCCGCCTACGCCCTTTCAAGGGGGATCATCATTGCGGACACTAAGTTTGAGTTCGGTCTTGATGAAAATGACAATATAGTCCTGGCCGATGAGATGCTCACTCCCGACTCCTCCCGCTTCTGGCCGCTTTCAGAGTATGAGGCAGGCCATGGACAGCCTTCCTTCGACAAGCAGTTTGCCAGGGACTGGCTGAAGGCCAATCCCGGAAATGACTGGACGCTTCCCCTGGACGTTGCGGATAAGACAATTGCGAAGTATCTGGAAGCATACAGAATGCTGACGGGTAAGGAGCTTTAAACACACATAAAGAGGTATTCCTGAACTGGAGTACCTCTTTCCTTAAAAAGCTGTTCACCATGATTTACAAATTAGCCACCGGGAAAGCCCACGCGCCTTGGCCGTGGGATGAAAGGCGGCTGTATATTATGCTATAATATTCCTATGAGGACACTGACGGTAAAACTGTATGGCAGCGATGACTTCGGATACCTGGGCGACATGATAAACATCGCCGGTATCATATA